>NZ_LSZO01000209.1 GCF_001580025.1 Ventosimonas gracilis | reverse complement strand
TTTTTTTCGATACGGCTGGGCTTGCGTCCGCGCAGCCATTGGATCAGCCCGATCAGCCCGCCGCCGGTAAGCCCCACGGCGGAAAGCATGGCGATCAGGTTTGCAGTCGCCGCCGATTCCTTGCCGGAAAACAGGGATACCGCTTGCTCGATCAGCGTTTGCTCAATCATCAGGTCAATGCCGAAGGAGCCTGCCTTGAAGTTGCCGCCAACCTTGACGCACACCCCTGGCACGTCAGGGAAAGCGGCTTGGCGAGCGCCTGCGAGCAAGTCCGAAAACGCGACCAGCGCGGGTGCCAGTTCGCGCACGTCTATGCTGTGATTGGACAGCGCCGGGCCGTCATAGCGGACAGAAAAACGGACATTACCGGTCATGTGGGTCTCCCTGAATATCGCGCGAGTCTAGCATTTGCCCTTTGCACCGGCCATTGCCCGCCGCAAAGACCAAGAAGGAGGCGAAAAATGCTTCTTGACAATCTCACCACC
>NZ_LSZO01000208.1 GCF_001580025.1 Ventosimonas gracilis | reverse complement strand
CATGCTTTCCGCCGTGGGGCTTACCGGCGGCGGGCTGATCGGGCTGATCCAATGGCTGCGCGGACGCAAGCCCAGCCGTATCGAAAAAAAAGAAGACAGCGCAGTGTTTGAGTGCGCCGCAGCTCAAACCATAGAAACCTATACGGCAAGCCTGCTCACCGCCAAACTCTACGAATCCCACACAGTGCGCCAGTCGATGGCCAAAATCCTCAAGCCGCTTGAGCGCGAAGGTATCGA
>NZ_LSZO01000207.1 GCF_001580025.1 Ventosimonas gracilis | reverse complement strand
AAGCCTGCTCACCGCCAAACTCTACGAATCCCACACAGTGCGCCAGTCGATGGCCAAAATCCTCAAGCCGCTTGAGCGCGAAGGTATCGACCTTTTCGCTGCGGGCAAAGACGGACAAGCGCAAGCCATTGTCCGCAGCGAAGAGCTGAAATTTTTTATCGCCGCCGCCGCGCAAGACGAAGAAACACTTTCCGACAATGTCACCGAAAATGTATGGCTGCAAATCGAATCCGCCGCCTTCAAGGAAGGCCACAAATGGCGGTTTTCCGATGGCAGCGTTGCCTTCCACGCCGAAATTGCCGACGAGGATTTTCTTGCCCGAATCAATGCGGGCTGGCGGTTCGGCAAGCGGGACGTGTTGCGGGTGGACTTGCAGCGCATCCATAGCTTGACCGATAACGGCCTGAAGCTTCGCCACATCATTACCCGCGTTCACGAACACCGAGGGCCATTGCAGGC
>NZ_LSZO01000206.1 GCF_001580025.1 Ventosimonas gracilis | reverse complement strand
TGGCGGTGATTGATGCGACCGGCAAACTGCTCGATACCGCCACTATTTACCCGCATGCGCCGAAAAACGATTGGAACGGCAGCCTTGCGCGGCTTGCGGGGCTTTGTGCCAAGCATGCGGTGGATTTAATCGCCATCGGCAACGGTACGGCGAGCCGCGAGACCGACCAACTGGCCAGCGAGTTGCTCGCCAAATTACCGAATTTAAAACTCAGCAAAGTGATGGTCAGCGAAGCGGGCGCTTCGGTCTATTCGGCCTCGGAACTGGCCGCAAAGGAGTTTCCTGAGCTCGATGTGTCCTTGCGCGGCGCAGTCTCCATCGCCCGCCGCCTGCAAGACCCGCTCGCCGAACTGGTAAAAATCGAGCCGAAATCCATTGGTGTTGGGCAATATCAGCACGATGTTTCGCAACTTAAACTTTCGCGTTCGCTGGATGCGGTGGTGGAGGACTGCGTCAACGCGGTCGGCGTTAACCTAAACACCGCCTCAACGGCGCTGCTTTCGCGCGTATCCGGCCTAAACAGCACGCTGGCGCAAAATATCGTGCAGTTTCGTGACCAAAACGGTGCGTTTCGCTCGCGCCAAGCGCTTAAAAAAGTGCCGCGCTTGGGCGAGAAAACCTTTGAGCAGGCCGCGGGCTTTTTGCGCGTAGTGGATGCTGAGCATCCACTGGATGCCAGCGCCGTGCATCCAGAGGCTTATCCTTTGGTTGAGCGTATCGCCAAGGCAAGCGGACGTGAACTTGCAAGCCTGATGGGCGATTCAGCCTTTTTAAAGAGCATTGACGCGCAGCGCTTTGCCGATGAGCGTTTTGGTCTGCCGACGGTAAACGACATCTTAAAAGAACTCGACAAACCCGGCCGCGACCCGCGCCCCGCATTTAAAACCGCACAATTTGCCGAAGGCATTCATAAAATCGCTGATTTACAGCTAGGCATGGTGGTCGAAGGGGTGGTCACCAATGTCGCCGCCTTTGGCGCTTTTGTCGATATTGGCGTGCATCAGGATGGCTTGGTGCATATCAGTGCACTGTCGGAAAAATTTATCAAAGACCCGCATGACGCGGTCAAAGCCGGTGATTTGGTCAAAGTCAAAGTGCTGGAGGTAGACCCCGCGCGCAAACGTATTGCACTGTCCATGCGATTGCATGACAAGCCCGGCGAAAAAACCGTGGCGCCAAAAAACGCCAAGGCAAATAAACCCGCCAAACCAGCGGGTGCCCCTGCCAATGGCGCAATGGCGGCGCTGTTTGCCAACGCGAAAAAACTCAAGCGCTAATCGGACTTACCCATAACAAGGAATTTGCGTTGAATAAGCTTTTGCACCGCCGCCTTGCCCTGCTCGATACGCAGGAAGGCCGGCCTTTGTTAAGCGCCGGACTGCGCGGCATTGAGCGCGAAGCGCTGCGCGTCACTCTGGACGGCGAATTGGCACAAACGCCGCATCCGAAGGCCTTGGGTTCGGCGCTCTGTCATCCACAAATCACCACCGATTATTCCGAGTCGCTGCTCGAATTTATTACCCCGGCACTATCCGGCACGGCCTGTTTGCAGGAGCTGGAGCGCATCCACCGCTTCACCCTAAGCCGTCTGCAAAACGAGCGGCTGTGGAGCGCTTCCATGCCATGCCCGCTGCCCGCCGAGGCCGAAATACCGATAGCCCGCTACGGCAACTCCAATATCGGCAAACTCAAATACATCTACCGCAAAGGTTTGGCGCTGCGTTACGGCAAAACCATGCAGTGCATTGCCGGTATCCACTACAACTTTTCCCTGGATGAACGGTTGTTTGCACTGCTACAGCAAGAAGAAGGTACCTGCGGGGATTTGCAGGATTACCAATCGCGGTGCTATATCGCGCTGATCCGCAACTTCCGCCGTTATAGCTGGTTACTGATGTACCTGTTTGGCGCATCGCCTGCGCTCGACCGTAGTTTTATGCGAAACGGGCAGGGCGAGCTTAAAAAGCTGGATGAGCAAACGCTGTACCTGCCTTGGGCAACCAGTCTGCGGATGAGTGATTTGGGCTACCAAAGCGCCGCGCAGCGCAGCTTGACGCCCTGTTACAACGATTTGACCAGCTATACCGACAGCCTGCACCGCGCCGTATCCACCCCTTGGCCGCCTTATGCGGCGCAGGGTACGCACAATGCAAGCGGAAAGTGGCAGCAGCTCAGTTGCAATATCCTGCAAATCGAGAACGAATACTATTCCAGTATCCGTCCCAAGCGTGTCACCGAAAACGGCGAACGCCCGCTAAGCGCGCTGCTCGCCCGCGGTGTGCAATATATCGAGGTGCGCTGTCTGGACATTAACCCGTTTCTGCCGCTCGGGATTGACCAAACGCAGGCGCGGTTTTTAGAAGTGTTTTTGCTCTACTGCGCCCTACAAGACAGCCCGCTGCTCGAAGACGGCGAATGCCAGGCTTCGACCGATAACTTCCTGCAAACCGTCAGCCGTGGCCGCGAACCTTTGCTGATGCTTAATCAACGCGGCAAGCCGGTTTTACTGCGCGATTGGGGGCAGCAAATTCTGCAACAGTGCGCACCCATTGCCGAACTGTTAGACCGCGCGGGAGGATGCAACCTGTACAACCCAGTGCTCGCCGCCCAGAGGGCCAAACTCGAAGACCCGGCACAAACCCCATCGGCCAGGGTACTGGACGAATTACGGCAAAACGGTGAAGGTTTTGCAGGTTTTGCCCTAAAGCAAAGCGCAAAACACGCCGCCTACTTCGCCGAAAAACCCTTAAATCCCGAACAACAAGCGGCTTTTGAGGCGAGCATTAAACAATCGCTTAACGAGCAAAGCCAACTTGAAGCCGCAAAACAAAGCCGCTTTGATGATTTTGTTTCGGCTTGGCTAGGTTCTGCAAAATAGAGAGATTGATAAGCAGCGGCGCAAGTGCGGGGTGTTTCGATCACGACGCTGCGGCGTTGGGAAGCATCGGGAAGGCTGTCGGAAAAGACGAGCTGGAGCGGCAAAAGCAAGTGCTGGAGCAGTACTGCGCCCGCCAGAGTTGGACATGTCAGTTCGATTTTGCGTCCAACGGGCACCGAAAACAGGCTGCAAGATTCAGTAGCGAAGCGATAATTCAGGTCAGTCAGGATGATGTGGGTTGCCTTCGTAATAACGCGGGATCACAATGAGCAATCACGCCGAAACCAGAGGACTTGGAGATGCCTGAAGTCTTTGTTACCCGACAATTCCGTGCCGGAAACTCCCAAGCGGTACGTATTCCGGCCCACATGGCATTTCCGCCCAAGACCGAACTGAACGTCCACAGGCGGGGCAACAAAATCATCATCGAACCCAAAGAGGAGACCTTGGAACGACTCCCCTTGTTGCTCGCGGAGTTGGGGAAACACCATTCGGGGCTGCGCCCGGAGTTTGAAGCAGAAGAAAGGGACTGGTCGTGATTAAACGGATGCTGGACACCAATATCTGCATCTATATTGCCAAGCGCCAGCCGCCCGAAGTGATCGGCAGGTTTGCCGAATACAGGCGCGGAGAAATCGCCATCAGCGCGATCACATGGGGCGAGTTGTTTTGCGCGACGGACAAGGACGGTGCTGCCGCCATCAACGGTTTGCTGGAATTGCTGGAAGTTGTTCCGTTTTGCCGAAAGGCCGCAGAGCACTATGCCCTGCTGACGATGCAGCACCCAAACCGCAAGGCCAATTTTGACCGGCTCATTGCAGCCCACGCCATCGCTCTTGATGTGCCGCTGGTCAGCAACAACCTTGCGGACTTCACTCTCTACGAATCCAGCGGATTGCAAGTGGAAAATTGGATAGACCCAAATTGATTACAGGAATTGGCTTCTTGGATTCAACGAGCAGGTGTTCCCAGGAGGGCACTACCAAGGAACGTGCCGCACAAGCCCTTTAAGCTTGTACAGAGCGAACACGCCGCCTAAGCTGCTCGCCCATGACACTCGATTTTTTGCATATCTCGCTGGCCGACCAGTGCCTGTACGGCTTTGCGGCTGGGCAATTGTGCTTGCGGTTGCCGGTTTCCACCGCCGCCAAGGGCGCGGGCGAGCAAAACGGTTCGGGCTGTACGCCTCGCGGGCGGCATATTGTGCGGGCGAAAATAGGCGCGGGGCTGCCGCTTGGGGCGGTACTTGCGGGCAGGCGCTGGACGGGCGAGATTTGGTCTGAGGCGCTCGCTCAGCAGTTTCCCGAACGCGACTGGATTTTAACGCGCATTCTTTGGTTGTCCGGCTGCGAGGTGGGGCGCAATCGCTTGGGGCAGGTCGATACCTTTCGTCGCTACATTTATTTGCACGGCACGCCGGATACGCAGCCGATGGGCATTGCCCGTTCGCATGGCTGCATCAGACTGCACAGCGAGCCGATGCGGCAATTATTTGAGCTTGTGCCGCTCAATTGTCCGCTCACTATTGAACAGGCTGCATTTGAATTTAAGGAATAATCTGAAAATGACCCATCAACCGCAAGCGGCGTTAATGCTGGATATTGAAAGCACGACGTTAAGCACTGAAGACCGCCACATACTGCGCCAGCGCGAAGTTTGCGGGGTCATTTTATTTGCCCGCAATATCGAACATCCCGAGCAAGTAAAAGAGCTGTGCGCCGCTATCCGCACGGTGCGCCCCGATTTGCTGCTGGCGGTAGACCAAGAAGGCGGACGGGTGCAGCGCTTGCGCGAAGGGTTTGTCCGCCTGCCGCCGATGCGTAGCTTGCTCGAATGCGGCGCAAATAGCGAGCTATTGGCACAGCAGTGCGGCTTTTTGATGGCCTCTGAAGTGCTTGCGGTGGGGCTGGATTTTAGCTTTGCGCCAGTGCTTGACTTAGACTACGGCGCAAGCGAAGTCATCGGCGATCGCGCCTTTGCCACCTCGCCAGGAGAGGTTACGAAACTGGCCGCGGCTTTTATCCAGGGTATGAACGAGGCGGGTATGGCCGCTTGCGGCAAACACTTCCCCGGGCACGGCTATGTAAGGGCGGATTCGCACTTGGCATTGCCGGTTGATACGCGCAGCCTTGAGCAGATACGGCAAAGTTGCCTGCAACCTTTTATCCAGCTTGCGCCGTCGCTTGCCGCGGTGATGCCGGCCCATGTGGTTTATCCGCAAGTGGACGAACAACCGGCGGGATTTTCGCGGCGCTGGCTGCAAGACATTTTGCGCGGCGAACTTAACTTTAACGGGCTGATTTTTAGCGACGATTTAACGATGCAAGGTGCGGCCTGCGTCGGTGATTTGCGCGCTCGTACCGAGGCATCGCTTGCTGCCGGATCTGATGTTGCGCTGGTCTGCAACGACCGTGCTAGCGCCGAACAAGCGCTGATCTGTCTGCAACAACGCAAAGCCGCGCCGCCGACCCAGCGCCTTGCCGCCATGCGTGGACGGCGGCTAGCTGCGGATGTTGCCGCACAAAAGCACAAAGCCTGTGCTGCGCTGCGCGAGGCCGGGTTGATTGCCTAGCTTTAGCCGATAGGTTTATTCTGCGCACTTTTCTTGCAACCGGTATTCCTTCCTCCCTTGGACAGCCCCTTACGTTTTACCCTTGAGCCTTTCGAGACCGAGCGATTTGCCAATCTTTGCGGCCAGTTTGACGAACATCTGCGCCTGATTGAGCAGCGTCTTGAAGTGAGCATCCGCAATCGTGGCAATCAGTTTGAGCTGATAGGCAGCGCAGAAAACACCCAAAGCACCGAACAACTGCTCAAGCGCCTGTGGCGCGAAGCCGAGCACAGCGAATTGTCGCCGGAGCGCGTGCACCTGTTTTTGCAGCAGTCTGAGCTGGAGGCGCCTGCCGATGAGCCGCAGGTTTCACTGCCCACGCGCAAAGGCTTAATCCGCCCGCGCGGCGCTAACCAGCAGCGCTATGTGCGGGCGATTTTGCAGCACGACATCAACTTTGGCATAGGTCCTGCCGGAACCGGTAAAACTTGGCTCGCGGTCGCCTGCGCGGTGGCGGCGCTGGAACGCGAACAGGTGCGGCGCATTTTGCTGGTGCGTCCGGCGGTGGAAGCGGGCGAGAAATTAGGCTTTTTGCCCGGCGACCTGGCGCAGAAAATCGACCCCTATCTGCGCCCGCTGTACGACGCGCTTTACGAAATGCTGGGCTTTGAGAAGGTCGCGCGGCTGATTGAAAAACAAGTGATTGAAATCGCTCCGCTCGCCTACATGCGCGGTCGCACGCTTAATCACAGCTTTATCATCTTGGACGAAAGCCAAAACTGCACCACCGAACAGATGAAAATGTTTCTGACACGCATCGGCTTTGGTTCGACCGCGGTGATTACCGGGGACATCACGCAAATAGACCTGCCGCGCGGCACGCGCAGCGGGCTGGTGCAGGTCAGCGAAGTGCTGCGCGATGTGGCGGGCATTTCCTTCACCCATTTTGAGCCCAAAGACGTGGTGCGCCATCCGTTGGTGCAGCGCATTGTCGAAGCCTACGAGCGCCACGACGCCGCCAGCCATGTCTGAGCTTTGTATCGAGCTGCACAACCACAGCCGCTTGACCGTGCCCGATGAAGCGCTGTTTCGGCGCTGCTGCGCCGCCGCGTTAAGTGAACGAAAGCCGCCACTGGAACTGGAAATCAGCCTGCTCGATGAAGAACCCGCGCGGGCGATTAACATGGCGTTTCGCGGGCGCGACTACGCGACCAACGTATTGTCCTTCCCGTTTGAGCCGCTGCCTGGCGTTGACCTGCCGATTTTGGGCGAGCTTATCCTCTGTCCTGCCGTAATCGAGCGCGAGGCTATTGAGCAAGGCAAATCGGCGCAGGCGCACTGGGCGCATTTGCTTATCCACGGCTGCCTGCACCTGCTGGGCTACGACCATGAACAAGAGCTGCAAGCGCAACGGATGGAAAACCGCGAGCGTGAACTGCTCGCCGATCTGGGCTATCCCGACCCTTACCAAGACGAACAATGAACCAAGACACCGATGACCCCGAAGCCAAGACCTCTTGGCTCGAACGGCTAAGCCAGCTTTTTGCGGCAGAGCCAAAAAGCCGCAAAGGGCTGCTTAAACTGCTGCGCGAGGCGCATGAAAACGGCCTGCTGGATACCGAGGCGCTGTCTATCGTTGAGGGCGCTATTCAGGTCGCCGATTTGCAGGTGCGCGATATTATGGTGCCGCGCTCGCAAGCGGCGCTGATAAAAATCGGGCAAAGTCCCGCTGAATTTCTGCCGAATATTATCGAAACCGGTCATTCGCGCTTTCCGGTCACCGATGAAAGTGGCGAAGAAGTGATCGGTATTTTGCTCGCCAAAGATTTACTGCCGCTGATTATTCAAGGCACATGCGAGGGTTTTGATTTAAAAAAACGCTTAAGACCGGCCAACTTTGTTCCCGAATCCAAACGCCTTAATGTATTGCTGCGCGAATTTCGTACCAATCACAACCATATGGCGGTGGTTATCGACGAATACGGCAGTATGGCCGGATTGATTACCATTGAAGACGTACTCGAACAAATTGTCGGCGATATTGAAGACGAACATGACGTTGACGAAGACAGCAATGCCATTCGGCCATTGCCCAATGGCGATTTTCTGGTTAAAGCACAAACCCCGCTCAGCCGTTTTAACGCCACCATGCCCGCTGAATTGCCGGAAAAACACTTTGCCAATTTAGGCGAATTTATTGAGCACGCCTTTGGTTATTTGCCGCGGCGTAATGAGGTGATTGAACAGGGCGGCTTGCGCTTTCGCGTATTAAGCGCCAATAGCAGGCGCGTCCATTCACTGCGTATTACGCCGTTGACCGGGATGGAAGATTAAAGTTATTGCTTCCCGCTTAAATAAGGCCAGGCCGCGCGTAAATATTCGTACATGGACCAAAGCGTTAATACGGCGGCAATCAGCAGCAAGCTATAGCCGGTTATCGGCCAAAAACCGCTGGAGGGTGGCGGGTTTAGAATCAGGATAGGCAGCGCACTCATTTGTACCAGGGTTTTCCATTTACCCATCCAGGAGACTGCAACTTGCGCCTGTGCGCCGATACCCGCCATCCATTCACGCAGTGCGGAAATCACAATTTCGCGGCCAATAATAATCACCGCGCAAAGTGTGAGCCAAAGGTTATCCTGTTGGTGAGCCAGCAACACCAAGGTCACTGTGACCATAAGTTTATCGGCCACCGGGTCAAGAAACGCACCAAAGGGCGTGCTTTGTTTTAGGCGGCGAGCAAGATAGCCGTCCAGCCAATCGGTGATCGCCGCCAAGCCGTATATCGCAGCCGCCCATAAATGATTGCCGGGGGTAGGCAGATAAAACAGCACAATAAAAATCGGTATTAATAATACGCGCAGCGCAGTTAGCAGATTGGGGATATTGGGGATGGTATTCACAAAGTTTCTCGCCTTTACCCAATGCGATAAGCAAACGGGCATTCTACCTATTCGCTGTGCAGCGCGGCATAAATCGCTTCGGCGAGTTTTTTGCTGATGCCGGGCGCTTTGGCGATTTCATCAAAACTGGCGCGGGCGAGTTCCTGCAATCCGCCAAAGTGGGTTAACAGTTCGCGGCGGCGTTTGGGGCCGACTCCGGATATGTCTTCGAGCGTTGAGGTGCGGCGGGTTTTGCCGCGTTTGGCGCGGTGGCCGCTGATGGCAAAGCGGTGCGATTCGTCGCGGATATGCTGGATAAGGTGCAGCGCGGGCGAGTGCGCGGGCAGGCGCAGCGGGTTTTCCGGGCTATTCAGATAAAGCGTTTCCAGCCCGGCCTTGCGCGTCACGCCTTTGGCTACGCCAAGCAGTATCAAAGGTGGTACGGCGAGCTGCTGCAACACTTCGAGCGCCTGCTTCATTTGGCCTTTGCCGCCATCGATCAGGAGAATATCCGGCAGTTTGCCTTCGCCGCTTTTAGCGCGCGCGAAGCGGCGGGTCAGCGCTTGTTTTATCGCGGCGTAGTCGTCTCCGGGTTCGATGCCTTCGATGTTGTAGCGGCGGTAATCGGATTTTTGCGGCCCGCTTGGCCCAAATACCACGCATGAGGCGACGGTGGCTTCGCCGCTGGAATGACTGATGTCAAAGCATTCCAGCCGCAGCGGCGGCTCGGGCAGGTTCAGTGCTTCGGCCAGTGCGGCAAAACGGGCGCTGATTTGCTCGCGTCCGGCGAGGCGCGCCGCAAGTGCTTGTTCGGCGTTGGTCACGGCCAATTGCTGCCAGCGCGCGCGCGTGCCACGTACACGCGATCTGATGGCAAGCTGTGTGCCGCGCTGCGAGGCCAAAGCGGCTTGTAGCGTCGGCCAGTCTTCGTGGCTGCGGTTGACGATCAGCTCCGGCGGCAGTTCGCGCTCGCTCTGCCCCAGGTAGTATTGCGCGATAAAAGCCGCGAGTACGGCGCTTTCGTCTTCTTCCAAAGCGAGTTGCGGGAAGAAATTGCGGCTGCCCAGCACGCGCCCGCCACGCACACAGAGCAGGTGAACGCAGGCGCTGCCCGCCCCACTCACGGCGGCGAGCACGTCCACATTGCCGCTGCCGCCTTCCATGCTCTGCTGGTCTTGCACCCGCCTTAACATGGCGATTTGATCGCGCAGGACGGCGGCTCGCTCAAAGTTAAGTGCACTTGCCGCCTGCTCCATTGCTGTGGCCAGTTCAGCGACCAGTAAATTGCTGCGACCTTGCAGGAACATCACCGAATGGCGCACATCTTCGGCGTACTCGCGGCTATCCACCAAGCCCACGCAAGGCGCTTTGCAGCGTTTGATTTGGTATTGCAGGCACGGACGGCTGCGGTTGTTGAAGTAGCTGTCCTCGCACTGGCGTACGGCAAAGGCTTTTTGCAAAAGTGCCAGACTTTCGCGGATGGCGGCAACACTGGGATAGGGGCCAAAGTACTGGCCTTTGGCTTTTTTCGCGCCACGATGAATGCTAAGTCTTGGAAATTCGCCGCTTGATAGCAGCACATGCGGATAGGATTTATCGTCACGTAGCAGGATGTTGTAGGGCGGCCTTTGTTCTTTAATCAGCGTCTGTTCCAACAGCAGCGCTTCGGTCTCATTGGCGGTGATGGTGGTTTCAATCTGCGCAATCTGCGCGACCAGCCGTGCGCTACGCGGCGGCAGACCGGTGGAGCGAAAATAACTGGAAAGGCGTTTTTTTAAATTTTTCGCCTTGCCGACATAGAGCAGCCCGCCGCTTTCGCTGTGCATGCGGTAGACGCCGGGCAGGCGGCTGCAAGTGGCGAGAAAGGCGGATGGGTCAAAGCTTAAGCCGGGGTCAGACATTCTGGGCCGTTTAATGCGGGGTCGTTGACCAAGGTCGAAAGCGCCCGCTCGCGTAGCGCAGGCGGTGGACTTTGCAGCACTTCGGCAAGATGCGCCGGGCTGCTGGTTTGATCAAGCCAAAGCGATTGCACCGCCTCATCCAGTATCAGCGGGCGGCGCTTGTTACCGGCAGCGACCGTAATCAGTGCCACGCTTAAGTAGTTGTGTTCGCCTGCCGGCCAGTTTTCCCAGAGCGCGGCAAAGTAGAGCAGCGGCTCGTCCGCACGCAGCCAGTACGGGCGTTTACGCGCCATGCCGCGCCATTCGTAAAAACCATTGGCCGGCAGCAGGCCACGACGACGGGCAAAGGCTTCACGAAACATCGGCGTGCTGGCGAGGGTTTCCGCGCGGGCGTGCGGCGCGGCGTGGCTTAAATCGGTGAGCCAGGGCGGGGTTAGCCCCCAAAGCGCCGAAGCCGCTTCAAGCTGGCGGCCTTGTCTGCGCAGTAGCAGCACCTGGCTTTTCGGCGCAAGATTCCAAGCCGGTTGCAGCGGCGGAAACCCCGGCAGCGCGGCGAGTTCTGCGGTCCAACGAAACAGGGCGTAGCGTCCACACATGCTTAAGTAACGCTTTAAAAAAACGCCATTGTACTGACTGCGCCTTTATTGCGCCTTGGCATGACGACGCCCAAGCCAAATGCTTAAACCCAACCAGAGCACAGACAGCAGCACGGCGACCAACGGGATTTGCGCCAACGTCAAACCCAGCGCGATTAACGCGGCATAACTCCAACTGCCGACCTGGTCGCCTGCACGGTAGACCACGGTATCAATCACATTTTTTGCCTTGTAACGGTCTTCGCGGCTAACGGCGGTAAACAGCACTTCGCGCGCCGGTTTGGCAAAAGCGTAATTACTAACCCTTCTGGCCACTTGCGCAACCATTAAGGTAATAAGATTGGGATTATGGGTGAGCGCAGCAAAACCGGCGAGGCTAACCAAAGGCAAAATAATCAAGGTTAATACCATGCCGCCCGCTGAAAGCAGTCTCGAACTCACAAAGAGTTGCAGCAATAAAGTAAGGCCATTGCTCCATAAATCCATCTTGGCTAAAAAAGCGGTGCGTTCGGCGCGTTCAACAAAGTTTAATTCGATAATGCTCGCTTGCTGATAATACAAAAAAGTGGAAGTCACACTGTACAGCAGCATAAACAGCGCAATGCCGATTAAATAAGGCGAGCGCATACAGTGGGAAAAAGCCGACAACACGCCACCGCCAATGGGTGGTTCGCTGGTTTTGTTAATGGCCTTTGCGCTGTTTTTACGTGACAGGGCTAATACGCGCTGCGCTGCCAGCAGGGCGATTTCCAAAAAAACAATGGCCATCAGCAGTACGCCACTTCTATCCAAAAGTTCTACCCATTGTGATACGGTATAAGCGCCTAAAATACCGCCGGTGGTAGCGCCGGCGGCCAGTAAACCAAAGAGCCGTTTGCCTTGTTCGCCGCTAAATACATCGACCATCAGCGACCAAAACAGAGAAATGACAAATAGATTAAATACCGAAGACCAAATAAAAAATACTCGCCCAAGCCAAAGCTGCCAACTGTTTGCAGCAAATTGCAAAAATAATGCAAATAGCAATAAATTAGCCGCAAAAAATCGATAAGACAGTGCAATAAAACGCTGGCGCGACAGCCTGCGCACGGCCAAAGCAAATAATGGACTTAACGCCAGTGTGGCAATCAGCGTGGCGGTAAATAGCCAAGGTAAATTGCGTACGCCACCGGCAATACCCATTTCGTCACGAATGGGGCGTAGTAAATACCAGGCGAGAAATAGCGCAAGTACATATAAAAGCGACCATAATACTTGCGGCAGTTCTTGCGGCTCTACTTTAAAGGTACGCTGCAAATAGATCATGGCTTGTTGCATGACGGTTTTAGTCTTGGCTCTTGGCTTAACTACAATCAGGCAGGAAAGGCATTATCGAGTGTTGCCAAATCCTCTTTATCCAAAACTAGCCACTGCGCTTGGCTATTATCACGGATATGGGCAATATTGCCGGATTCGGCAATACAAATCACATTACCGCTGCGTAGCGTCCAGGCAATGGCAATCACTGCCGGGCTGACCTGATGTTTTTTGGCAACCATCAAAAGTTGCGGGTTTTTTAATAAATCCCCACCACGTCCCAGCGGGGTATAGGCCATTAACGGCATTTTATGGGTAATGCTCCAATCGAGCAGGCCGGAGGTTTCATTCCATTTCGCGTTAAAAACATGAATAATTCGACTCGGAGCGCATCCGAAGAATCTGGCATGGCCTTTGATTATTAATTCAGTTTCTAACGCTAATTAGAATCAATACTGCGGTCGGCCAAGCTATAACGCACTTGATTGACCGCACAGTTTTTACCGTCTTTAACGGTGAAAAGCGCCTGCATATCAGAGACGGAAAAATTGGAAACGCCCCAATGGCGGATTTTTCCTTCGGTTTTTAATGCTTCAAAGGTTTTTACTACCACTTGCAAGTCTTCTCCTGCGCGCCAATGCAGCAAATATAGATCCATGCTGTCGATACTTAAATGCTGTAAACTGCGCTGGCAAGCATGGCGAATAGCGTTTTCCGAAGTGGCATTTCTGGGCGCGATTTTGGAAACTACAAAAGCCTTATGGCGCCTTCCACTAATGACCCGCCCAACCATTTGCTCCGATATACCATTGCTATAAATTTCTGCGGTATCGATTAACCCCATGCCAAGTTGCAAGCCGCTTTTTAACGCGGTTTCTTCCTGTTCAATGGGGTGCCGACCGGTGGCAAGGCGTGCCGTGCCCATACCCAATATGGGGATTGGGCTGCCACCTGCCAGCTTTAAAGTTTTGCCTGCTGCTTGGGTTTGTTCGGCTAAAGCAGATAAGGGCAAGTAGCTTGCGGCTAAAGTAGTAGTCGTAAAAAGAGTGAATTGACGGCGACTGATAGTGGGCGCATTCATTTTATTGTCCTCGTGTTAAACCCATTAAAAATTGCGGGCTTGGCTTATGCTCCGCTCCAATGCGAGATATAACGTGCCGGGAAAGCAGCATCCAGCTTGTTTAAATCATCCTGGTCCAAGGCAATTGCTGCTGCGCTGGCATTATCTTTTATATGATTGATATTGCCGGACTCAGGAATGGAAATAGTCCAACCATTTCTTATGGTCCAGGCAATGGCAATAGCGGCAGGCGTACTCTGGTGTTTTTTGGCCACTTCGGCCAATAGCGGATTGCCTAATAAACTACCGCCACTGCCAAGCGGCGAATAAGCCATCAGCGGCATGCGGTTTTGCTCGCTCCATTCGGGTAGCTTCAAGGTTTCAATACTGCGGTCAGACAAACTGTAGCGCACTTGATTGGTTGCACAGTTTTTACCATTTTCCAGTGAATAGAGCCTTTGCATATCTTTGACATTAAAGTTGGAAACACCCCAATGGCGAATTTTACCTTCTTGTTTCAACGCCTCAAAGGTAGCTACCACCGTTTGCAAGTCTTTAACGCCAGCAGGCCAATGCAATAAATACATATCCATATAGTGGGTATTTAAATTACGCAAACTGCGTTCACAAGAGTGACGAATGCTACGCTCTGATAAAGCATTCTGTGGTGATATTTTGGAGACCACAAAGACTTCTTGGCGCTTATCAGCAATGACCCGTGCAACCAATTGCTCGGACGCACCGTTGCTGTACATTTCGGCGGTATCAATTAAACGCATACCCAAAGATAAGCCTAAGTTTAATGCGGCCTGCTCTTCGGCAAGCGGTCTGCGACCCGCCGCCAAGTGCCAGGAACCCATACCCAGTGCAGGCATTTGGCTGCCATCGGGAAGAGTAACGGTTTTTAATGCGGGCATGGTATTTCCTTGAGTTTGTGCCAAAGCCAACTGAGGATATTGACTGGAAAGTAATGCCGCGCTGCCTAGTAAGGTAAATTGTCTGCGGCTGATCAGAGAAGTGTGCATATTGACCTCATGATTTTTCACCTAATGCAGCGGCAAAGGCTTTTAATAAAGCCGCGTTGCCACCAAAGTCTTCAAAGCGCCGGGCGATAAGCTCGTTAGTGCCACCGGGCGTGGAGTATTCATCTTGTAGCGCTTTAAAGTCTGGATTATCTTGGCTCTTGCTTTGCTGTGCGAGACTGGCAAACAGGTTGCTGATATAGTGATTGGCCGCCTCTGGCGCTAAGCCTTGTTGGCTTAGCCAATTAGCACAAAGCCCGGCAAATTTAAAATAAATGCCCATGGTTGAGCCGCCCAGCATAAACAGATCAAACTGCTTTTCATCCTCGGCGACTATCACGCCGCCGGTCTGTTCAAAAATACCGTGCAGGGTGGGTTCATTGGGAAATATTGGCGTAGTGCTCTGGTGTTTTTCAATAAAGGGCAGGGGCACGGCACGATAAACTTTATCGATAGTGGCTCTGCAATATTCGGCAATTTGTGCACGGCTGATGGTTGGCACCAAGCTCACAATAACCTTGGCATGGCTGAAATTGAGCTTGCCAAGTTCTTCGGCGACTATCTGGCGGTGCAGGGCGATAAATACAATATCACTGCTGTCGATAACCTGCTGGTTATTTTCAGTAACAACGACTGATTTAAAATCTGCCGCCAGTTGCTTTGCTCGCTGCTGATTGCGTGGGGAAACTGCAATTTGCGCGTTAAGGGCCGCAACCGTACAAATACCACGAACAACCGCCTCGCTGATGGTGCCAGTGCCTAAAAAGCCTAATTTCAATGACATAAGGATTGCTCCCGACTCCTGATAAAAAGAGCGCTCAGCATACCAGCGAGGCGTTTACCGGCAAGCCTTAAAATACCTGTCTGGATGGGCGAATGCTGATGTCGTTGATGGCAACATCCGTCGGTTGCTCCAGCGCATAAACTACGGCACGGGCGACTGCATCGGCAGAAATATTGCCGTAGCTATCGTAAAACGCCTGCACGGCGGCGCGGCTTTCTTTATCGTTAATACTGTTTACCAGTTCGGTTTGGATAGCGCCGGGATACAAGCAGGTCACGCGAATACCCTCTTCGGCGACTTCTTCGCGCAGCCCTTCACTAATGGCTTTAACCGCAAACTTGGTCGCGCTGTAAACAGTAGCACGACCACTGGCGACTTTAAGTCCAGCCACTGAGGACATATTGATAATATGCCCCGCTCTACGCTCGCGCATTATCGGCAGTACCGCAGCAATGCTGTAGAGCACGCCTTTGATATTGACATCAATCATATTGTCCCATTCATCTACTTGCACTTTATATAAAGGTGCTTGCGGCATAATTCCAGCATTGGCAAATAAAACATCCACTGCGGCGAATTGCTTTTGCGCGGTTTTAATCAGGTTATCGACTTCGCTCCGATTGCTGACATCGGTTTTAACGGCAATGGCTTGTCCGCCTGCCTTAATAATATCGGCGGCGAGTTGTTGCAGTCGTTCCAGTCTTCGCGCGGCGAGTACCAGGCGAGCGCCTTTGGTTGCCAAAAGTCTTGCCGTGGCTTCACCCAATCCACTGGATGCGCCGGTAATAACAATGACTTTATCCTTGATGCTGTTCATAAAAATTTTCTCAATGGTGGAATGTTTTAGCAGGTTTTGTGCATACACTGGGCTACTCGCAATCAATGCGCCTGCTGCGCTACTTACAATAAATGCGGCACTGCTTGCAATAAATGCTCTTCGTTTCATGGCATTATAGATTGCGCTGGAAAAAGTCCGTTAGTTTATCAAAGGGAATTAAATCAGCACGGTCGTATAAATCGACATGATTGGCATCTTTGACCCAAAATAACTCTTTAGGTTCACTCGCTTTTTGATAGGCCTGCTCGCTAAATTCTTTGGAATGTGCGCTGCTGCCTGCAATAAATAACAGCGGTCTTGGCGAGATGCTTTCAATATCATTAAAGGGATAGAAGTTAAGGAACTTGATTTCTCCGCTTAATGTACGGTTTTGGGTTTGCTCAAGGCTTGATCCTTCTGGAATATGTGCGCCGCGTGCGGTTCGGTAAAAGCTGTGATACATCCGCGTGACCGTATCCGCGTCTTCAGGCAGTTTTTCGGGTAAATAATCAAGAAAAATCGGTTCGCCGCTGGTAAATTCCAGATTGCGCTGTTTGGATGCTTGGGCAGTCATGGCTTTGCGTTGTTCCAGTGTTCTGGAATGGTTATAGCCATTACGGGTAACAGCGCCCATATCGTACATACTGACGGTGGCAATGGCTTTTAACCTTGGGTCTATTTTGGCGGCGCTAATAGCAAAACCGCCGCTGCCACAAATACCGAGTACACCGATTTTATCGCGGTCAACCTGTGGCAGAGCACTTAAAAAATCCGCAGCGGCATTAAAGTCTTCCGTATACATATCGGGCAATACTGCATTGCGTGGCGAGCCTTCGCTTTCACCCCAAAACGATAAATCAATGGCCAAAGTAATAAAGCCCTGTTCGGCCAGTTTTTGTGTGTACAGGTTGGACGATTGCTCTTTAACCGCGCCCATTGGATGACCGACGATAATGGCCGGATATTGTTTGTCTTTAGCAAGATTTTTGGGCATAAACAGATTGCCGACAACCTTCATTTGATATTGGTTGTTAAAGCGCACTTTTTCTGTGCTGAGTTGCTGGCTTTGATAAAAGTTATCATAAGTCTTTATATCGGCGGCTTCTGCCGAAATAATAGCAAGACTGCTTAGTAAGCCAAGGGTTGCAGCAAAGGGTTTCATGATTCACTCCTTCAGGCGAGTTGTGCTGGTTTGTTGCTGTGGTCAAGATGGCATGACCTTCTTGCAAGTAGCCAGCAAAAGGCAGCAGCGCTTAGTAGCAATGCCGTACTGAAACTAAAGGTGCTCGCGTAGCCTGCTTGGTCAAATAATTGACCGCCGATAATGGAACCCAAACCAATGGCGAGTTGAATAACTGCAACCATTAACGCGCCGCCGCTTTCGGCATTGTGCGGCAAGGTTTTAGCCAGCCAACTCCACCAGCCTACCGGTGCGGCAGTGCCCAAGAGTCCCCAAATCCCCAGCAGCACCACTGTGGCGGGCAAATAATGTCCAAAGCCTATTAAAGCGCTGGCAATCAGCGCCATAAAAATCGGAACTCCGCCCAATACGCCATATAAGCTGCGCTTTAATACAAAACCAATCAGCAGATTGCCGATAAGACCCATGATACCGATCACCAGTAAAATCAGTGACAGATGCTCGGCATGATTCACTTGAGTGATGGTTTCCAAAAATGGGCGGATATAGGTAAATAAAGCAAACTGCCCCATAAAGAATAAGCCGCAGGCCAGCATGCCCAAACTTAAGCTTCTTTGTGAAACAAGCAATTTAAATACATTGGTGGTGTGTCCCGTAGCTACTGTTTGAGTTAATGCGGGCAAGGCCGGCAGGCTAAAGCGTTGCCAAAGTGCGGTGATCAGCGAAAGTGGCAGCAGCAGTAAAAATACCCCGCGCCAGCCGATTAGCCCGCCCAAATAACTGCCCAAAGGGGCGGCTAAAATGGTTGCCAGTGCATTGCCACCATTAAATACCGCCATTGCCTTGGGGATTTTATCGGCGGATACCAGGCGCATGGCTACGGCGACCGACATTGACCAAAAGCCGCCGACTACTACGCCAATCAAGGCGCGTCCGCTCATATATATCCAGTAGCTTTCGGCGAGGGCAATCAACAGGCCGGATAAGCCCATCAGTGCGGTCATGATTAAAAGCACATTGCGGCGGTCGCGCTTGCCCAGCAACTTGGGTAATAACAATGAGGTCAATACGGCAAACAGGCCAGAAATACCAATACCCCAACCGGCCATGCCCTCGCTGACTTTTAAATCAGCGGCAATCGGGGTCAGCAGGCTGACCGGCATAAACTCCGAAGCAATCAATACAAAAGCACAAAAGGACATGGCGAATACGCCAAGCCAATAATTACCTGGTAAAGCCGCTTTAGTCATGTTGGATTAACTCAATACGAACTGGAAAAGGGCCATTTTGTTGCAGTAGTTCAAAACCGCTATCGATTTTTCCAAGCGGCAATAATCCTTTTGAATAACGAAAATCTTCAAGAAAAACGGCGATATTGCCCCAGGGGGCGTAATAGGATAAATCGCCGGTTTTTGGCGTGCTGCCTGCGGGTGCATTTTTATCGCTTAGCCTGCGCGGTAAATAAGCAATGCGTTCATTGGCGTAGTTTTCCATGGTTAAAGAGATCGGCAGCAGAGCGATAAAATCCCGTGTTTGCGGGTTGTCATAAAGCGTTGCGGCAATGCTTTTATCGTTAAGCAGCAGGCGGATTTTCATGGGTTTCTCTTCGGCAACGGCGGTTGTGGCGAGTATCAAGACAAGTAGCGGCAAATAGCGAATAAGCAATAAAGAGCGCGGTATATTCATGGCGGTCAAGGATGGTAAAGGAGGGAATGCGCTGATTGTGGGCAATCAATATTGCAATAACTAGCCGGTAAATTATGATTGTTCTTATAAGTTTGGCTAATGAGTGGTGGCGTAATGTCCAGTGAAAAGTTTGATGATTTGTACGTTTTTTTATGCGTGGCGCGTGAGGGCAGCTTTACTCGCGCCGCCAATAAGCTCGGCGTTAGCCAGTCGGCGTTAAGCCAAACCGTGCGGGCGCTGGAAGAGCGCTTGCAAATCCGCCTGCTCACTCGCACCACGCGCAGCGTTTCGCCGACCGCTGCCGGAGAACGGCTGTTGGCAACCTTGGCGCCCAATCTGGATGGGATTGCCGCCGAGCTTGAGTTGTTGCGCGAGCAACGCGATAAACCGGCGGGCAGGGTGCGTATTACCTGTAGCGATAACGTACTGCGCTTTTTGGTACTGCCAAAATTGCTGCCCATCTTGCGCGAATATCCGGACATTCAACTGGAATTTGACATCAATAACGGCTTTCGCAATATCGTCGCCGACCGTTTTGATGCCGGTATCCGCCTGGGCGAGGCGATTGACCGTGACATGATTGCCGTGCCGATCGAGCCACCAGTGCGCATGTGCGCGGTCGCCTCGGCGGATTATCTGGCGCGGCATGGCGTGCCGCAGCATCCACAGGATTTATTGCAACATCGTTGTATCAACCTGCGCATGCAAAGCGCGGGCGGGCTGTACGCTTGGGAGTTTGAGAAAGACGGGCGCACCCTTAATGTGCGGGTGGACGGGCCTTTGATATTTAATTGCGCTCCACCCATAGTCGATGCCGCGCTGGCCGGATTGGGCATTGCTTTTCTCGGCGAGATGGATTTTGCAAAGTACCTGCAAGACGGTCGCTTGCAGCGTGTTTTGGCCGATTGGTGTCCACCCTTTGCCGGACATCATCTGTACTACCCCAGTCGCAAGCAGCCGACAGCGGTCTTTAAGTTAGTGGTTGAAGCATTGCGCTGGACAGAATGAAATTTATCGGCTATTTTTCATGAAAAATAGTAGTTAAATTTCATCCAAACCGCTAATAACGAGCGCCGCCTATGTTTCAACAATCCACTGAATACCCCTGCACTTGGTACGCGGCCAGCTACCCGAGCAAGCTCCCGGAGCGTGCGCCGCTGTCCGGGCAGAAGACGGCGGATATCGCTATCGTCGGCGGCGGCTTTAGCGGGCTGCACTGCGCCTTGCGTCTGGCGCTCGCCGGTAAAAAAGTGCTGCTGCTGGAAGCCAGCCGCGTGGCTTTTGCCGCCTCCGGCCGCAACGGCGGACAGGCACTGCTGGGATGGTCGTGCGATATGGCACCGCTTGCAAAATCCTTAGGGGTCGAACGCACCCGTATATTGTGGGAAAGCATGCGCTGGGCGGCCAAGGAAATCCGTGAACTGCCCGCACGGCACGGCTTTGAGGTGGATTATCAGCCCGGCAGCCTGTGGAGCGCGGTGATGCCGCGCCGTGTGCGTCTATTGCAAGAAGCGCAAGAAGAGATGGCGGAACAATACGGCTACGACCTGCTGCGTTTGATTGATAAGCAGCAACTGCCCGATTGGATTGGCAGCGAGCGCTATCAGGCCGCGCTCTACGACCCCGAAGGCGGGCATTTAAATCCGCTAAAACTCGCGCAAGGGCTGGCGAGCGCGATTGAAGCGGCGGGCGGGCGCATTTATGAACAAAGTCGCGTCATCAGCATTTGCCGCGAGGGTGACGGCTGGCGCTTGTCGCTGGCGGACGGCGGAGTAAAGTCCGACCTGCTGATTTTGGCCTGCAACGCCTATATCGACCAATTGGACAACAGCGTATCGGCACGCATGCTGCCGGTTGGCAATTATCAGGTGGCCACTGCGCCGCTGGATGAAAGCCTCGCCCGCTCGCTGCTGCCACAAAATAGCTGCGTGATCGATAACCAATTTGTGCCGGATTATTTTCGCCTGACCGCGGATAACCGCCTACTGTTTGGCGGCGGCTGCACTTACTTTGGCGGCCTGCCAGACGATATTGCTGCGGCTACTCGCCCCTATCTGGAACGCGCCTTCCCTCAACTTAAAGGTGTGGCGATTGAGTACGGCTGGGGTGGGCATTTGGACTGCACCCTAAGGCGCACGCCGGATATTGGCGAAAGCGGCGGAAAATACTGGATGCAGGGCTTTTCTGGCCACGGCGTGCTGCCGACTTTAGCCGCCGCGCGGGCGGTAACTGAGGCGATTTTGGGCGACCGCGGCCTGCTCGACATCTACCAAGCTATCGGCAATCCGCGTTTTCCCGGTGGCACCTTGCTGCGAGCGCCGATTGAAGCGGCGGGCAAGGCTTGGTACCGATTACGCGACCTGTTTTGATGGAAAGCGATTTAGCCGCCTTGCTGCGCGATTTACGCAAGCGCAAGGGCGTGACCTTAAGCGATTTGGCGCAGCGTATCGGTCGCTCGACCGGCTTTCTCTCGCAAGTCGAGCGCGGCCTGTCGCAGCCGACGGTTGCCGATCTAACCGCTATCAGCGGGGCATTAGGCGTGCCGACCACCTGGTTTTATCTGCCGGAAAAACCGCGAGCGCTGCCTTGGGTGACGCGCCCTGATGAGCGCCGCACGCTGCGCTACGAAGGCGGCATTACCGATGTGCTGGTATCGCCTGCACTGTCGGGTACGTTTTTTATGCTGGAAAGCCATCTTGCGCCGAATGCCAGCAGCGGTGAACGTCCTTTGGATGACCGCTCGGAACAGGGCGGTTTTGTCCTCGAAGGCCAGCTTGCCATCTGGTACGGCGAGCAGGCTGAGCCGGTTATCCTGCACCCTGGTGATGCCTTCCAACTGCCGCCGCATGCACAGTTTCGCTACGCCAACTTAACCCGCCAACCCGCCCGCGTACTGTGGGTATTTACCTGAAGGCTACTTATGAATAACCAACAAAATCAGCTTATTGAAGAAGTTCGTGCGTTTCGCGCGGCCCATCCCGATACCCGCTATGTGGATTTAATCAGTCTGGATATGTCTAACCATTTCTATGGCAAGCGCTATCCCATTGAAATGCTGGAAAAAGTCGCCGCCGGCAGTCCACTTAAAGTACCGCAAAACTGCGTACAAATCGGCACCATGGGCGGCCTTTACCCGATTGGCGACTACTGCTTTGCCGACGGCGACCCGGATGCCCGCCGCCGCCTGATCCCCGGCACGCTTAAAACCGTGCGCTGGGAAAACCGCCCGCTGGGGCAGATGCTGATCAGCTCCGACGGCACGGAAAACCCCATTGAATTTGAACCGCGCGAAGTGCTCGCCCGCGTGCTTGATCGGCTGGCGGCACGCGGGATATTCCCAACGGTTGCCTTTGAACTGGAGTTCTACCTGTTTGAGGCGGCGCTCAAAGAGGGCTTGCCGCAGTTTCCGCGCGACCGAGCCACGGGTGATGCGGACGACCAGCCGCATATGCACATTGAGCGCCTGTCGCGCTTTGCCGATGTGCTGCATGAAGTGGTCGATGCCGCGCAGGAGCAAGGCATTGCCGCCAACGTCATCAGCGCAGAACTGGGCTGCGGCCAGTTTGAAATCAACTTCGGCCACTGCGAAGACGGCCTCAAAGCCGCCGACTGGGCGGCGCTGTTTTGCCGCAGCACTAAAGGCGTTGCGCTTAAACAGGGGCTGCGCGCGAGTTTTATCAGCAAACCCTACCTGCACGCCCCGGGCAGCGGCATGCACGTGCATGTAAGCCTCTACGACAAAAATAAGCAAAACCTGCTGGCCGCAAACGGCGGACAACCGCTGCGCCACGCGGTAGCCGGATGCCTTGCGCTGTTGCCGCACTGCATGCCGATATTTGCGCCAAACCACAACGCCTTTCGCCGCTACGGCATGGTCAACTCGGCCACCCGCGCCAGTTGGGGCTTTGAAGACCGCGATGCCTGCATCCGCATCCCTGAATCCAGCGAGCAGCATCTGCGTATTGAGCACCGCTTGGCCGGTGCCGATGCCAACCCCTACTTGGTCTTGGCCGCCATCTTGGCTGGAATGGAACACGGGCTTGACAGCCAGCAAGACCCCATAGCCCCACTCAATGAAAACCGCGAAAGCGGCATTGATTTCCCCAAAGACATGCCCGCTGCCGTGGCTGCCATGCAAAACCATAAGATATTGGAAGATAAACTGGGCAAAGAGTTTCTGTTTGTCTACAGCGAACTGAAACGCCAGGACCATTTAGCCTTTATGAATGAAATCAGCGCGAGGGAATACCGCTGGTTTTTGTAATTTTTGCTGTAAAGTAGCTCATATTGCGCTCACCTAACCCTCTCTTATAAATGGGAGGGTTGGGGAGAGGGAAAACACTTAAAAAATCACAGCAGGGTTTAAATACGCATGGATAGTTCTGCAGATAACGCAAGCACGGCAAAAATCAAACAACCACCGGTACTCTTTAGCAAAACCCAAGCACTGTTATCGCGTATTGGTAAACGCCTTAATGCACCGGTTCTTGCTTATTGGAACTCCCCGCGAGGCAGTATTTGCCACGGCGATGTGATGGCGGCTTATGCCTTGCTCGAACGTTTAGGTCAGCATGAAACCATTTACCTGTTTGTAAAATCCGATGGTGGTAATGGACAAGCTTCATTGCGACTGATGAATTTAATTCGCCAACATGCCGGACAAGTCAAACTGCTCGCCCCGCTGGAATGTTCATCGGCAGCCACCATGCTGGCGCTCGGTGCGGATGAAATACAGATGGGGCCGATGGCCTATTTAACCGCGGTGGACACTTCATTAACCCATGAACTGTCCCCACTGGATAGAGAAAACGACCGCGTTAGCGTGAGTTTGGATGAATTAAACCGGGTGATTGGCCGCTGGAATACGGAAAACTCCCAAGCCAACTTAAATGCCTATCAAGCCTTGTTTCAATATGTGCATCCCTTGGTGATTGGCGCGGTAGATAGAGCCAGCAGTTTAAGCGTCATGCTCTGCCGTGAATTGCTTTCTTATCATCTAACCGATGAAAGCAAAATTATGGAAATTGCCCATACGCTTAATGCCAAATACCCGTCCCACGGTTATCCCATTATGCGTGGTGAAGCCAAGAAAATCGGCCTTAATGTACTGCCAATGGATAAGCAGGTTAATGATGATTTATTGGCGCTTAATTTGCTCTATGGTGAAATGGGACAACGTGCCACCACCGATTTTGACGAATTCCGCTCGCACAGCAATGAAATCATTAATATTCTGGAGGTCGAAGGCCAGCAGATTTACTTCCAAAATGATAAAGACTGGTTCTACCGCAACGAAGAACGCCGCTGGATAACCATGAACGACAACTCCAACTGGCGCGTACTGCGCAGTGTAGAGGGACGTTTGCGCAAAGAGGTATTTCATATCGCTTAAATCGTATAGCCGGATAACAATAATCATAAATAGCGCAAGCAGTGGCCTGCTGCCCATTAGCGGCAAAATTTGGCGACAGTACTTACAATAAATAACGGGCTAAGCAGGCCATACGCGAGGCTGCCATATGGCGGTATCGATAATGCCTGCTGGCATTTTTGGTTTTTCCTCTTGGACGCAAGTGGGCGAGGGGAGTGGCTTTTGTTGGAAGGTTGCGGGCTGCGTATAATGCGCCGCTTAACCGTGAACAGACCCCAAGCAGACCCAAAATGGTACAGATAGCCGAACGCCTGCTGGTGCAGGCACACTTGGATGCCAAGCAGATCAAGCCACCCTCGGCGGATGAGCAGGCGTACTATCGCGAGGCGATTGGCGAACAGCTTAAGGCGCACAATGCGGTGCTGGTGGCTCACTATTATTGCGACCCGCTTTTGCAGAGCCTTGCCGAAGAAACCGGCGGTTGTGTGGCGGACTCGTTGGAGATGGCGCGTTTTGGCAGCCAAAGTAACGCGCAAACCTTGGTAGTGGCCGGAGTTCGCTTTATGGGCGAGACGGCAAAAATCTTAAGCCCGCACAAGCGCGTGTTAATGCCGACACTGGAGGCGACCTGTTCGCTGGATTTGGGCTGTCCGGTTTACGAGCTTTCCGCACTTTGTGATCAGCACCCCGAACGCACTTTGGTGGTTTACGCCAATACTTCGGCGGCGGTTAAAGCGCAGGCGGATTGGGTGGTCACTTCCAGTTGTGCGCTGGAAATTGTCGAGAGCCTGATGGATAACGGTGAAAAAATCCTCTGGGCTCCGGATAAACATTTAGGGCGTTATATTCAGCAGCAAACCGGTGCGGATATGCTGTTTTGGGACGGTGCCTGTATTGTTCATGAAGAATTTAAATCGCGCCAACTGGAAGATATGCGTGCACTTTATCCTGATGCTGCGGTCTTGGTGCATCCCGAATCACCCGATACTGTGGTTGCATTGGCCGATGCGGTCGGCTCGACCAGCCAATTGATTAAAGCCGCGCAAACACTGCCTAATTCCACCTTTATTGTGGCGACTGACCGCGGCATTTTTTATAAAATGCAGCAGCTTTGTCCGGATAAAACCTTTATTGCTGCGCCGACTGCCGGTAATGGCGCAACCTGCCGTAGTTGTGCCAGTTGCCCGTGGATGGCGATGAATACTTTACAGCGCACATTGGAATGTTTAACGCAAGGCAAAGGTGAAGTCTTGGTTGACCCGGCGTTGATTCCACGTGCCATGCGCCCGCTTGAGCGGATGCTTGACTTTACTCAAAACGCTAGCTTGAAATTAACTGGCAATAGTTAAAAGGAAATACCATGCCTTCTTTTGATGTGGTTTCGGAACTGTCCGGCCATGAATTAACCAACGCGCTGGATAATGCCAGTAAAGAGCTTTCCAGGCGTTTTGATTTGCGCGATAAATGCCGTTTTGAAGCGGCTGACAAGCAAGTTAAACTCTGTGCTGAAGCGGATTTTATGCTGGAACAAATGCTCGATATTTTACGCAGTTGTTTGGTTAAACGGAAAATCGACCTTAAATGCATGGATATTAAAGAGGCCAAGGCTTCCGGCAAAGAGATGCAGCAGGAGGTTTATTTTAAGGAAGGGATTGATAAGGAACTCGGAAAAAAAATTACCGCGCATATTAAAAACAGCAAGCTAAAAGTACAGGCAGCCATTCAAGGCGAACAAGTGCGCGTATCCGGTAAAAAGCGCGACGATTTGCAAGAGGCCATCGCCAGTTTGCGTGAAGCGAACTTTGATTTGCCATTACAGTTTAATAACTTTCGTGATTAAACCTGACTGATCCTCATTAAAAAGTCTGGCCAAAATTTAAATACAACGCGCTTCTGTGCATATCGTTAATACCGTAACTTAAACTCAGCGGACCAAGCGGTGTGTCAAAAGCAAAAAATACGCTGCCCGCTTTGATATAGCCGGTATCAAAAGTGGCACTGTCGTTATTCCAGGCCCGCCCGTACTCCAAGGAGCTGCCTAAATACAGGGGGAAGTTGAGCAGTGCATTTTGCGAAGTCAATCTTCGATAATAAATCGCACGTGCCAAGCTGATGTTTTGCCCGTTTAAGGCGTTTTGGCGAAAACCGGACAGTTGCCTTGCGCCGCCAATTTCAAAGCTGGAGCTGACCACGTCGACTTTATCCAAAGTACGCCCGTAACGCCCGCCCAGCAGCCAGTTGTTGCGGCCATGATTGAATGCTTGGTCGATATTAAATTGCCAGCGCCGGTAATTGCTGTCGCTGCCTAAGTCTTTGTGGTATTGACGCAATTCCAGCGCCATCTGGCGACCGCTGTGCGGGAAGTTGACGTTATCCAGACTGTCATAGGCGTAAGTCAACTCATAAAAGCCTTCGCTAAAGTGATAGTCCGCAAGGCGGCTATCGCCGATGCGTACTTTGGCCTCGCCCCAGTTATGACCAATGCCAAAACGCAATTCACCGCGATTGCCAATCTGCCGCCCCAGATTAAGGCCAAGTCCGTAGCGGGTGAGGCGGTAACGGGCAATCGGGTCTTTGCTGGCGGCGCTAAACAATTCGGCATTGCGCGCCTCGGAAAGCAGCCAAGGAGCCACAAAATAGCGCGAGCCGACATCCAGCGGCTGGTAAAACTCGCTGTAAAGCTCTTGACGGTCGCCTAATTGGCCGCGCGTGAGCCATTCTGCGCCGAGCCGGTTAATGCCGTTAAGGCGGGCGCTGGCGGCGAGATTGAAATGGCTTTCGCCGCGCAAATCGTCGGAAAAGCTAAAACCCAAGCGCAGATAGTTGCTGCCGGAACGCTTGCCGATCGCCTGGATAATCAGAGTGTTGTCGCTGATGCGGTATTTCACCTGGTCGAAATAATCAAGGCCATAGAGCGTTGCCATATCGGATTTCAGCCGATTTAAGTTAAGCGGCGCGTTAAGCGGTTGGTGAATATGGCTGCGGATCACCGCACTGCTGATTTTCGACGTGTTTTCAATGTGGATGGCGGCAATCAACGGTTGCTGCTGGTTAGGCGAGGGCGCTTCAAGGGTTCGGCGGCGCGGTAAGTCGGCAAGTTTTGGGGCGAGTTGCTTGGCGGCTTGGTAGCCCGCTTCAATAATCGCTTGGGTATGGCTAAAGTCGCCGCTGTTGTAAGCAGAAAGCGCCGGTGCAATCAAAATATCGGCAGAGCTGAGTGTTGCCAGTTGCGCTTCAGAATTTTTGCGCGTCATCAGCGTGGTGGTTTGATTGAGCACATCAAATACGTTTTTTAATGCTTCGCGCTGGGCGAGTGGCGTGCCAATGTCGATGGCGATAATGCGTGTTGCGCCCATTTGCCGCGCGACATCAATCGGGATGTTATCGACCATGCCGCCGTCGACCAGCAAGCGTCCGTCCACTTCCGCCGGGGCAAAGACCGCCGGAATGGACATGCTGGCGCGTATCGCCTGTGGCAGATGACCGCTGGCAAACACCACTTTTTCGCCGCTGGCAATGTCGGTTGCGACCGCGCGAAAGGGTATCGGCAGTTGGTCAAAATCGCTGATCTCGCTGCGCTGTACCAGCCAGTTTTCCAGCAGCAGATTAAGGTTTTGCCCCTGCACCATGCCCAGTGGCAGCCCCAAACTGCCGTCGTCGCGGAAGCTGATATTTTGTTTGATCAAAAAATCGCGGTCATCCTGCTTGCGGCGAAAGGGAATTTGCGGACGCGGCGGCGTATCGGAAAGCGCCCATTGCCAATCGAGTTCCAGCACCATGCGTTCCAGTTCCGCCGCTTTGTAGCCCGCCGCATACAGCCCGCCAACCGCCGCTCCCATGCTGGTTCCGGTGATAAAATCAATGGCAACGCCTTGTTCTTCCAGCGCTTTTAACACGCCGATATGGGCAAGCCCCCTGGCCGCACCGCCGGATAGCACCAAGCCCACCTTCGCGCGCTCATCGGCGTAAAGGGTAAAAGGAATCAATAAGAGTGAGAGCAACCAGCAACGCAAGGCATCCATGACGGCGGCTTTGGCAGGGAAAAAGGCGGACTATTATAGACAATGCCCAGCTACTGAGCCGTTGTGATGACAAAACCCGAAGTGTGTATTCGCTACTGTCCGCGTTGCGGCTGGCTGCTGCGCGCCGCTTGGTTGGCGCAGGAGCTGCTCAGCACCTTTGCAGATGACCTCGCCCGCGTCAGCCTGGAACCCGCACAAAGCGGCGTATTTCAAATTCTCTGTGGCGAAGTTGAAATTTGGGAGCGCAAACAAGACGGCGGCTTTCCCGAGGCCAAGGTACTCAAACAAAGGCTGCGCGACCTGATTGCTCCCGAACGCCATCTGGGTCACAGCGAGCAAAAGGGCTTGGTCGGACTAAGCTAAAACAGCCGCTTGGGCAAAAACCTGCGTGCCTTGAGCCTCAGCCCCAAGCGATTTTTGCTGAAAGCCATTGGGCAGGAGAACACCATCGTGCGCAGTTCAATGGAAGCGGTTTGCTGTCTGCAAATCGTTCGTCCACCGATGTTTTTTTGCACGGCTCTGGCGGCGCTTGGACTGCTGGCAAGTCCGGCGGGATTGGCTGATTTCATTGCCGATAAAACAATCACCTTCAGCACCACTAATTTGTATGGGTCTTAGGAAGCAAACGCGATCAAAGCGGCTGTTCACGCAGTAATTTTAGCAAGGCCAGATAGATGTTTTCATGTCGATGATTGA
>NZ_LSZO01000205.1 GCF_001580025.1 Ventosimonas gracilis | reverse complement strand
GATATTTTGCACGGCTTGCAATGGGTTTAAGCCCAGCCCCGCGCCGTATTGCATGGCGATAAAGCAGGCTTCGGGCTTGCCATTAAAACCTGCGGGCGCAAGGCCGCTGCCCGCTAATATATTGGCAAAGGTGAGTGCTTGTTCCATGTTTTGCGGCAGCATATTTTGCGCCGCTTGTATATTTTGCGCGGTTTGTGAGGTGGGTGCGGGTAGTGTGGGTGTGTTCATTGTTTCAATGCCTTAACGGTTTAATGGGTTTTAAAAAGGAATGTCGTCGTCAAACGCTGGGACGGGCGCGGCGGCGGGCGGTTTGGGCGTATTGGGCGCATAAAAGGGCGGGGCGCTCACCGGCGGCTTGGCGAGCTGGTCTTTTAACTTGCTCACTTCGCGCGGCAGGCGTTCCGGCGCTTCTTTTTGGGCTAATACTTCATCGGCCATTAATTCGGTGGCCGCTTCAAAGGCGTGTTTAAAGTTCATCCGATAACGGGGGTTGCCGTTGCCGTCGAAGTATTCTTCTTTCTCTAAAAGTATGCCGATGGGTTTATTGAGCATGCCGGTTAATTGGGGCACTAGTTTTTCTACGCGTTTTCGTTCGTTATTGTCCCAGACGTTGGCTTTTTGCATGCCGACGCCTGCGCCTCTTAAGCGCAGGCAGACCATGATGGCGTGCACTTGATTGGCGCTAAAGATGTCTTTGCCGTCTTTGCTACAGGTGTAAAGGCTAAAGTTTGCGTGTTCGCCGCTGTCGCTGATAAATTCAAATTCAATGCCTTTTGCGCCGCTGGGGGCTTCAAAACAAACGGCTTGGGTAAATTGGCCGATATATTTGCCGGTGCGCTGGATAGTGTCATAGCTAAACACCGATTTGGCTTTTTCGGCGGACAGGGTATTGAATTGGCTAAAATAGCTCATGGGATGGCTCCTTTAATGGGTTAAATGGCGTCGTTATCTTCTGGCGGCGGGTTGTCTTGTTCGCGGCGGATTTGCCGTAGTGCTTCTTGTTCGGCGTAGTC
>NZ_LSZO01000204.1 GCF_001580025.1 Ventosimonas gracilis | reverse complement strand
AAAATTGCCTGAACTCGTCAAATCCTTCTTCAGACAGCCAGAATGCCTATATATAAAAATGTGACTTTATTTTATGAAAATTTAGTAACATGATGACCGTAGCTGCCTATCAAGTCTGCACCCGCTGTGTGATGGATACGACCGACCCAGACATTACCTTCGACGATCAAGGGATATGTCATCATTGTCATGAATTTGATCAGATAACCGCCAAGCGCTGGTTTCCCAATGCGCAGGGAGAAAGCCAGATGCAGAACACGTTTACGCGTATCAAGGCGGAAGGTGCAAACCAGGAATATGACAGCATTATTGGCTTAAGCGGCGGCATAGACAGCTCCTACCTTGCCGTCATGCTTAAAGACCGCGGCTTGCGCCCTCTGGTGATGCATGTGGATGGCGGATGGAATAACTTAGACTCAACATTCAAGTGCAACACTTGGTAGAGAGAATAAAAGGTCGGTGCATTGGAAACTATGGCTAAGAGACAGAGCGATGTGTTGCGCACAACTAATCAAGAATCCATTTCTTGCCTCAGGATAGAGTGGCTTGTACTTGGATGCTTCTTTTTGTTGTTCCCATTTTTGTTCTTTTATAGAAGCGCTGTGACGCAAGAAATTATACCGACAGTCATAGGCCGCGGCCCCGAATTCTTTGCCTTTGTAACGTTTTTGATTTTCTGTGTTCCACTGATGGTGCAGGTTGGCCGCCTAAAAAATAATGGTTTAATCATAACGATGATGTTTCTAGCGTTGTTGATGTACTGCAGCGCGTGGACAGGCATCTACTACGCGCTCGGTGAGGGATTCCAACAACGCACGGATGTGCTGTATCGATCACTATCTATGATAGCTGGTTGGTTCGTATTGTTTAGTATAGGGTTTTTCTGGCCGCATCGAGTGCCAAAAGCATATCTGACATTACTCGCAACTAGTTTTTTTGGAATGGCGTGTATCGTTGTATTTAATATGGATTCGCAAGAGCATATCTTTCAATTTGGATATTCCACTAAAGAGGGCAGTTACTCGTACCAAGGTTTCGCACTCTCTGCTGCATTTTCTCTGTTGGTTTGGTTATCTACCATAAAAAACATATATAGATTTTTTGTGGTTTATGCATCTGCTCTTGTGGTGATTTTTTTTATCGGTGCGCGCTCGGAGCTGGTGGGTTTTGTGGTCGTTTTTCCATTTATGGTATGTTTGCACTATAAACGGAGCCCACTAAAAACAATCATCGCATCGGCTGTGCTCATTTTTTTTGTCGCCGGTGGCGTAGTCTATGCTTATGAAAACTTGGCGAAGTCCCGGCAATTGCAACTTTTAAACATCACGGAATCATCTTCAGGAATTGCACGATTGGATATGCAGGATAAAGCACTCGATGCCATAAGACGCGCACCCATTATGGGAGATTTCGCGGGGGATGTCAGAGACTATGGCAATACTGGAAGTTATGCACACAATCTTATTTCAGCATGGCGGCAATTTGGCATTCTCGGATTTTTGTTATATACGGCATTGCTGATTTTTCCATTGAAGGTTAGCAGGAAATTATTAAAAAATAACTTCCACAGAGATGAATTTGACTTGCCAATCATTACCTACGTATTTTCGATATTTTCCCTAACGCTTATTCTGGTTTCAAAAACAATATTCTGGCCACTTCCCGCTTTCGCATGGGGCCTTGCAGTCGCCTGTTGTAGGAAATTCGATGCGAACATCTAGCAACATGGAATTGACGTATCGTGCACTTGCCTTGCTCATGCGCTACTTCGTGGATACCATCATTTACGATGTTTATCACGATAGGTTGACGGAAAACCTGAACAACGCCTTGATGCAAGAGGCCAAGGTTTAGAATGCGCTGTTTGAACTGCAAATGAAGCGTCCCCACTTCGTGCGTCAGATCGCGCAGTTGGAGACGCTGATTGAGAAATATTCCAAATTGTTTGGTTCTAACGCACAAACGGAAATGCGGATCGCGACGGAAGACTCTTTGGGGTCCTCGCCCGTCGTAGTCGTAAAAGTGATGAATCTGCAGATGGAGTTGGCTGCGCTGGATGAGCAGGTCGAGCGTTTGCAGCGCAGGCATAGTTCAGACCGATCGGTAATACCCCCTAAAAACCCTGGGATTCAGAAGTAGAATTTTCTCGAACAAGGAGTTCTACAGATGAAGCGATCAAAGTTCACAGATAGTCAGATCGTCGAGGCGATCAAGCGGGTTGAGGGTGGGTTGGCGGTGTCGGAGTTGTGCCGGGAACTGGGCATCAGTTCAGCGACGTTCTACAAGTGGCGCTCGAAATTCGGCGGGATGGATGTGTCGCTGATGGCGCGCATGAAGGAGCTGGAAGCAGAGAACGCCCGGCTGCGCAAGATGTACATCGAGGAGAAGCTCAAGGCCGAGATCGCCTCGGAGTACTTGGCAAAAAAGTCCTGAGGCCGTCTCGCCGGCGCGAGATAGCCAAAGAGGTCGTCAGGTCCGGGCGAGCATCGATCCGTGTGGCCTGCGCGGTCTTTTGCATCAGCGAATCCTGCTATCGGTACGAAGCCAAGCTCAAGGCCGAGAACGAAGAGATGGCGGATTGGCTGCTGCGTCTGACCGACAGCCATCGGACCTGGGGCTTCATGCTGTGCTTTTTGTACCTGCGCAACGTCCGTGGCTTCAGTTGGAACCACAAGCGCGTGTACCGCATCTACAAAGCACTGGAGCTGAACCTGCGCATCAATCCGCGCAAAAGGCTGGTCCGGCAGATGCCGGAGCCACTGCCGGTTCCTGGCACCATCAACGAAGTTGGGTCGATGGACTTCATGCATGACCCGTTGGCCGACGGGCGCAGCATCCGGATATTGAACGCGATCGATGACTTCAACCGGGAGGCGCTGGGTATCGAGGTGGACTTCTCACTTCCTGCTGCTCGGGTAGCACGGGTGTTGAGCCAGATCATCGAACATCGGGGGCGGCCACTGTTGATTCGTTGCGACAACGGACCGGAATACACGCGCTCGACGCTATTGTCCTGGGCTCAAAAGCGGGGCATCAAGCTTGACTTCATCCAGCCCGGCAAGCCGCAGCAAAATGCCTATATCGAGCGGTTCAATCGGACAGCTAGGTACGAATGGCTGTCGCAGTATGAATGGGAAGACCTGGAACATGTGCAGAACCATGCTACTCGCTGGATGTGGCCCTATAATCACGAACGCCCGAATATGGCATTGGGCGGGTTCACACCAAAACAGCGGCTAGCCATGGCCGCATCAGTTTCTACTTCTGCGACCCAGTAAGAATGGGGTATTACCGCCCCGCCTCAGACATAAGATATCTCCTGAGGACATAAAGGAAACTTAAGAGTTCCATATGGAGCATTTATGCCTGAGACTCCTGTTCCTATGCCAGTGGAGCGAGCCATCCATAAGCTCGGAAGCGACATATCCCTGGCGCGTCGGTGCCGCCATATCTCACAGACCTCCCTAGCCGAGCGCATGGATAAAGGGCGATCTGCGTATCCCCCGTTCATTTCTTTGCGCGCGCACTGCACGTCTTCGGCAAGATCCAGTCGCTGGAGCACCTGCTGGACACCCCCAACGACGAAATCGGTCTTGCTCTGATGGACAAACGCTTGCCCAAGCGTGCACACAGCAAGTCCGGTGTTGCATCGGGTGCCCTGTGATGACCGGCGTTGTCCATAGCCGCCAGCAGATTCAGATCCGTATCGCAAACGCAGGCCTGCGTTCGGTGCTTCACTGACCCTGTTGGTAAGCTCTATTTATAGGCTGATTATTTCTCTATAATGGACAAAAATAAAAATATTTGTCTTTAATAGCGAACATACCCCGCAAACCACCTGCTGTCTTTCCACAGGAGCAGCGCCTGCTCTCCGAATTGGGGGAGCGGCTGCGCTTGGCCCGCAAGCGGCGCAAGCTGAGCAACGCGGTGGTGGCCCAGCGTGCGGGGGTTTCCAGAACCACCGTATACAAGGTCGAGGCAGGCAATCCGGGTGCGACCCTGGGGGCTTATGTCCGGGTGCTAGCCGTGCTGGGCCTCGAAGGCGATCTCCATCTGCTGGCCGCCGATGACCGGATCGAGCACAAGCTGCAGGATCAGGCGCTGGAGCCGTCTTCTAATACCAGGCGCAGAAAGACCAACCCTTCATCGGCCCAGAATCGCGAGGGGTTTGTATGAGCAGGCAGGACAACGCCCTGGAGGTCTGGCTGGACGATGACCTCGGCTCTCCATGCTTGGTCGGCACGCTGGCTCATGATCGTGGCCAGATCCGCTTCCACTACGAACGGGACTGGCTCAAGGACCCTCGTGCCTTCGCGCTGGATCCCGATCTCTCCCTGGACGAGCCCCCTTCTTTCCGAAGCCGGAACTGGGCAACTTCGGAATCTTCCTGGACTCATCGCCTGACCGCTGGGGCCAAACGCTGATGAAGCGCCGTGAGGCGTTGCAGGCCCAGGACGAGAAGATGGCGGCGCCTCCGGTGACGACCTGGCGCGAACTGGAAGCGGTGGCCTATCAGCTCAGCAACCGGCGCATCGACGATCTTGATGCCCTGCGCAAGTGGCTGGCCGTGCTTGTCGCGCCGGGTGCCTCGTTGGGCGGAGCCAGGCCGAAGGCCAACTTCACGGAGACCGACGGCTCACTCTGGATCGCCAAGTTTCCCGCCCGTGATGACGACCGGGATGTTAGGGCTTGGGAGTACGCGGTTCACCAACTAGCCCGGAAAGCTGGCGTGGATGTACCACCGGCTAGGCTGATCAGGTTGGGCAACGACTTCCACACCTTCTGCGTGCAGCGGCTCGATCGCGCGCAGGGTACGCGGCGCTTCTACGCCTCGGCGATGACGCTGCTGCGCAAGACGCAGAGCGAGGGCACGAGCTACCTGGAACTGGCCCAATTCATCCGCGCCCGGGGCGATGCAGAGCATGCAGACGCGGACTTGGCACAACTGTTCCGACGCGTGGCATTCAACGTCGCAGTCGGCAACCGGGACGATCACCTGCGTAACCACGGCTTCGTGCTTGGCAAGACAGGATGGTGCCTCGCGCCAGCGGTCGATGGCTGGCAGGACGCAGCGCGCAGGGCTGGCATCTCAGGTGCCGACATTGACCTGACGGCGGGGGCTTTCTCGGCCCACGCGGAGTTTCGTGCGCAGTAGGGTAGACGGACGCCAGCACTGTGCTGCGCCGGAGCAGAGAAACCGCTTTCATGTTTGCGAATTCTGGCTCTCATGCCGTAGATGGGAGACGTCCAAGCACTGCGATTGGTTAACCGAGGGGGTTCGCGGATAGCACCAAGATTGATTAGATCTTGATTTTAACTTCAATCAAGGCGTGAAATTATCGACGAAAGATAATCAAAACTCCCGGATGGAGGCTGTTTGGGTCAGTGTGCGTGAGGGCGCGAGCTACCTGATCCAGGCTCAGGGCAGTGTAGAGCGTGCAAACGCGGACTTGGTGCAGCTATTCGTAGCCTGGAATTCAACGTTGCGGTCGACGACTGTGATGGCATCGCAGGCGGCGATATTGACCAGCGGCGGGTGCCTTCTCGACCCATCCGGAGTTTCGTATGATCGCCGGTGTTGGTTGCTACTCCACAGGGGTAAGCACCGAACCACGACCTAAACTCGGAACCAATTCGACATACAGAGCTTTTCGCCCCACGATAACAGCGAGCATTGGCCGCTTGTCCCGCCGCTTCACTGATAAGCGGCCCCATTCCGATCTATCGAGACTAGAAGGATGAGGATGGTCTTCTGGATGGGTGTGCCATTCGCCGAGATAGCGGACGGTTCCCTGGCTTGCAGTCCATCGAGACAAGGCGATGGCTTCGTGCCCAAACGGCATCCGCTCGAACAGGTAGCGAAACCGCTTATCCCAAGCCGTGGGAACCGTCGCTTGCTCAATGAGCAAGTGGCTTCCATGTACGGAACCAAGCAAAAGTCCGCCTGCTTCGCAGTCGGCATCACTGCCCTGAATATGCTGACTGAATGTCTGCAGCGTTCCTGCAGAAAAATGAAGCAACCTGCTTCTGTCGCCGGTTGCCCAGGAGCCTAGGAATTGCATAGCGGGCAATCCCAATCTCGCAAAGGATCGCAGTCAGGTGTGGCCAACTGATGGGTCTGGTCGATCAGCCGGGTCCGCAACGCCGGAGAGTGGATGCCGTTGATCCAATCAAGGGTCATCTCAGCCCCCAAGCTGGCAGCCTGCACCGACACAGAAGCCGGAAATGGTACATACAAGCCCTCGCACCCATAGCCTGCCAAGATGTTAGGCAGAGCATCAAGGGTCGACCGAAGTTCGCCTCTTTTGTGGCTGTGCCATAGACATCGGTAGCACGCACCCGATGCGTTCGCTCTCAGGAGCGCACGCACAGCCGTTCCCGGCCCTTCAATCCAGACAGAAAGCATGGGTGTGGGAGCCCTATAGCGGCCGCACAGCCAATGTCCGAGGGATTCTTCACCGGTGGCGTCGATGAGTAGGTCCAGTTTTCCTAGTTGGGCCTGCCGGACGTCCACGGGAAGCGCATGAACCTCGACGCCTGGCGACAAGCGCCTGAGTTCCTTCGCCATCGCCTCGGCCTTGTTCGACAACAGGTCCGGGAAGCCGAGCCGATGCCGTCCGATGTTCTGCGGAAGAAGGCCATCAAAATCCACTAGCGTGAGTTTCCCTCCGCATGAGCCTGCTCCGGCCTTGACCAGCATGTCCGAAAGGTATCCGCCGATCGTTCCACAACCCACAAGTGCGATTCGCTTTCCTGCCAGCGTTTTCGACTTGGGGATGTTGCGCTGAGCCAGATACCGATCATCAATCCGGATCACCGAGAGGGGTATCACCTTCAGTCCAAAACTCGAATCCTTGCGATCAGAGAGCTTGGTCTTTTGGCTCACTTTGTGGTCAAAGAGCACGGCAAAGCCGTAGGTCATCAGTGGTGACTCGATGATGATCAAGACGACATTTGCTTTTTTGCTTTGCGCTTCTTTGATTCGTTCGTGAATCTTGCGCCGACACCGTGAGTCCAGGGTGCCTTGCCAAGCCAAGATGTCCGCCACTGTCTCCGGTGGCCAGTGGCTGGTCAGCGGTCGGGGTTGTGCGGTGGTCTTGATCCGGTAAGTCAGCCCCGTTTTATCAGTGACCTGGTAGCCGAGCGAATGCAACTTTCTTGTTGTTCGATCTTCGTTGTCGGTGATGAAGCAGAATGGATTCCCATTGGCTTGCGCAACGATACAGTTTTGCCGACCCAGATCTTCGCCTTGCATGTCCACGAAGCAAAGCCAGCCGTTCCAGTAGGCAAAAAACTCTTCGGCGAGATCTTCGATCATCTCGCCTTTCAAGATCTGCCCGAGCACCGCTGCCGCCCGTTGCAGGCACGCCAAGGACTGCCCCACAGGATCGTAGATGTCCAGTACGACGGTTCCCTTTGCCAGATAGCACAGGCCGCCCTCCGCGCCAAGATGAGGAACTGCATTGGGCAGTTCAGGCGGAATTTTGAGCAGCCGAATGCGAGGCAGGTCGAAGAAGGTAGGGTCGAGCTGAATCTCACATGGAATGCCATCGACCGTGCCGCAAGGGATCAAAAGCCCCCGCAGCTTGAACCAGGCGTCGCCCGTCTTGCCGACAAACTCGAAGCCTTGCTGCTTGAAAGCTTCGATCACGTCCGCGACCGCGGCGACGCTGCTCATCCGGCCTTCGTACGCCCGACCAATTCGCTCGGACCCGCCGTAGCGGGCGCTGCGGCAATGGTGGCGACAACTGATACCACCTTGACCCGGCTCGGCTCGTTCGGAAAACGCGGACCAAACTCGCCTTGCATCCGGATGCAGGCCTGGGAAGGGCTGTCGGCGTCGATGGCTCCGCGCAGCGCCTTTTCGAATGCTTCGAACGCTTTCGCCGCCTCTTCGACGCCCTCTTGACCAAGGCGTTCAGTAAGCGACTCCGACTCATCAACGGGGTTATTCACCCCCGCGCGCAGCCGGGCCGGCAATGCTGCGACGACATCCAGCAATGCCAGGTCGTCGCGCCGATCCCGCTTCTCGAACAGCGGAGCCGCAGCGGCCATCAACAGAATCGAGGCCGGCCCGCCGCTCGACCACCGCCAATCGCGGAACGCCTTCAAGTAGCGAATCACACGGCGAAACTGCTCGCCCTTGGCTTCCACTTCGCCCAGAAACCATTCCTTCACAGGCCTGGGGTCGGAGGTCATCCAGTTGCACTCGCGGTGAGCCAGGAGCACTTTGTCAGCGGGTAGTGCCGTCCAGGCATCCCGTTCTGCCATGTTCACCGCTCCCGTCAGCGAGTCGTAGCCGTAGCGCTCCATCGAGGCTTTCGTGAGCATGACGAACTCTTTGTCGGGGATGGCGTACAGCGGAATGTCGATGTGGGCATAGGCTGCAATGACAATCCGGATGCATGTTGGCTTGTCGGTGACGAGCTTCCAGTGTTTCTCCTCGACCAGGGGTTTCAAGGCTTCTTCAGCAGCGGCAAAGAACACCGTTGTGGCCCTGCTGGGACGTTTCGTCTGCGAGACGAAACTCAATGGGAGGTAGCAGCCATCATCGACATCCGCTTGCTGGGGGCGTTGAGCCGGGGCATTCAAGGTCTTATATGCCCACGACCCCTGCGTGAAGAAGCGCGGCTGCGGCACGTCGTCCGTGTACCCGCGTTCGCGCAACACGCGCGGGATACCGGTGCGCAGGCAGTTTCTGACGTCGTTGCGGGCGCTGGCGATCCAGGCGCGTCGCTCAGGCGACAGATCCAGCTCGTCATGCATGCAGGATTCGTCATCGGCGGTGGTGAAGAAAAGCGGACTCAGGTTCAGCATGCGGCCTCCGGCACATTCTTGTTGGGGCCGTGATAGAAGGTAGGTGCGCCGGCCTGATGCGCTCGAAAATGTTGAAACAGAGGGTCGCCCAGCGCGCGCTGTGCAGCGTGGCTGCCGCGGTCCTTCAGCGTGTTCGTGGCACCAATGGACACACGGTCCAGCGCTTTCACGTCCTTGCTTTGATCGGGCGTGGCCTTGTCGTCGATCTGGAAGTAGTTGCTACCCAAGGACTGTCGCAGCATGTAGTCCACCGACGACTCTTGGGCGGAGATCACCAGATCGAAGAGCCCCCCGCGCCACTTGCCAAATCCGCGGTCGAGGCTCGCGCCGCCGCGGACCGTTGCACCGATCGTCATCGTGCCAATGGACAGCACCCTAACCAGGGCATTCTGTTTCGGCGCGAGGAACGTATTGACCTCATGCAGCCCGAGCAGTCCGGGCGCGTTGCCGACCAGACCTCCATCCGCAAAGACACCACGGTCGTTGCGCGCTAGCGGAAAGTAAACGGGCGCAGCGGCGGTCGCCAACGCCACATCCACGATCTTCATGCGGTGATCCAACTCAAATGAGGGATGGTGAGGCGTCTTGAAGAATTGACCACGCCCCGTCGAGTAGTTGACGGCTGGCACGAGAACGCGGTGCTTCAAGTTGCCGATCGTGGTGTCTTGGAAGCGCTCGGTCAGCACGCCCTGCAACCCTGCGGAGTCGTGCTTAGCGGTCAACCAGAAGCCCAGAAGGCGCCGAGTGAAACTGCGGCAACCAAAGATGCGGGAACCCTGTCCTTCGAACAAGGCTTTGAGTTCAATGGCAGGGATTTCTGCGGCCAGCCCCAAGGCCAGCATCCCGCCTGCAGAGGTGCCGCAAATCAGGTCGAAGTGCGAAGCGATGGGGCGGCCCAGCACGGCTTCAAGCTCGGCAAGAACCGTCGCTGTGTACAAGCCGCGATAACCGCCCCCAGACAGGGCGAGTACATGGTAGGTGGGCACGCCCGTCATGGCACTCAGCCCTTCGGCGGGAAGGGGTCGTTGCCGTGGCTGTCCTTGTCACGGATGCGACCGTCCGGACGGTGAATGACCAGTTCGGACTGCTGCTTGCGTGCGATGTCCCGCGCCGCGTCAATGACCTGTTGCTGCGTGTCGTGCACGGAGGTTGCCCGCTGATTGCCGGCACCCCTGACGGCCCAACCGTCCTGGTGAGGAACTACGTGCTGATTTTTGCCTGTCATTGCGAATTTACTAAAGTTGAACCAACGAAACCCCGCCAGCCGACCGGGTTGCCAATGACCACCGGTTGAAGCAAATACGTTGCTTTTGCAGACAACTGGCGCGTCAAGCCAGATCAACTTGCTGTAGTCGTAGAACTCACTTATGTTGCCTGTCTGGACAACAATATATCAGACTTGTTGCCAAACTGCAAATGGTGGGCTTGGTGCCGTAGAACGCAACTGCTTCGGATCGCCCCCCAGTGTCCGCCGCAGCCACAAGGAACAGAACGAATGTCACAAACAGGCCTAGGCGTCGCCCTCAAGACGCTACGCGAGCGCAGAACCCTCTCATTGCGCGAAATCGGTCAACTGTCTTCGGTGGACCATGCCTATGTCCACCGGCTGGAGTCCGGCGAGAAAAAAAATCCGTCAGTGGACTTAGTCAAGAAGCTGCTGAAGGTTCTCAAACCAAGTGAAAGAGATGCTGCGCTGGTGATGTGGCTTGTCGACCATGCGCAGGCCGATCCCCGCCTTGTTGAATTCGTGCTGAACGATCCTTCCATCAGCATCGACATCTTTTCGGCTGCAGCAGGTGTGAGGCATCGTGGAAATACAAGGCCCGATCCCGCGACACTGATCGCCCGGATACAGCGAGCATTCGAGGACGACTGAACATGGATGAGGCGGATATCACACAGAAAGCACGGGCCTTTGTTACGAAGGTTGATGTGTCCGGCATCCGGGAAGACCTGACGCCCTATGTGGTCGCGGCCAACGCCAAGGTCAAGAAAGATGAACTTGATGAGGGTGAGTCCGGCAGCGGGAATCACTTTCGGCACCCAACCAATTGATTTAAAACGACATTTCTAGATTCGGCCATCCGAAACGCGCCGCATAGTGTACCGCATCTTGGGCGCTTGTCAATTGACGATATTGCCACAAAGTAGCGGCGGCTACTTTACTTCAGCATTAAATACGCTATTATGGACAAACAATCAATTTTCATTCTGTAATAGCGAACATGCCGCGCAAGCCTCCTCCCCTGTTTCCGCAAGAGCAGCGCCTGCTGTCCGATTTGGGCGAGCGGCTGCGCCTGGCGCGCAAGCGGCGCAGGTTGAGCAATGCGGCGGTGGCCGGGCGGGCCGGGATTTCGCGCACGACGCTGTACAAGGTTGAGACGGGTGATCCCGGGGCAACGTTGGGGTCGTATATGCGGGTGCTGGCGGTGCTGGGGTTGGAAGGCGATTTGAATCAGCTTGCCGCCGATGACCGGCTCGGGCGCAAATTGCAGGACTTGGCGCTGGAACCCAAACGCCGTGCGCCCCGTCGAGCCTTAACCGTAGCAGGTGAACCGACATGAGCAGGAAGAACGATACGCTGGAAGTCTGGCTGGACGATGACTTGGGTACGGCCTGTCAGGTCGGCACGCTGGCACATGACCGGGGACAGATTCGCTTTCGGTATGCGCGTGAGTGGTTGAATCATCCGCGCGCATTCGCGCTTGACCCTGATTTGTCGCTGGACGAGTCCCCGTTTTTCCCCAAGCCGGAACTGGGAAATTTCGGTATTTTTCTGGATTCTTCGCCCGACCGTTGGGGGCAGACGCTGATGAAGCGGCGTGAGGCGCTGCAGGCCAGGGATGAACAGCGCCCGCCGCGCACGTTGTATGCGTGGGATTTTCTGATGGGCGTGCAAGATCTGACCCGTCAGGGAGCGTTGCGTTTTCGCAAACCCGATAGCGAGACGTTTCTGGGTAACGAGCCGTTGGCTGCGCCGCCGGTGACGAGTTTGCGGGAGCTGGAAGCGGTGGCTTGGCAGTTGAGCCATCGGCGGTTGGACGATCTGGATGCGCTGCGCCAGTGGTTGACAGTGCTGGTTGCGCCCGGTGCATCGCTGGGTGGGGCAAGGCCGAAGGCGAATTTCACCCAGGAAGACGGCACGCTGTGGATAGGTAAATTCCCCGCTCGTGACGATGACCGGGATACAGGTGCCTGGGAATATGTCGTGCATCAACTGGCGCAACGTGCGGGCGTGGATGTGCCGCCTGCAAAGCTGGTCAAACTCAATAACGAGTTTCACACGTTTTGCGTGCGGCGGTTTGACCGTGCGGGGACGGCGCGGCGGTTTTATGCTTCGGCCATGACCTTGCTGCGCAAAACGCATAGCGAAGGTACGAGTTATCTGGAATTGGCGCAGTTTATCCGCGCCCAGGGCGATGCCGAACATGCGGATGTTGATTTGGCGCAGTTATTCCGGCGAGTGGCATTCAATGTCGCCGTTGGCAATCGGGATGACCATTTGCGCAATCACGGGTTTATTCTCGGCAAAACGGGCTGGCGGCTGGCTCCGGCGTTTGATGTCAATCCGAATATCGACAAGGGCGAACATGTGTTGAATATCGATGATGTGGACAATCGCCCCAACTTGGAAACCGTGCTCAATACTGCCGTATTTTATGGATTGAACGACAACAAGGCCAGACAAATTGTGCAGGCGGTCGTGACCGCAGTCGATGGCTGGCGGGAGATGGCGAAAAATCTGCGCATTGCACGGGCGGATATTGAGTTGATGGCCGGAGCATTCACGGCGCATGAACAATTCCATCATGCAACGCACCATCAATAAGCGACTTGACGGCTTTTCCATCCGATTGAATCGATGGGTTGTACGTCACGCTATCGCCCAATCCGAACGCGCTGCCTCTACAATGGAGCGTTGACAGCGGTTATCTGGGCTATGAAGCCGCCGAAGGTATTGATTGGGTGTGGGAACACCGCATCGACGATTTGGCGAAGTTTGGCTTATGACCTGTGCATCTTCCCTTGACCGCGCACACGAGCGCTTGGCGCTGCAAGCCAGACTGGATGCCGCCAAAACCCAAGCCGAGCGCAACCGGCTGGGGCAGTTTGCCACCCCGGATGCCTTGGCGCAGGACATTTTGGATTACGCTAACACCTTGTTGCCAGACAACGCTCCCATCCGTTTTCTGGATCCAGCCATTGGCACCGGCGCGTTCTACGCCGCCTTGCGCAACGGCTATCCCGCTTCACGTATTCAAACTGCACGCGGCTACGAAATCGACCCGCACTACGGTAATCCCGCCACCACTTTATGGCGTGATGGCAGGCTGGATTTACGCATCGCCGACTTTACCAATCAAACGCCCGAAGCGGCATTCAATCTGCTGATTTGCAACCCGCCCTATGTGCGTCATCATCACTTAAGCCGTGAACAAAAAGCGCGGTTGCAACAAACATCACTGGCAGCCTCCGGCGTTCAGTTGAGCGGATTGTCCGGCCTGTATTGCCACTTCCTTGCCCAATCCCACGCCTGGATGAGCGAAGGCGGCATTGCCGGTTGGCTGATTCCCAGCGAGTTTATGGATGTCAACTACGGACAGGCCATCAAGCGCTATCTGCTCGAACGTGTCACCCTGCTGCACATCCACCGCTTTGACCCTGCCGATGTACAGTTTGCCGATGCGCTGGTGTCTTCGGCCGTCGTGTGGTTTCGCAAATCACCGCCGCCCCAACACCATCAGGTGATGTTTACCTTCGGTGGCACGCTGGCGGAACCGACCCAGTGCCGTCATGTCTGCGTATCCACTTTGGCAAAAGAGTCCAAGTGGACGCGCTTTCCCGTTGCGGCCGAGCGCACACGCCCTGCGGATGGTGTTGTATCGGATTTTTTCACCATCAAGCGCGGCATCGCCACAGGCGACAACGACTTTTTTATTCTGGACGAAGACACACTCACCAAACGCGACCTGCCCAAAGACGTTTTTCGCCCCATCCTGCCCAGCCCGCGCCACATCAAGGCAAACGAAATCATCGCTGATACGAACGGCATTCCTCTGTTGGACAAACGCCTATTCCTGCTGGATGCCGATTTGCCCGAAGAGCACATCAGCCAGCGCTACCCCACACTGCACCGGTATTTGCAGGAAGGACGCGAGCAGGGACTGCCCGAGCGCTACCTGTGCCGTCACCGCAAGCGCTGGTACGCACAGGAAAAACGCGCCGCCGCGCCCATCGTCTGCACCTATCTTGGCCGCAGCGACAGCAAGGACAAACGGCCATTTCGCTTTATCCTCAACCATTCCAGCGCCACCGTCGCCAACGTCTGGCTGGCTATGTATCCCACGCTTGCCATGCAGCAGGCCATGCAGATCAAGCCGGATATTCTGCGTCAGGTATGGCAGATACTGAACAGCATCAACCCGGAGCAATTACTGGGCGAAGGCCGGGTTTATGGTGGCGGGCTGCACAAGCTGGAACCCAAAGAACTGGGCAACGTGCCTGTACCGGACCTGGTACAGATGCTGCCGTTGCCTGAACAGGCTGAATTGGCGTTTTAATCCGTTTCTGCCTTGGCAACCCGCAATGCCCTGTGCGCGAAGCGCTCACAGGCAAGTGTGGGCTCTTCGTTGAGGCGCAGCAAATGCGTGATGATCTCGAAGGGTGCATCCGCGAACGGACGCATGCAGATGTCCCATGCGCGGGCGGAGGCAAGACGCGATTGCGCGGTAATGCCAATGCCATAACCGGCGACAACCCACATCGCCATCAATTCAAATGAAGTGACATACTGAATATCGCATGGCTTTTCGGGAAGGCAGGCTATCTGCTGTTCCAGCAACGGGCAGATTTCGGTCCGCCAGCGGAAAACGGGATAGTCCGCCACGTCATTCAGCGACAATGCGGCCTTCTCAAGCAAAGGATGTCGTAACGGTGTGGCAATTGCCATTTCTTCGCGCCACAGCGGCTGGCTGTGCAGGGAAGCATTCGCCGCATCCGAAAACGCCAACCCGGCATCGTAGCGGCCTTCCCGCAGCCCGAGCATCAGCGCATCGTTTGATACTTCCGATAAAGTAATGGCGACTTCCGGCTCCTCCTCACGCTGCAAAGCCAGCAGAGCTGAAAGCTGGCGCGAGGGTACGCCGGGTGCAATGGCAAGCCTGATGTGTGAGGATACGCAGATGCCGTCTTGCATGAAAAGAAGTCCCGACAAATCGCCAGACAGAAAATCTGACCGTGCAGGCATGATAGCGCATGGTTAAGTTTAACGTGGTTTGATTCCATCATTTGGTAGACGCTTCTGTCCATGCAGAAGCGACACGTTGAACGAGGCCGTCCCCGAGGCACCACAACGTATGAAGCCAAACCGGCGCAGGCGTTTGGCGATGCCGTACGCAGCGCCCGTCTGGCGCGGGGAATTGCACAGGAAGAATTGGCGGCTCTGGCTGGAATCGAGCGCTCACACATGGGCAAGATGGAACGGGGCGAGCATTTGCCGACACTGGCCTTGATTTTGAAAGTTGCCAACGCGCTGAAGATGAGCGCCGCCGAGTTGATAACAGACACGGAAACCAACCTGCGTGGAGCCGATAACCCTCAGTCGTGATGCGTTGCGCAATCATGCAGGTGCGTGGCGAACCGATCCAGCAAGGCAGGTGACGGCTCTTCGTTCGGTCTCAGCAGATAGGTGGTCAGTACGGCTGAATCCACTTTCAGGGGGCGGATGATGACATGCGGGCATCGGCACAGTGCAAATCGGTTGGCGGTGATAAAGCCAATGCCGTAACCGGCACCGACCAGCGCCAGCAGCATGTCCTGTGAAGCCGCGTATTCGATGATGTTCAGATCGCCTTCCAACGGCCGCAGCAGACGCATCAGCTCACGATAATGGCCTTCGCAATGCTGCGGGTCATACAGAATCAATGGGTAGTCCACC
>NZ_LSZO01000203.1 GCF_001580025.1 Ventosimonas gracilis | reverse complement strand
GCCCGTTTCGGCAGTACATGCCAGCCCGAGGACAAAATCGCCGCAGCGTAGCCCGCGCAACTGTTCGGACAGCGTGACTTCCGACAGATGTATTTCGGTTTCGGGTTCTTCCTCGCGGCAACGCGCCAGAAATGCAGACAATCGCGGGTCAATTACGCCATCGGATACGGCAATCTGCAAACTGCCGCGCAGGCCGGATGCCACTGCCTTGACGTTTTCGCGTACCTGCTCCATCACGGTCAGCAACCTGCGGGCTTCTTTCAAAAAGGTGCGTCCCGCCGAGGTCAAGCGGGTGCCGCGCCGGTCCCGGTGAAAGAGCGTCACACCCAAATCATCCTCAAGTTCCTTGATGTTGCGCGATAGCGGCGATTGCTCAATATGCAAACGCTCTGCTGCCCGCGTGAAGTGCAGCTCCTCGGCAAGAATGACAAAGCGGCGAAGGTGGTGCAGTTCCATTGGACTCTCCAGATTAAATAATGCCTCCCTGTTTGACTTCAAATTAACGGTTGACCGTTAATCAATCACTGAATTGGTATTGCTTTGTTTCCAGGCAACATAGAAAAATCAGGCTGCCCGCAACCGCCACTGCTGCGCCTGTTGCTGTCGCGTCCACATACGCGCATACAAGCCGTTTTGCGACAACAGCCCCGCATGCGTCCCCTGTTCAATCAGCCGTCCTTTGTTCAGCACCAGAATCTGGTCGGCGTAGCGCACGTTTTTCAGGTGGTGGGCAATCACCACGACGGTGCGTCCACGCGCCAGTTCGGCAATGGCGCGTTGAATCTGGGCTTCGGCGGAAGGATCCACGCTGGCGGTGGCTTCGTCCAGCAGCAGCACGGGGGCATCTTTAAGTAGCGCACGGGCGATTGAGAGTCGTTGACGCTCGCCGCCTGAAAGGGTGGCACCGCCTTCGTCAAGCACGGTGTCGTAGCCTTGCGGCAGGGCTTCGATAAAGTCGTGCGCCTGTGCCCGCCAGGCGGCTTCAATGACATCTTCACGACTGGCATCGGGTTTGCCGATGCGGATGTTATCGAGCACCGTGCCGGAAAACAGCAACACGTCCTGAAACACCATCGCCACCTGTTGGTGCAGGGCATGGGTGCCGATGTCGCGCACATCCACGCCGCCCACGCGGATGGCTCCATCGTCCACATCCCACAAGCGGGCAATCAGGTGAACCAGGGTGCTTTTGCCCGCGCCGCTGGGGCCGACTACGGCGGTCAGTTGTCTGGCCGGAATCCGGCAGGACAGGTCAAACAATGCGGGCGGATGCGTCTGGTCTTGTTCGTCGTCATGGGCATAGGCGAAATGTACGTGGTCAAACACAATGTCATGCCCTTGCGGCGCTTTGGGTGTGGCCGGTTCGGGCATGGTCTCCTCATGCAGGATGTGTTCAATCCGTGTCAATGCGCGGCGGGCAAAACGCAGCATCAAGGTGGACAGCCCGACCTCGAACAGTTGCCGGTAGACCGGCAAGGCGAGCACCAAAAACAGCAACAGGGTGGAAGGTGTGAGCGTGCCATCGGCCAGCCACCATGCCCCGGCCAGCACCAAGCACAGATAGCCGGTTTCCAGCAGGAAGCCATAGGCCGCGAGCCAAGGGGCCGGTTTGATTTCCACCGCCAGCAGGGCCTGGTGATGTTCGTGCAAGTCGGTTTGCAGGTGCTGCCAGACCATCCCGAACCGTCCAAAGCTGCGGATGACGGCAATGCCCTGCACGTATTCCAGCAAGGCCGATTGGGCCGTGCTGCTTGCCGTCATCATGCGGGTGCTGGGCCGGGCGGCAACGCGCTGGCTCCACGCCAATGCCAACAAGGCCAGCGGAATGCCTGCCAAGACCACCAGTGCCAGCCGCCAGTCGATCCAGAGCAGGAACAGGACGAGAAAGACCGGCATGGCAAGGCCCGAGACGAAAACGCCCAGAAAGTGCGACCACAGGTGTTCGACCAGTTCCAGATCCGAGGTCAGGCGCGCGCCCAAGTCGCCGCTGCGCTGCCTGCCGAACCAGCCCATCGGCAATGTGCGCAGGTGGTCGGCAATGCGCAAGCGCGCCTGACCCATCATTGCGTAGGCACCACTGAAAATCAGCGGCATGCCTATCCGGGCGGCCAGCATGCGCAGCATCACGCACATCGCCATCAGCAGCCCATAAGTCCAGATGTACGCGGGCGTGAGGCTGCCCGCAAACACGCCCTGCAACAGCAGGTACAGCAGCAGGCAGGGTGCGGCGGCCAACAGCCCTTCGGCAACGGCCCAGGTCAGGCCGCGCAGCAGGCGTGCATCGCGCAGGCCCGAGAGGCGAAAGCCCGATTGCATCAGTTCGCGTATCATGCGTGCGGCTCCGCTTCTGTGCGCGTATGGCCCAATGACCAGTCGCGCGCGCCTTCATGATCGCGCCACAGGCGCTGGTAGCCTGGACAGTGTTCGAGAAGTTCGGCGTGCGTACCCTGCCCGACCAGGGTGCCGCCATCCATGACCACGATATGGTCGGCGTGCATCACGCTGTGCAAGCGATGAGCAATCATCAGCACGGTGCGGTCTTGGCACAGCGTATCCAGCGCCTGTTGGATCAGGGCTTCATTTTCGGCATCGACGCTGGCGGTGGCCTCGTCCAGCAGCAGGATGGGCGCATCTTTGAGCAGGGCGCGGGCGATGGACAGGCGTTGGCGCTCACCGCCGGACAGGCGTGCGCCACGTTCGCCCAAGGCGGTGTCGTAGCCTTGTGGCAAGGCCATGATGAACTCGTGCGCACACGCGGCACGCGCCGCCGCTTCGATTTGCGCGTCGCTGGCATCGGGGCGGGCCATGGCGAGGTTGTCGTGCACCGTGCCATGAAACAGAAAGACCTCCTGAAACACGATGCCAAGACGCGCCAACAAGGCATCCAGTGGCCACTGGCGCACGTCCACACCACCGATGCGCAATTCGCCAAATTCAAACTCGTATAGGCGCGGTATCAGCCTTGCCAGCGTGCTTTTGCCCGAACCACTGGCACCCACCAGCGCGGTCAACCGGCCTGCCCCGGCGTGAAAGCTGACATCCTCCAAGGCCAGCGATTCGCCGTAGCAGTGGCGGATGTGGATGAACTCAATGTCCAGAGCGGCATCGGGGACGTATGCGTTGACCGCCTCACTCACTACCGGCGCTTGCAGCACGGCATCCACGCGCTGCATGGCCTGGGCACGTTGGAATTGTTCGCCCAGCGCGAAGGTCAGGCGCAGCAGCGGTGCCAGAACGGCGGGGGCAACCAGCAGAAATAGAACGTAAGTCGGCAGGTCCAGCGTGTCTTGGGTATACAGCCACGCGCCCAGCGGCGCGACGATAACCAGATTGGCGGTCAACAACCCGGTAAACATCACCCAGCCACCGGAACTGTGTCTGGCATAGTCCTGTACCCAAACCACCGCGCCGCGCACGGCGCTTGCCAGTTCGCCAAAGGAGCGGGCATCCAGCCCGAAACTCTTGACCACGTGGACGCCGCGCACATATTCGCCGACCTGATTGGCAATGCGCTTTTGCAACTCGCCCCACTCGCGCATGCGCTCGCCCATGCCGCGCATCCACCACCACTGCGCCAGTACGGCCAGTGGCAATGGCACAAGCGCCGCCAGCGCCAGACGCCAATCCGCCACGAACAGCAACGCCAGCGCCATGACCGGCACAGTTGCCGCCGCGACCACATCAGGGAGCATATGGGCGAAAAATCCTTCAAGACCGTTGACATCATCGGTAAGTGTGCGCCGCAGACTGCCCGAGCCGCGTCCGGCAAAGAACGACAACGGCACCTGATTCAGGCGCTGCACCAGTGCCAACCGCAGCCGATGCTGGATGGCGAATGCCCCGACGTGCGCCAGCACATGGCTTGCCACCATCAGCGCCCAGCGCAGGAACAACAGCCCCAGCGCCCACCAGGACAGCCGCCACACCGCCTCCATGTCCGGCTGCGCGGAAAACAGTTCCACCGCGATGCGGTAGATACACCACAGGGGCGCAATGCTCAGCGCTGCGGACGCAATGGCAGTCACAACGGCCCAAGCCAGCGGCCAGATAGCGATGCGCAGCAGGTTGCCGAAATGGAGCGGTGTTGGGATGGGAGTGGAGGGCATGGTATTGATACCGTGCTGCTCAGAATTCCATGTCATGCCTGTTCTCGCAGGATATGAGCGACGGCCGCTTGTACGTGCGGCGGCTGTAGGCAAGACAGGTGATTACCTTCAATGCGTTCGACGCGGATGTCGCCCAGGGCGATCCCGGTCCAGAATGTTTTCATGTCCGGTTGTAAACCGGGTAAAAAGTGCAATTCCTCATCGTCGTGCAGCAAATGCAGGTTGCCTGCAAACGGCTCGGGTGGATAGCAAGCCACTGCACGCAAGCTGTGACGGAAGATATGAAACAGGCTCTCGATTTGCGCGTTATCCACTTCCCACGCCTTGGTCGAGACGGTTGCTGCCAAAGCTGAAAGTCGTTGTGATGCAGGCTGTTTCGCCAGTTGGGCGTAACATTCGCCGACTTCGCGCAATTCGCCGTTCAGTTGTTGCAAACAACCAACTGGCAGGTGTTCACCATGGCGCTCACGCAGAACGTGTAGTGCCCGCGCCAGTTGCGTGTTGTCTACCGTATGACCGGCAGCAGCAATGTCGGCACCGAGCAGACCACCAAAGGCGCGTTCAAGCAGCAGGTCGTCATCAATGCGATAGCGAAAGCGGTCACTGCTGATGACGGTGACGGGGGCAAGCGTCATACCTGCCCGCTTGGTGTCCACCGCTCGCCGAGCGAGTGCGGCCAAGCGACGTTTGTCGATCTTGCCTACGTTGGTCAGCGGCCAAGCCACCGAGATTTCGAGCTGGTCAGGCAGCTTGTGCCGTGGCAGACCACGCGAACGCAAAAAATCGTGCAGCTCGCGCAGGCTCGGTGCCTCACCTTGCGCGACGATGAAGGCGCAACTGCGTTCACCGAGATCGGTATCATCAAGTGCAATCACGACTGCATCCTGCACGGCAGGATGTTCGCGCAGGTGCTGCTCAATCTCGGCAGTGGCGATTTTTTCTCCTGCGCGATTGATTTGTTCTTTCAAACGTCCTTCGACGACCAGATTGCCTTCCAGTGTGCGTCGTACCAGATCGCCAGAACGGTAGTAGCCGTCTGCCGTGAAAGCGGTCGAGCCGTCTTGTGTGGCACCGTAGTAGCTGTGGATGGTGTAAGGGCCGCACGTGAGCAACTCGCCGGTTTCTCCGGGAGCCACATCAATGCCTTGCGCATCAACGATGCGAACCTCATCGTGGGGCGACAGTGGACGTCCCTGACTGTGATGAACTACTTCGTCGGGGTCGTTCAGGCGGGTATAGCATAACAATCCTTCGGCCATACCAAACACTTGTTGCAGTCGGCAACCAAGGACTGGCGTGATTTGTCGCGCCAATTCTGGTTCCAGTCGCGCACCACCGACTTGCAACCATTGCAGACTGGACAAATCCGAGGTGTCTCCTTCACGGGCGTGCAGCCACAACTGTACGAGCGGCGGAACGAGCGCTGTAATGTTGACGCGCTCACGGGCAATCAACGAGAACGCCTCATCGCTGCTGGGGGTGTGCGCCATAACCACGCGGCCACCGGCGAAGAGGGTGCCGAGCACGCCTGGGCATGCAAGCGGAAAATTGTGGGCAATCGGCAACGCCGCGAGGTAGACGCTATCAGCCGTCAGACCGCATAAAGTAGCCGAGGCTTGAGCGTTGTAGGCGTAGTCGGCATGGGTGCGCGGTATCAGCTTGGGTGTCCCGGTGGTGCCGCCAGACTGGAGCAGCAAGGCCGTGCTGTTTGGATGCGGCGCGGAAGGCAAACTAAGCGGCGCGGCTTCCAAGGCTTCAAGCGTCAGGTGGCATCCCGCATCCCCATCGACAATCAGGTGTTGCAAGTAAGGACACCGGGCTTGCAGGGTTTCGGCCATTGAGCGATGATCGAAGCCCAAGAAGCGATCCGGCACGATGCAGGCAACTGGCAGAGCTTGTGCGCACAAACCTTCCAGGTCGCGTAGCCGTTGCGATGGCATCGCCAGCAGCGGCAACGCCCCCACGCGCATCAGCGCGAACAGCGATACAACAAACGCGATGCTGTTGGGTAATTGCAGCAGCACGCAGTCGCCGTGTTGAACGCCCAAGACGGTAAAACCTGCGGCAAGACGATCAGCACGCTGATCCAGTTCCGCGTAGCTGCAACGAGAATCGCCCTCCACCAATGCCACACGTCCGCCATAGCGCTGCGCCCACTGGTGTAAATGTTGACCGAGCGTCAGCCGCTGCCAGTATCCCTCACGTTCATAGCATTCGATGTCGGCATCTGACCAACCGGCGGCATGAGATTGCACGGGGTGACTCCATCACGCCAAACAAGGCGCATCAATAACGATGAAGAGAATCATTATTGATGCTGCTTGGCAGGACTACCCGAAAACGGATGGTATTCCCCGCATCAGAATTCTTTGGTGCGGAATGTGATGCTCGGATGGATCGACGATGGCGAGCCAAAATTCATCCGGTTTCGGGGATTGAATGACTGAATCGGGTAGCGCTCCTTCACAAGCGGCGCACAAGATTGATGCCAGCAGTCCGCTGTATGGTCATCGTTTGTCCTTGAAGTTGGCGTTCTGCCTATACCGTTGGGTGGCGATAGTGGGACGAATTGGTGACATGGTGAAGACATTGCGGCCTGGAGAAATGCTGGTCGTTTGTGCGTCGGTCGTACACGCAGCCACATGGCCTGTGACGTGGCTCGATGTCAGGGAACAGCAGCGTCTGTGTACGTATCGTTTCGCAGTTGATCGCCGTCGTCATCACGCGGCACATGTCCTCAAACGCTGGGTAATCGGGCAACTTTTGGGGCTTCCACCACAAAATCCTGTATTCATGGTGGATAAACGTGGCAAACCCCATATCGCCGGATATTGTCTGCACTTCAACCTGTCTCACAGTGGTGAGTGGGTCGTCGTGGCGCTGCGTCGTGATGCCGAGGTTGGTTGGCATTGATGTGGAGCAGACACGCGAACAAACCGCCGGTATACCTTGGCCGACGATCTGCCATCCTGACGAACCAGACCTGACAGATACGGCATCGTTTCTAAAAATCTGGACGCTCAAAGAGGCAGTCAGCAAGTTTTGTGGCGAAGGATTGATGCTCGAATTTACGCGCCTGCGTTTGCGGTCAGATGCACAAACGGATTTCTGTTGTGATGATGGGCAACGTCGTTGGCGAGCTTGGTACGGCATGCTCGATGCCGATACCCATTTGGCCGTTGCCTCGACCTTGGCTTGGTCGCGCCTGCGGTGGTTGCAGGTAGCGTCTGACTATTCCCTACACCAACGCCTTGCGACGTGCCTCACTGGGTAACACGCCAAACTGCTTGCGAAATGCCACGCTGAAATGGCTGATATTGCTGTAGCCCAGTAGGGATGCGGTTTCGGTGACGCTGTTGGTCTGTAACAGCGCCAGTGCGCGTTCCATGCGCTCGCGTTGGAACAGTCCATAAGTGGTTGTGCCGAAAAGCACTTTGAACCCCTGTTTGATTTTGAGTTGGTTCAATCCGGTGTCCCGCGCCAACTGTTCGATGGTGGGCGGGCTGCTCAAGTCGCTCAACAGTCGCTCGCGGGCTAGCCAAAGCAGGCGGCATTCCCGTGAACAAATCCGGTCATTTGTCTCATTGGCATGCAGGTTTTTCAGATGCCAGGCGATGAATTCCAGCGCTGCCGCCTGCACCAGCAGAGCGCAAGGGTGGGCGGCGGTCAGCAGATTCGCCAGTCTGGCAGCCGCATCACGGATATGGGTGTTGTTGGGATTGAGGAGCAGACAACACGCGTTGCGGGTGTCCAGACACTTTAACCCGTACGCATCGCCCGCCAGTTCAAACAAAGACGGCGCTGCGATGCGTAGCTCGACATTGCACCAATCAGGACTGCAATCCAGATGGAACCCGGCATCCGGGGCAAATGAAGCCAGTACATTGCTTGGGTTCAATTCAAAATCGCCCCTTGCCTGACACACGCGGGTGCTGCCGCGCAACTGGCAGATGAAATGGATTCGGGCATCTTCCGGCCCTTCCGTGACAGCCTGAAAATGTTGCCTGACCTCGGTACCAATTATGAAACGACAGACAAAGACAATTTCCACTTTTAAGCGTAAATAACTGTTTATGCTTGACTTGTCTGCTTGGCTAG
>NZ_LSZO01000202.1 GCF_001580025.1 Ventosimonas gracilis | reverse complement strand
ATCTTCGTCGCGCTCCACTACCTTCCATGAATCAACCAAACCAAAGCCTTCCCGCGCTCTATATCCCTTAATCGCTATATTGGTTTCTATTACTGTCCCTTTAAGCCTTCCTAGCATTTGAACCGCTAAAGCATATCCTCTACCACCTATACTTCTATTTGTAGATTTTAAAAAATCATACATGGTGAACCTAACAGTCCTGCTTATTGTTTCTCCTCGATTTTTAGCGTCTACAATCTGACTAATGCAATACAGCCATAAATCTTTGTCGTGGATGGTGGCGCATCCGTCATAGCCTGGCTTTATTGTTAGCGTGCAACCGTTGCGCTCATAGACGCGCACACGCTTGTCCCCCGCCTTAAGGGCAAATATGGGGTGTTCCATGCTCGCTATGTCGTCTTTAATTTCCGCTCCGCGCGTATCCGCCACAAAGTGAGATGACGGCGCTTCTGGGGTCTCTTCTGGC
>NZ_LSZO01000201.1 GCF_001580025.1 Ventosimonas gracilis | reverse complement strand
ATTGTATATAAAGTGATTAACGATACATTGCATATCGTCCAATGTCGCTTTCATTATGTGAAGTGACACAATCGCCTGCTGGCGGCATGGTCATGCTGCCAGCAGGCTTAACCATCCAAGTTTGAGGGACTGGAAATGGCTACAAACAATGATAAACCAAGATCGATGATCGAGCTAACGGCAAAGCTGGAAGCCCGCAGTGATGCGGCATGGAAGCGGCACGTCGAAAAACACGCCCGAATTGGTGAAAGCTGGGAAGAGGCCGGTGCAAGGTTGCGCCGAGAGAAGGAGATTGCTGAAGCCGCCGCCGCAACCCTTGCCCCACCCAAGCCAGCAACCGGCCAAAAATCGCAACAAGCAGACCCAGAAGAACGCCCAGAAGCGCCGTCATCTCACTTTGTGGCGGATACATGTGGCGCGGAAATTAAAGACGACATAGCGAGCATGGAACATCCGATATTTGCATTGAGAGCGGGCGATAAACGAGTGCGCGTCTATGAGCGCAAT
>NZ_LSZO01000200.1 GCF_001580025.1 Ventosimonas gracilis | reverse complement strand
TTGTTGCAGCATTTGCCAAGGTTGTACACATTGGCTGCATGCTGCGCCTAGTCTGGCGAAATTTTGAGCAGCAGCGCGGCTCGCGTTTGAGACGGGAACAGACCCTAACCAAAAAGCGCCTGTGTAGCGCGGTTCTACTGGGTACGCTGCTGCTTGCTGGCTGCAACACCTTCAAGCAAACCGGCGATGACATCGGTCAGGACAAGCAACAAACCGACCAACTGCGCGAGCAAATGGGTGAGCGTTCACAGCCTTTTGCCGTGCTTAAACACGGTCGCGCCAAAATCGCCGGTGAAGAAATCCGCCTTAAGGAAGAAAAAGAAGAACTGCCGGAACTGTTTACTGAGCAGATCTCTTACATCACATCAGGGCAAACGCTGGAAGAGACCTTGGAGGCGCTCTCGCGGCAAATGGGTCTGCCCATCTGGCTGACCGAGTTTGCCAGCGAAGGTGCGGCGCGAAAATCTGGCAGCAGCGATGACGACGATAACCCTGGGCGTATCCCCATCCATATCCAGTACGAAGGCTCGCTGCAAGGCTTGCTCGACCAGCTCGCGCAAAGCGGCAGGCTCTACTGGCGCTATCACGAAGGTCGGGTGGAGTTCTTTTTGTATGAGACGCGGCATTTTTATGTGAATTTGCCGATGGGGCTGCATTCGGTGGAATCGAGCATCTCCAGCGCCTCTTCCGGCGGCGGGGGCGGTGAAGGCGGCGGCTCAACGCAGCAAGATACCGGCGAGCTGAAAATCAAGATGGAAGGTGTCTCGATTAACCCGTACAGCGTGGTCACTCGCGCGGTAGCGGCCATTTTGATGGAAGAAGACCAGCGCACCGATGTGTTCGGCGCTGCGGATTTTGAGGTTAAAGAACTCGAAGGCAGCAACTCGGGCAATAGCTCATCCAGCGACAGCAAAGTCAGTCGCGGCATCAATCGCGTGGTGGTCGCGCCAGAAATGGCGATGATTAGCGTAACTGCGCAGCCACAGGCGTTAGACCGCGTGGCTGATTACATCGAGCAGGTCAATCGGCGTTTTTCGCGCAACGTAATGATTGACGTCAAAATCTATGACCTGAGCCTGAACGATAGCGCCGGCTTAGGTTTTAACCTGGCCGATTTGTTTAAAAAAATGGGCAAATACGGCCTGAGTATCGTCGGTGGTGGTGATGTCAATATCATCCGCCCGCCGGGCGGCACGGAGACCACACTCAGCGCGTTTGTACGGGCGCTGTCGGATTTTGGCAAAACCTCGCTGGTGACATCCGGCCAGGTGATTGCCATCAACGGCCAACCCGCACCGCTGCAAATCGGCTCTGAAACCAGCTACATCTCATCGGTGGAAGCGCGCGAGCGCAATATCGCAGGTGGGGTCACGGTCACGGATTTCGTGCCGACCAGTGCCAAGGTCAGCACCGGCCTTACCGCCAACTTTGTGCCGCAAATGCTCGCCGATAACCGCATCTTGTTGCAGTACCAACTCACCTCGCGCTCGCTGTCGAATATGAGACCCGGCCCCAACGGTATTGAACTGCCCGAGGTCGATTCGCAAACGCTTAATCAACAGGCCTTTGTCCGCGACGGCGAGGCGATTGTGCTGTTTGGCTTTGAACGCGACAACAAACGCTTAAACGGTGATCAATCGGTATTGGCAAGCGCAAGCCGTGCTGCCAACAACGACCGCACGCTGCGTGTGATTGTGATGCAAGTATTTGGAGGTGGTGCCAATGGCAATGCAGCCCATTTGTAATCTAACGCTCGCCGCGTTGCTGGCGCTTGGCGCATCCGCCTCGCTTTGGGCGCAGGATGAACAAGGCTCAAGACGCGGCAATGGCGAAGGTCGCTCATTTGAAGGACGCGGCGAAGGCGCTCGGCAAGGCCGCCAAGGCGCAGAAAACCGCGCGCCACGTGACGAAGGCCAGCCAGTTGCTCGCCGCAATCGTAATGATGGCGACCAAGACAGCAGCCCGCCGCGCACGCAAACGCCTGCCGTGCCGCTGCCAGCCGCGGTGGAACATTCCTGGCTGGATGAAATCGCCGAGCTGGAAGTGCAAACCACGCTGCTGGAAAAGCGCGACGACCTCGCCTCAAGGCGTATCGATTCGCAAATCCGCCTGAAACAAAAGCGCACCGAACTGGATGCTTTGGAGCGCGAAAGCACCGATGAAATGCTCGCTTACCTGCCGCAAGTGGTTTCGGTGATCGGCAGCAAAGGCAAATACCAGTGCCAATTGTTCTTCCCCTCCGGGCGCACCAGCTATGCGCGCGCCGGTGACACCATTGCCCCGGGCGTGCGCGTGAAATCCATTTCCCCGTCCGGCGTGGAGGTAGATGTGCTGATGGGCGAGCGCCGTCAGGTGCCGCTTGGCTTTGTCAGCCTCGCCGAGCGGCGCGGCGAAGCCGAAGGCGCGGGCAAGGGCGAGAACAGTAATGTCACTCCGGGCGAGTTCTTCCGCAATATCTTTGGCCCGCGGCAGCCAGGCGCGGCAGGCGGCGCACCAGCCCGTCCCGCAGCGGCGGCACCGGCTGGCGCAAGAGCCGCAGGCGCACGCGGCGCTGGCAACGGTGGCAACTGATGGCCACCTTGCACTGCGCTGAACAGGCGCTGGCAGTGGGCATTGACTGGGCTTTTGTCGAGGATAAAAGCGAGGTCAAAGCGCAGCTTAAACAAGCCACTGGCAAACAGTATGTGGTCGCCAGCAGCGACGAAGGCATGCTGCTGGGTTTGAGCGAGGCCGACAAAGCTGCCAAAAACCGCACGGCGGCAGGCCTATTGGTCGGTAAATTGCTGCCCGATGCCATCGTCTATGAAGCACTTGACCAAGAGCGCATCTGGGTTTGCGCGGTGCGCGGCGGCCTGCCGCTGCCGGGCATGGATAAAGTCACCGATGCGGGCGAGGCGCTGCAAGTGGTGGCCGATGTGCGCACCTACGCACATACGCCCGTAACAGTGGTCGGCTCTCATCCAGAGGCGAGCATGACACTGGCCGCGCTGATGGAGCAGGTCGAGCCTTCCATGCTCGCCAGTTGCAAACTGCGCAAAGCCAGTGATGGCGAACGCACCAAGTTCTACGGCGTGCTGGCAATGGCTTTTTGCCTGATCGCCTGGGGCATTTGGGAATTTAGGCCGCAGACCGATGAGCTGGATGAAGACTATGACGAAATCGTCCATGAAACAGGCGGTGCAGCCGAAGCCGATGACCGAAGCCGCGACCAGCAACTGATAAAGCAGGCGCGGCAAAAATTTCTGCAACGACCGGATATGGCGAGCGTTACCGCCTTGTGGGCGGATGTACTCAATCGCCTGCCCTACGCGGTCGGCGGCTACCGTCCGGCTTTGACCGAATGTCGCAATCACCAGTGCATGCTGCAATGGAACTGGCGTGCCGCGCAGTTTGAGCGCCAATATCTGGATTTACTGCCCGGCGAGCGCCAGCCCAGCAAAAACCCTGGCGAATACATCCGCCAGGTGCAAACCCGTATCCCGCTGCGTAGCGCCGGTACGCGCGAATTGCGCGGCATCACTGTTGATGAAATGGATAACTGGGCGATTGACTTGATCACCCAAGTGACCCGCGCCGGTGGCCGTGCGGATATTTTGCCGCCCAATCAAGCGGTCAATGTCAGCCTGCCGCCGCTGCGCGAGCGCGGACAGCCGCGCAGCCAGCTGATCGGCCATGAAGGACGCATCACCGTGATGGCCTCCGGCTGGGGGAATATCCAAAGCGTGTTTTCCGTCCTCGCCCAGCAGGACCTTATCCCCGAACGCGCCGTGTTCAATATCAACGGTTCCACCATCGGCCTACAAATGGAAGCGAAATATGTCGTCCCAAACTGAAAAACCGGGGCTAATCAGCTCGCTGGCGCAGGTGCCAGTGGGTGAGTTGACCGCCAAAGGCTTTCCCGCCGAATGGCTCGATCGCTTTGCCGTGCTGATGCACGGCGGCGCGGCCACGGTGCTTACCGTAAGCGAGGCGATGGGCAGCGCGGCGATGTTTGAAATCCGCCGCCGGCTGAGCGAACAGGGCGCAGAAGCGGTCAAGTTTTTGCCCACGACAGAAGAAATCATCAAGCTCTTGCACGAGCGGCAAAAAACCGCGCAGTTGTTAAGTCAGGATACCGGCGAGGACACTTCGACCGAAAAACTGGTACAGGATTTAGTCGATGATGCGGTCAGCAAAGGCGCATCGGATATTCATATCGAGACCAAAACCGACCATGCCGCCTTGTATTACCGGGTCAACGGCACACGCATTTTAATCAGCAATATCTCCTTTGAATCCGCCAGGGCCATGGGCGTGGTGCTCTATTCGGTACAGGCCGATGCCACCTCCAAAGACGTCACCTGGGATCCGCAGCAAGTGATGGACAGCGCCATTGAACACCGCACCACCGATGGCAAGCAGGTGCAATTGCGTTTTTCCTCCGCGCCGATTTTCCCTTCGGGCAATTTCCATATCGTGATCCGTGTGCTGGTGCTCGAATCCAGCCAAATTGGCCTGCATGAACTCGGCTACACGCAAGAGCAACTTAACGCGCTGTCGGCCATGACCACGGATCTTTCCGGCATGGTCGTGTTATGCGGGCCTACCAACTCGGGCAAAAGCACCACCATGCAGGCGCTGATGGCCAATATCCACGCAAGGCGCGGTGAAACCATCAAGATGATTACGGTCGAAGACCCGGTCGAATACATCATCGACGGTGCGTGCCAAATTGGCGTTGCCAGAAAGCGCAAAACCACCGCCGATGAGCGCACCGGCAACGCCTTTACCACCTTTTTACGTGGCACGCTGCGACAAGACCCGGACGTGGTCATGGTCGGGGAAATCCGCGACATCGACTCGGCCTCGGTGGTTAAAGACCTGGTGCTGGCCGGACGCAAGCTGATTACCACGCTGCATACCTATTCGGCGCTCTGGGCGTTTGTTCGTCTGCGCGAGCTGCAAGTACCGATGGAACTGATGACCATGCCCGGCTTTATCTCGGGGATTGTCTATCAACGCTTGGTACCGGTGCTCTGCCCGGATACCTCGATCGCCTTTGATGAAGCCGCCCACACACTACCTGCGGATTTGGTCGCACGGGTACGCAAGGTCTGCCACAACGACACCCACGGCGTGCGCCTGCGCGGCAAAGGCGGTCGCAACGGCACCGGCATTGTTGGACGCACCGTCTGCGCCGAGTTTGTCGTTCCCGACCGCAAGCTCCTGGCGCTGGTCGCAGAGCAACGCTTTTTGGAAGCCGAACAGTATTGGCACCAGATGGAGCATTTATCGGTCGATGGCATTGGCGTAGGCGTTTTGGCGCACGGCATCCAAAAAATGCGCAGAGGCCAACTCGATCCGCGTGACCTCGAAGTCAATATCGCAAGGCTGGACAGCCTGTACGAACCCACGGCGCATTAGCAATGCAATCAGTCATCCACCTAAAACATCGCTTTTCCAAACTGCAAACCTTGTTGCAAAGGCTGCACGCCAACGCCTGCGAAGCAAGCCAGCGGCTGCGTCTTTCCAGCCAGCGGCGCAGTGATTTTTACGAGCTACTCGGCAACTTTGTCGCCGATGGCCTGCCGCTGTTTGAGGCTTTAAGCGAGCTGGACAAGCAATACAAGAAAACCGGCGAACCCAGCGCGCTGTTAAGCAGCGTGGCGCTACTGCGCATTCGCGGAGGACAAGGCGGCAAGGCTTATACCTTTGGCCAGGCGCTTTCAGGCTATGTGCCGGTGGTCGAAGGCATGGCCATCAGCAGCGGTGAAGAGGCGGGCAGCCCCGCCGAAGGTTTGCACAAAGCGGCACAAATTGCCCGCAGCAACGGGCAAATCATGGGCACCATCCGCGAGGAACTGACCTACCCGCTGTTTTTATTTGCCGTTTTTGCTTTGGTCATGATGGGCATCGGCAACTATGTGATTCCGCTGTTTTCCGAAGTATTGCCCGAGCACCAATGGCCGCCGGTCGCCCGCTACATGGCGGCGCTGGCCGCCGCAACGCCAACACTTTTAGTGGGCTTTGCCGTATTGATCAGCAGCACGCTCGGCTTTTACTTCTGGCAGCGCAGTAATTGGACGCACAGCATCCGCAAACAGTTTGACCGCTGGCTGTTCCCGTGGACGCTGCACCGGCGCATTACCGGTGCGCTGCTGTTAAGTTCCATGTCCACCCTGATCCATATCGGTGTGCCGTTCTCGCAAATTTTGGAGCGCATGGCACTGTCCTCCGGCAAATGGGAGGCGATGCACCTGGCGCGGGTGCGCAATCGCATGCGCCGTGGCATGCGCGAGGGCGATGCCTTGGCGACCGATTTATTCGATGAAGACATGCGCTGGCAAATCACCCTGTACGGACGCATGACCAATTTTTCCGAAGGCTTGACCAAGCTCGCCGAACGCTCCATCGAAAACACGCAAAAAGCCATTAAAAGCAGTTTTGGCGTGTTTCGCGTAGGACTGATGGTCGGCATCGCCGGTTTGATTGCCTGGGTTTATACCGCCTTTTTGTCCATCACCATGATGGCTAAATCCTTGACCTGACGCTTATAAGAGGACTTTTTATGAAATCCATCACAGCCCGCCGTCAACGCGGCGTCACCTTAACCGAAACCCTGCTGGTGCTGGGTGTTGCCGCTATTTTGGCGGCTGCCGCCTACCGCGCTTACGCGGTCGCCAATAACGATGCACGCAATAACGATTTAAGCAACGGCACGCTCGCCTTGGTCGGCAAAATCAAGCAAGTTTGGGGAACCGATGGCAACTACAGCGGTATCGATGGCAACGATGCCGCCGATGCACTGTTTAACTCCGGCGTGCTGCCTTCGCAGTTTCGCCGCGAAGGCAAGGGCAACAGCGCCAAAATCAAGGACTTGCACGGCTACGACGTAAGCTTTAACGGCATAGAAGGCGCCTTTGCCATTGGCTTTACCAACCTGTCCAAAGAGGCTTGCGTATTGCTCGCCAGTGCCTTGTCCGGCGTCGCGCACAGCGTCTACGTAGGCCGCGCCCGCGCCACCACCAACAGCGCGAGCGGCACTATCAATGTCGCCGGTGGCAAGGAATACAAAGGCCCGAATATCGATACCGATTCTGGCCTCGACAACACCGCGCTATCCGATACCGCAGGTTGCGGTGTCTCTTCCGCCGCCAACCGCAAGCTGATTGCGCTGATTCGTTAAGACAGGGATAGCCGCATGTTAAGAGAATTTTCTGACATCCATATCAAAGTCGGCGATTTGCCGCAGTCACTGGTCTACCCCGGCCCGCGCCTGGCACCCGCCGAATGCTTGGCGCAACTTGCCGAAGTCGAGCAAAAGTGCGAGCAAGACTGCCCACTGGATGACTTCACCTTAAGCCTTGGCAATATCACCTGGCGCGGTCGGCGCGACCGCTTGACCGTTGATGGCCTTTGGTATCGGCTGCGCAAAATGCCGGAAGTCGCGCCCTCGCTGGATACCTTGCCCTCGCCCTTGCCCACCATGGCGCGCGAGATGCTGCTCGCGCCGTCACTCACCAGCGGCGGGCTGATTTACCTGTGTGGCGGTGCCGGTTCCGGTAAAACCACCACGGCATCCGCCACAGTAGTGTCACGGCTGCAAAAATTTGGCGGTATCGCCTACACCATTGAAGACCCGCCAGAAATGCCGCTTAACGGCTGGCACGGCGAGGGCTACTGCTCGCAAACCAGCGTGGCCGGGGAAACCGCCAGTGACTGGGCGGAATCCTTCCGTGGGGCGCTGCGCTCACAACCGGCCTCGACCCATCAGATCTTGTTTGTCGGCGAAATCCGCAACGCGGAAAGCGCCATTGCCATGCTGCGCGCCGCCAGCAACGGCTTTTTGGTCATAGCTACAGGCTTCGGCACGGACGTGGTTTCCGCGGTGGACGCGCTCGCCAAACTGACCGGTGCCAACGCGGCAACCTTCGCCAATATGCTGCGGCTGGTGCTGCATCAGCGCCTGTCCGGCGGGCAAATGCAGATCAGCATGCTCGCCTCGCCGTCGTCCACAAGCCCAGTTGCCGCGCGTATTCGCGCAGGTCAATACGTGCACCTTGCCAACGACATTGAGCACCAGCAAATCCAGATGTCGCGCGGCATTAACCCGCTGGCGCAAGCAGGCTAAATGCCATGTTGATGCAGATTGTCTTTGCCATGATGCTGATGGTCACCACCGTGTTTGTAGTGGTCTCCATCGACCGCGAAAACCCGCCAGCAGCACGTATTGCCCGCCAGCAGGTGGACAACATGCGCGGCTTTGCGCTGGCGGTAGACCGCTTTGTCAGCCATAACTTGGGCTACCAAGGCGTAGTCACCTGGAGCGGCCACGGCGGCACGCCCGCGCTGCGTGACGCCAAATCCACCCCGCACAGTCTGCGCGGCGTGGTACTGCCCCGCGACTGGTACGCCGTGCTGCAAGAAGAGGGCGAATACATCCTCTGTATGCAAAACGTCAACGCCGAAGGCATCGCCCTGCTCGGGCAAAACTTCCCCAGCACCATTACCCCCGGCATCGTCCCCTTGCAAGGGCGCAGAGCCGCCGTGGTGTTTAGCCACCCCAATGACTTTGTACGCAGCAGCCAAGGCGAGGCCAAGGCTAAACAATGGATAAACCAATGCAATTTTTAGGCTATGTTCCCAAATCCGAGCGCGGCGTTACCCTGCTCGAAGCCTTGCTCGCCACCGCCATTGCCGCGCTGATGCTAGGTACGCTGATGCAACTGTTGTCGGACTCGCAAACCGAACTTCGTGCCAAAAACATCGCCGACCAAATCCAAAACTTCCAGCGCGTCGCCGCGCACTACTACCAAGCCAACCGCTCGCAAATCATGCAAGCGATGGAAAACGACAGTAACGGCGAAGCCGGTGAATATTGCCGGGTTAATCTGGATAAAAACGGCAAAGGCGGCACCCCTGCATTTGATTTAAAGAAAAACACCTGCATGATTGATGCAAGCCTTTTACAAGCCCGCCGCTTATTACCCGAACGCGGCACCCATAAAACCGCACACGGTGAAAAACTGGTTGCCATCTTTAAACGCCGTTATGACGACGATAAAGACATCTTGACGCAAGATGTCGAAATGCTGGTATTAACCGTGCTGGATAAAAAGGGGGGTGGTTATACCCGCAATAAAGCGCGTTTTGCTGAAAGCAGCTCCATTGCCAACTATATGGGCGCAACCGGCGGCGTACTGCCCGACCAAGACCGCGGCAAATGTATTGTCGATAAATCCAAAGGCTTATTTGAGGTCTGCGGCAACGGCTGGAAACTGGATTTACAGGATTTTTTGGATAACTCACAACTAAGCAGCTTTCGCGCAATGCTATAGAGCGCTTTTGTCAGGAAGATACAAGATGAACGATTTATTTAAATTAAAAGCGCCCTCCCCCCTCCCCCACAAATGGGAGAGGAGCCGGAAGACAGGCTTGGCAACGGCAATACTCCTCAGTCTTTTTTGTACTTCATCAATCGCCGACGGCATTGTTGTGGTACCGGCAAAAGCCGCTGGCTACTTATATAACCCCGATGCCAATGACAGTAATATCGATGAAATCAGCTTGCATCTGATTAAAGAAGGCGGCTTTACCAACTACCGCATTGAATCCGACCCACCGGGGCTACTTTGTGATGAAAGCTGCCCGGAAACGGTGCAGCGATTGCCCGCTGGCAAAGTCACTTTAATCATTAGCGGCAACAAACCATTTCCATTACTAAAAATACCCCTGCGTGGCGTTTGGACAGAAGGCTGCGATGATTTAAAAAATGAAACCGACAAGTGTGTGATGAATTTAAATGAAACCAATTCACGGGTTACATTAGAAGTTGATCCTAATGTTCAAGCGGGCACCATCATGCCTCTGCCGGACGGCAGCATGGACGTTATGTTTATCTATGCCGATAGTTCACGCGGTCATGCCCTGGTTGCCGCACATACACAACTGGCCAAGAACAGATCTTGGCTAGACGCTGATTTAACTCGCCTCAGCACAAGAAATAAATACGGCATAAACGATCCGGCAGACGGGACAAGCAATAGCACAAAACTGGTAAACCTGGGATCTGAAGCCGCCTCTTATTGCCATAACTTAAATAGTAACAGTGGTTGGTATTTGCCCGCCCGAAAAGAAATTGAGCCGCTAACCAAACAGGCGCTTGATAAAATTCACGGCCTGGAAAGCAACGGAGACAGTGCCCGCTTATGGACTTCAACAGAAGCCAACATAGGCACCAATAAAGGTGGTAAAACAGTTTATTTCGAGGCCATGTCTTTTAATACTGCAAACGCAACCATAGTCTCAAACTCAGATTATTTTAGATGTCCCACGGATGCTGCCAGCACCAGCCAGTGTGATATTTATCGCTATCAAGTACTTTGCGTTAAGCGCCTGCACTTGTAATCGTTTAATGGAGCGGTTATGTCAAGAAGTTTATTAGCTGTTTTCTTGTTTTTGCCTTTGTCGTTTGCACAAGCGGCGCCCGATATTAGCCCGGTGCCTGGTAGTGGTGCCGCCTATCTTTATTTTCCTGGAGAGGCCGAAGGTAGAGTCAAGCTCAGCATCGTCAAAGAATTTGCCAATATGCTACAAGACCGCTATGAAGTTTATTACACACCAAGAAATGGACGTGAAATACTGCTCTGCAGCGCTGATGAGGATAGCTGTGAAAAGCTGCTACCCGCCGGGCAAGGGCGATTGTTTATTAAAGGCTTTTATGACCCTGCCAATAAACTGCCGATCAACATGGCAAAATTTACTGGCAGTTGTTCTACCATCGGCGCTCGCTGCACGTTAAACCTTAAAACAACCGGTAAAGAAACCGTGCGCATTACTACCGGTTGCAATGCCTCTGAATACAGCGTTATCCAATTGGGTGATAACAATAATAGACCAGCGGCGCTCTGTGTTGGACTCAGCCCTGATGGAAAAAGTTACTTGCTCGCCGCTCACAAAAACATCCGCACCGAGATGATGCCCAAAAGCAGCAAAGATAAGCAGGGGTTTAACGATGCACAAAATGGCATGGAAAATACCAAAATCATGCTTAATAAGTGGAATAACAATGATGCACGGCAAAACAGATCGGCGGCACATTATTGCCAGCAACTCGCCTTAGGCCAAGGGAACTTGCGATTTGATGGATGGTATGTGCCTGCCGAGCGTGAGCTAAATTTGGTATTGAGCGGCTGGGATGCCGCCAATCAAAGTTTTATTATTCCAAAAAGTACCGATGGCTATTGGAGTTCCACCGAGTCCACTTCCAATAGCGGCGGCGGCCGCGGGAGCAGTGAACCTAATTATAGGGTCAGGACCATGGATTGGAATAACAACAGCAAACGAACCATTGACCGCGACAGCACCGATTTGCGCAGCGTTATCTGTGTTTATAGAGTTTCCGTTTAACTCAAGGATGAGCAACTTAATCAATTTGGCCTGACTACCAAGAAACCACCCTACCCCTTTATTGATCTTTAATTGGAGATACTTGCCATGCAACGCTTTAAACCCAAAACCTTTTTACTGCCGGCACTGGCGGCATTTTGTATGCCTGCCCTTGCCCATTCGCCTTATTTATTGCCGGGTAATGTGAAAACCCGTTCCGTATTAAGCGTGGAAGCGGCCTTAACCGATAATCTGTTTTTGCCGGATATGGCCTATGGCAATCATGGCTTTAGCTTTACCACGCCAAGCGGCAAAACGGAAAAAATCCCCGATGAAGCCGTTTTTACGCTGCCTACCCGCACCATTATGGAATACAAATTAACCGATCCCGAAGCGGGTACTTATCGAGTAACCGCAGGGCCGCGTATTAGTCAATCGCGTAGTTGGGAGATAAACGGGGAAACCAAACGCAGCCGCGACCCCAATGAAGCCATACCCGAAGGCGCGGTATTAAAAAGCAATAGCGAAAGCCATGCTTCTTTGGATGTCTATATCACCGTTGGCAAAGCAGAAACGCCCAGTATTCCCAAAGCAAGCGGTCAAGGCCTGGAGTTTGTACCCATTACTCATCCCAATCAATTAACCGTCGCTGGCGTTTTTGAGTTTGTGGTGCAGTTCAATGGCAAACCCTTGGCCGGGCACGATGTCAGTATCAGTTATTCAAACCGCGATTATTCCGGTAAAAGCAGCCGCGCTTCGGTAAAAACCGATGCTTCCGGCAAAGCCCGTTACAAACTGGATAAGCCCGGCCTTTATATGGCATCCGTCCGTTTTAGTGAAGAAGGGGCGGTTTCTGCCGATAAGCCCAATCTCAGCTATAGCAAAACCCTGACCTTTAATGTCACCGCGCCAAGTGAATCTGCCAAAGGAGAGGGGCGCGCTGAAGGTCAAGGCCGTGGTCAAGGCGGCCGTGAAGGTGGCCAGCGGGGTGAACGCGGTGAAGGGCGCGGCGAGGGAAGAATGCAGCGCCAGCAATAATCGTTTTTGGCTTTTCCACCCCTCGCCCGCTTGCGGGAGAGGGGGAAAGCCCGCTTGTTAAAAAGGAAGTGTTATGCGTATCCCCTTAAGCTTGCCGCCACTTAGTGCATTGGCACAGTCGCTGCGGCCATCACCGATGCTGCGCTACCGCCTGGATGTCGCCTCGCGGGCGTTGGTTGCCATTGTCGGCGGTTATTTTTTGGCCGGAGCCAGCGCCGCGTTACTGGTGCGACTGCTGATTTGGCTGGACGTGGCGCGTAACACGGCAACCACGTCCGGCCCGATGTTCGCTTTTACCATGATGGTGGTTGCCGCCATTTATGTCTTTGGCTGTCGTAGCACGCGGCGCGCCTGGCTGGGCGTTGCGCTGCCCGCAGTGCTTTGTTACACACTGGCCTGGTGGCTTATTCCAGAGGCTGGCGCAAGTGGAGGGCCCGTACGATGAGACCTGATGGAAAGCCCGAAGGCCCGCGCCAGTCGATGTCCTGGCTGCATACCTACAGCGGATTGCTACTGGGCTGGCTGTTGTTTGCCATTTTCTTTACCGGAACCCTTAGCTACTTTCGTACCGAAGTAAACGACTGGATGCGCCCGGAGCTGCACCAGTCGGTTTACCGGGAAGAACATTCGGTGCCGATGGCACTTGCCCTATTGCAAGAACGCGCGCCCGATGCCTCAAGCTGGACGATTGGCCTGCCCTCGCCACGCAGTCTTGCCATGAGCCTTTCGTGGAGCAATGCCGGGCAAGCCAATAACCAGGGTCGTGGCGGCAATCGCTTGATCATTGATGCGGCGACCGGCGAAGAATTAAAGCCGCGCGAAACCCGTGCCAGCGGCTTTTTTTACCGTTTTCACTTTGAACTGCACGGCGTTACCCGTACTCAAGGGCGCTTAATCGTTGGTATTGCCACGCTTTTTATGTTTGTGGCGATTATCAGTGGCGTGATTACCCATAAAAAAATCTTTACCGACTTTTTTACCTTCCGCCCGAAAAAAGGCCAGCGCTCCTGGTTGGATGCGCATAACGCGACCGCCGTATTAGCGCTGCCCTTTCATATCATGATCACCTTTAGCGGCCTGTTATTGATTGCCGGCACTTTATTGCCGTCTTGGGGTTATCCGGGATTTGGCCGTGATGTGAACTATTTTTCCAGCAGCAATAACGCACGCGGTGGTGGCGGCGAACGTGGTGCCATGCAACAAGGCCGCGGCGGTCAACAGCAACAAGGCCAACGACAAGAGCGCGCTGGCGCAGGCACTAATGAACGCGGAGGATCATTCGCCGCTGAAGGCCAAGGTCGTGCGCAGCAACCAGGCCAAGGCGGCGGACGCGGCAATGAAGGCAGGCCCTTTGCTGGCGGCGAAGGCCGCGGCGGGCAAGGCGCAAGGGAAGCTAATGCCGCACCGCCGGTGCCACTGGAAAAAGCGCCGATGGTTTCCATCAGCCGACTACTGACTGAAGCGAGCCAGCAATTTCCCACCTATGGCATCGGCAGTATCACTATCAATAACCCCGGCACGGTGCAGGCGGTGGCGGTATTTAGCGAAGGTCAAGGTGATACTGATGTCGCGGGCGGTGGTGGCCGCGGTGGGCGAGGTGGCAAAGCGGTGCGCTTTAATGCGGTCAGCGGCGAACTGATAGAAGTCACCAAAGCCAATCCATCGACGGCGTCTTTTATCAGCAGAACCAGCAGCCTGCTAAGAACCCTGCATGAAGGGCGCTTTGCCGGGCCGGTGTTTCGCTGGCTGCTGTTTTTAAGCGGCGTTTTAGGCACCTTTATGGCCGCTTCCGGCATGGTGCTGTGGGTGGTTAAACGTATGCCGGAACGCCGCAAGCTGGGCAGAACTCCGATCAGCCATCGGCTAGTGGAAATCCTCAATATCGCGGCGATTGCCGGGCTTTGTATCGCCATAGCTACGCTGTTTTGGATGAACCGCCTGCTGCCCGCCGATATGCAAGGGCGCGGCGACTGGGAAATCGACGGCTTTTTTATCGCTTGGCTTGCGAGCGCGGTACATGCGCTGGTGTTTTCCCTGTTCTGCACACAGCGCACGGTGTGGATGCAGCAAATGGCGGTTGCCGCGCTGATGTACGCACTGCTGCCGATACTCAACCCGCTAACCGGTGGCGCTTCGTTGCTGCATAGCCTTTGGTACGGGCAGTGGAGCATCCTCTATGTGGATTTGATTTTGCTGGGGATGGCGAGCATGCACGGCGCTATCCTCTGGTGGCTGCTGCGAAAACCGGTACAAGCGCCTGCCAAAGCGCCACGCAAAGCCCCCAAAGCCGCACCAGGCGATAACGCCCCAGCGGGAGCCGATGGCAGCGCACCCGCGCCAGTGCGGCGCAAGCCGCCGAAAGCGCCACCGATTCCAGCGCCGGTACCGGCCTTGGCACAGGCCGAAGATCAACCGCCAGAAGCCGCGCGCCGCAAACCCGCCAAAGCGCAGCCCTCAGCAAGCGCAGAAACCGAACGGGCACCCGCCGGTGGCTTGCTGGCAGCGGGAGCACTTGCGCCGGTGCTGCAAGCTCCATTGGAGAATGACTCATGATGGTAGTAATCGCGGTATGGGCGCTGGCGTTTGCAGGCTTTACCCTGCTCGCCGCCGACATGAAGCACAAAAAAGAACTCGGCAGCGCCGCGTTCAGCGCCCGCCAGCTTTTATGCTGCCAGGTGCTGGGCACTGGGCTACTGCTGCTTTCCATCCTGCCCTGTCTGTTTCGTTGGAGTTTCTTGGCGACCGCGCTGTCGGCCTGGATTAGCCTGATCGGCTTTGCCGCCATCACACTGGGATTGCTCTTTACTTATGCCCCCCGTGCCATCGCCTATCTGAAATTTGCCGTGGGCGTGGTAGGCATCGCCAGCGCCCTGCTGCTGCCCGCCAAAGCCGACTGAAACAGATTAATGCCGCCCCTCTCGCGCAAGCGGGCGAGGGGCTTTAAGGTCGATAAACGCGCACATTGCTGTGTCCTTCGGCCAACAGGTGCGCCGCGTGCAGACGGCTCATCTGGCCTTTGTCGCAGTACAGCAGGTACTGGCGAGCCGGGTCGAGCTTGGCAAAGGAGGAATTAAGCGCAAAAAACGGCAGCGCTTTGACCTCAATGCCCGCAAGTTGCAGCGGCGCGGCTTCGGCTTGGTCGGGATGACGGATGTCGAGCACGATATGCCCAGGCAAGGCGCGGCTTAATGCTTCGACCGCCAACTCTTCTCCCGCACCGTCCAATACATGGTCAATGGCGGTTTGTGTCGCGCGTTGTACGGCCTGATCGAGCAGGGCAAAATCAAAGCGTTTTTCTTCATGTTCGATACGTTCCACTTTAACCCGCGTACTGGGATTGACCGAAATCACCCCGCAGTATTCCGGCATATGACGGGCAAACTGCGCCGTGCCGATGCGCTCGGCGGTATCGATAATGTCTTGTTTATGCTGCGCAATCAGCGGCCGCAGTAGCAGTTTTTCGCTCGCCTTATCGATCGCGGCCAGATTGGCGAGCGTCTGGCTGGATACTTGCGAGACCGCCTCGCCAGTGACCAGCGCGTCAATGCTCAGCTTGTCTGCAATCTGGCTCGCCGCGCGCAGCATCATGCGTTTGAGCACCACGCCCATATGACGGTCATCGACCTTGCTTAAAATCTCGCCCAGCACCTGCTCAAAAGGCACCGAGATAAACAGCACGCGGTGCGAGCGCCCGTAGCGGTTCCACAGGTAATGGGCGACTTCCATCACGCCCAGTTCATGCGCCCGCCCGCCCAGGTTAAAAAACACAAAGTGGCTGAGCAGCCCACGGCGCATCATCTGAAAAGCCGCAACGGTGGAATCAAAACCGCCGGACATCAGCACCAGACATTGATCCACCGCGCCCAGCGGGTAGCCGCCCAAACCCTGATAGCCGCGGGCAATCAAAAACAACCGTGCCGCGCGAATTTCCAGTTTGATTTCAACCTCAGGTGCCTTAAGCGATACACCGGCTGCGCCGCATTCATCCAGCAGACGACTGCCGACATAACGCTCAACGTCCATCGAACTAAACCCATGCTTGCCAATACGCTTGCAGCGCACCGCAAAGGTTTTGCCTTTTAGTTGCAAGGCGTAATGCTCAAGGCAACGTGCAGCAATATCGTCAAGATGCTCAAACGGGTATTCGCAAACTTGCAGAAACTGGCCGATACCGGGCGTCTCGCGCAGCCTTTGAATGATCGCGTCAAGAATGCTTGGGGCGGTTTCTGGCGTTTGCAATTCCAGATTATCCCAACTGCCTTCGAGTGAAAAATTCGGCGTAATCTCGCGCAGCAGATGACGGATATTTTTGGATAACTGCCGAATAAACTGCTTACGCACCGGACGGCTTTTAACGGTAATCTCGGGAAAAACTTTGATAATGAGTTTCATAAAAAAGTCAAAGCATCAAGGCTCATCATAAAAACGCGCAGCCGCTACTTCCACCGGGCGCTAATCGCTGTGATTAAAGCTGGCCTCTTTTAAACCTCACCGAACAATCCAGACCGGCTGATATGGAATCCCTCATAATCTCCATTTTTTCCGTTTCACTGGCACTATCTATCGCTTTCAGTTGCGCCAACGAGTATTTTTTCTTGATGCCAGCCAATGTACACAGACACATTTTCTCCAGATTCGCAGTGCTGATATCCGCCTTACCTTCGTATTGCTTTACACAACTGCGTATAAATTCTTTTTCAAACGGATCTTGGGCAACAGTCGTTGTTTTTGCCGTTTCAGTGCTTTGCGCTGTTTTTGCGTTTGCTTCTTTCTTCTCTGAACAGCCCACCGCCAGCAGTAACAAAGCGCTCATCAATAAAATCTTTTGCATGGTTTTCCTTAAGATTAAGAGCGCGACACTTTATGGAAAGACTATCGTTATTACAATATACTAAATTTTCATGAAGTAAAGTCACATTTTTATATATAGGCATTCTGGCTGCCTGAAGAAGGATTTGACGAGTTCAGGTAATTTTTGAATGCGATGCAAAACACTCAATGCAAGTTCTTTCATTCCGTCTTTGTTCTGCACCAGTCTTCTTGAAATATGGCGTTTGACATGTGCCCATACCACCTCATCCGGGTTCAATTGCGGTGCGTATGGAGGAAGAAAGAACAGTTTTAATTTTCCTTCTGTTTTACTTACAAAATCATTGACCTTTTTTGATCGATGAACAGGATGCCCATCAACAATAAGAAAAACCGGATTTTCTGCCCCAACCAATAATCGCTTGAGAAATTCAATAAACACTGGCGCAGTGGTTGTACCATCATTGAGCATAAAGCGCATTTTCCCGCTTGGGCTAATGGC
>NZ_LSZO01000199.1 GCF_001580025.1 Ventosimonas gracilis | reverse complement strand
ACCAATAGAGCGTTTGTGAAAGCACGTGCCTGCCTTGCATCTGAAATCACGTGTCTCGGCTTCTGAAAACACGTGTCATGAAGGAAAAAAATAGGTTGCTTTTTTTCCGAGGTTTTTTAGCTGGTATTCCGAACTGTCCGGCCAAGTGCGGTAACAGCTTTTGTGCTTCGGCCTGAAATCCGCGCTTGCTTTTGTCGTAGAAGGTCACAGCATCGGCTTCCTCATCGAAGCTTATTCGATAGTCCGGCAGATCGTTAACTTTTGCTATCTTTTTGATTTGTATACGAAAATTTCTAATTGGCGCAGCACTGCCGCTCTTTTCGTGGAGTGTTTTTATCGATACCGTCCAGCTTGGTTGCTTGCCGCAATGCTTGCGGGCAAGCTCATAAATTCGGCGGTCTAGTGCGCTGCGAATACTGAAATAATCG
>NZ_LSZO01000198.1 GCF_001580025.1 Ventosimonas gracilis | reverse complement strand
AAAAGTCCAGAAGTCAATGATCTGCTTTAAGCTGCTTTAAGCCAGAGCGCTTTTTCGCTCGCTTAAGCGGATCGTTCAATTCTGGGCTTTTGGGCTGTTGCTCTTGGTTATCGCCGACATTTTTGCGCTTGTTTTGCGCTTGCTGTTAGCAGCGGCGTTCTGGTGGAGCCAAGGAGAGTCGAACTCCTGACCTCCTGCGTGCAAAGCAGGCGCTCTACCAGCTGAGCTATGGCCCCAAGCATTT
>NZ_LSZO01000197.1 GCF_001580025.1 Ventosimonas gracilis | reverse complement strand
AAAGCCCAGAATTGAACGATCCGCTTAAGCGAGCGAAAAAGCGCTCTGGCTTAAAGCAGCTTAAAGCAGATCATTGACTTCTGGACTTTTGCCGCGTGTTTTAAAAGGCACGCATCGAGCACAAGCTCAAAAAGCTTCAGAATAGCTTTAACAGTCGTTCTTTAAAAATTTGGGAAAGTGATAGAAGTGTGACTGATTGACGGATAGGACTTATGGGATGTGTTACAGCAACCCATCAATCGAA
>NZ_LSZO01000196.1 GCF_001580025.1 Ventosimonas gracilis | reverse complement strand
ACGAAATCTCGCTTCGCTGATTTTCGAACGTTTGAAGTACCTATTTTTACCAGTCATATCAGGAAGTTATCATGCCATAAAAACATGTTTTCTTCCTAAGACCCTTCAAAATTATTGAAAAACCCGCCTTGCCAAGGCGGGTTTCGCTCTTTAAGCCATTTGCCCTTGCGCTATGACTTCACCGGAGGTTTTGCCGTAAAAAGCAGCATCTTTTTTGGCGGCCTCTACCAGCGCCGGTATGCCGCTTTTGAGGTTGGCTTCATAGGCCAACTCGCGTTCTCTGGTGCTGGCATAGTCCCTGTCCCAAGCCAGTACTTTGGGCACCATCAGACGGTTCCAGACGTGCGGCATCATGGCGAGGATGATGGTGCCGAGATAGCCGGTCAGCATCATCGGCGCGTCCGGGAAGGGGCGCAAATCCTGAAACGGCACTTCGCCTTGCGCATGATGGTGCGAGTGACGGGTTAAGTTAAACATCACCCAAGAGCTGATACGGTTATTGGCGTTCCAGGAATGCCGTGGTTGCACCGGTGTGGACGGGTCGCGCACCATGCCGTAGTGCTCCATAAAGTTGACGATTTCCAGCAGGGATTTTCCCCACAGTGCGCTGATAACAAAAAACAGTGCACCCGCTACGCCGCCAATCAACCAAGCAGCCGCAATCAAGCAGACGCTCATCAGATGGCCGGTGATGACTTTGTTATGCCAGCCGTACAGGCTTTGCCCTTTGCGTTTCAGGCGGCGTTGTTCAATCTTCCAAGCGCTGATATTGCCTTTGATGGTCGAGGCGACAATGTGATGGTAGACATTACGTCCGCGCGGCGCGGTCGCCGGGTCCTCAGTGGTGGACACATAACGGTGATGGCCGTAAACGTGTTCGATGGAAAAGATGGTGTCGAAGCTAAACGCGAGCAGCCAGCGCCCGATAAACATGGAAATCGGATCCCAGGTACGGTGGGTTAATTCGTGCGCGGTGATGGTGCCGACCAAGCCAATCAACAGACCCACCGAGATGATTTTGCCAACAAACAACCAGCCGAACTGCGACGCATCGCGTATCGCTATCAGGTCTACGCCCATTAACGACCCAAGCCAGTGACCGAACCCTAAGAAGTCCTGGCTGCTGACGCTCCAGATGGCGGTAAACAAAATGGCGCACAGTAGCGGCAAGGCTATCCACAGTTGAAAGGTGAGAATGCCTGGGCGCTTGAATTTGGGTGTGGTGACGTCATCGCCCAGCACAAAATCCCCGAGCAGGAAGAAGAAAAAAAGGATGATCGCCGGATACATGGCGTAAATCCCGAGTAGCGGGGCGACAATGGCGGTCAGGCTGACCAGATGAAATAGGGAGTATTTAAGGTAATGCAGGCTGTTCATGATGTGGCTCCTCGCTCGTCCTTAAGCAGCAGTTAAAACAGGTTGTTCGGTGGTAAAACGGTCAATATAAATCTGCGAATCAGGCACGCCGCAGGTGCGCAGTACATCAATGGCGCTATCAATCATGGCGGGCGGGCCGCAGAGGTAGACCTGTGCATCTGAGGCCAAAAGCGCCGGAATTTGGCTGCTGACAAAGCCGCGGGCGCCGTTCCAGCCGCTATCGGTACTTTCCTCAGACAGCACCGGCACAAAGGCAAAAGGCGCAGCCCACTGCGCGGCCATTTCACGGATTTCATCCAGTGCGTATAAATCGCGCTGGCTGCGTGCGCCAAACAATAGGGTTACCGGGCGGTGCGGGCTGTCGGCCAGCGCATCCTGCAACATGGCAAATATCGGCGACAGGCCGCTGCCACCGGCAATCAACAGCAGCGGGTTATCCGCAGGATGCAGGTGGAAGTCACCATAAGGTCCTTCAACGGTGATCCCTTGGCCTTGCAGGGCCTCGTCGTTAATCAAGCCGGTCAGCCTGCCGCCGGGCACTTTGCGGATAAAAAAGCTGACCTTGGCATCGGCTTGCATGGCGCTGGCAAAGGAAAAGCTGCGGTCATGCTCTGGCAGAGCGTCCAAGGTCAGCCTTGCGTACTGGCCGCAGCGATAGGGCAGGCTTTCCTCAAGCTGAATCACCAAGTGGGTGATGTCGTGCGTTAAATGCTCTTGCACCACGATTTTGCCGTGCACACGGCGTTTGCCCTGTTGGCGGCTCATATCAACTTCAACGGCTATATCGCTTAGCGGCACGCTCTGGCAGGCGAGAATATAGCCTTGGTCTAACTCTTCATCGGACAGTACATAGCCGAACTCAGTCAGTTCGCGCACTTTTCCGGAAACCAGCTTACATTTGCAGGTCGCGCAGCCGCCTACCCGGCAACCGTGGGGAAAATCAATGCCTTGGCGCAAAGCCGCTTGCAACAGCGTCTGCTTAGGCTCCACCACAACCTGGCTGCCATTGACCAGAGCGGTGCTGGGGCGTTGTTTTTTGAAAAAAGCAAACATGGCTAATCCCTTGTTGTAGAAAGTTAGGGTCTGCTCCCGCTTCAAACGCGAGCCGCGCTGCTGCTCAAAATTTCGCCAGACTAGGCGCAGCATGCAGCCAATGTGTACAACCTTGGCAAATGCTGCAACAACGTATGGCGAAATTTTGGGCGCAGCCCGAAGGGACGGGCCAGATTTTGTGCGCCGCTGTGTTGCTCGTCATTCATTTGCATAAGCACATTTCTCTCCTCGCGCCTTGCTGCGCGCAAAATCTGGCTCCGTCGCGGCCACGTTTGAAGCGGGAACAGACCCTCGGGTGGTTGCAGATTAAGAACCCTTAGCGCACAAAAAAATGGTCTGGATTGACAATCAGGGGTCATTAATTGACATTGCTTGCCTTGCCGCCTGTATGGAATCTTCTGTCGATGGCCGATTTTTTTCTTCCCGTGCAATATATGCGCTTGCTCGGCGAACAATTACAAACAATGGGCGTAAGCCAAGGGGATTGGCTTATCCGCTGTCATCTTGCGCCAAACCAACTGGACGGCGACTGGCAGCCCAGCTTTGCTGCCTTCAAAGCGCTGGTAAAACAAGCGCTTGAGCTTTCTGGCGAGCCGATGCTGGGATTACTGTTCGGCCAGCAACTGACCATCCGCTCGCACGGCATTATTGGCTTTAATGCCTTGCAAGGTGCCACGCTGCGCCAGACGCTTCAGTTTGTGGAGCGCTATCTGGCGGTGCATACCAGTTTGCTCAGCTTTGCCCATGAGCAGGATAAATCGAGAGATTGCGAGCATATTCGCTTGGTTATCGGCTATCCCTTGGCTGAAATTGAACGTCCAGTGCTCGAAGCGGTGATGATGGCCATTAAAAATGTCTTTGAGGCCATTACCCCTGTATCGGCGGACCGCGTGCAATGCGTGCGCTTTCCCTTTGCCGAGCCAGACTATGCCGAAGTGGTGCGGCAAATGGTCGATTATCCGATTGCCTGGAGTCAGCCTTGGGCCGGTTTTACCGTGGATTCGGTGCTGCTCGATATGCCGCTGCAACTGGCCGACCCGGTGACTTTTCATGAAATCGAGCAAATCTGCCAGCGCAAGCTACTACAGATGAATGAAAAAACCGCTCTTGGCGTGCGTATCCACCAATTGCTGCGCGAATTGATTTTGGAGCAGCACCGCCTGCCCAGTCTGGAATTTACCGCATCCCTGTTCAACCTAACCCCGCGCACCCTGCATCGCCACTTGGAAAGCGAAGGCACCAGCTTTAAACAGATATTGCAGGAAGTGCGTCACCTGCTGGCGGTCGAAGCCATCCGCGCGGGCAATCAGTCGATACAGGAAATCGCCTGGGCGCTGGGCTATCAGGATGTTGCCAACTTCCGCCGTGCCTTTAAGCAATGGGAAGGGGTTTCGCCTTCGCAATTTAGCGGCAAGGGACGCTAGAGCGGGCGATGCAAGCCAAAGCGCCGTTTAAGCAGGCGTTCGAGCAACGCTTGTGGCAGCAGATGAGCCATTAGCGGCAATGTCCAGCCACCTTTACCGAGGCGCAACAAACGCGGTCTACGTTTGCGCTGTATCACGGCGAGCAACTGGCAGGCAAACACATCAGCAGGTTGCGCAAACTGCTGCGAAGCCTGCACACGGGCGGTTATCGCACTGCGCAGCGGTGACCAGAGCGAATGGGGCGGTACTAAACGTTCAACTTGTCGCGCGGCGTTCACCGAAATCTGCGAGGTGACAGCGCCGGGCTGAACCTCCATCAGCGATACGCCAAATGGAGCCAGTTCCATGCGCAGTGCAATAGACAGCGCATGCACCGCTGCTTTGGAGGCGCAATAAGCACCGGCAAAAGGTGTGACCAGTACGCCCGATACGCTGCTGATATTGACCACCAGTCCGCGGCTTTGTCTAAGCAGCGGGAACAGAGCGCGAGTAAGACCAATCAGCCCGGCCACATTGGTGTGCATTTGCTCAAGAATACCTTGGCTGCCAATATCGAGTAGCGGCCCCATCTGTGCGTAGCCGGCATTATTGATCAGTACATCCAGCGTAACTTTTTCCGCCTGCAACCGGGTGAAGACGGCGGCGATGCTTTGTTCATCGGTCACATTTAAAGGCATGGCGGTAAAACCTGCTTGCTCCAGCGCTGTCACATCGGCGGTCTTGGGTGCGCTAGCAAACACTTGCCAACCCGCGCCTTTAAACGCCTCAGCCAGCGCCCGGCCAATGCCGCTGGAACAACCGCTAATCAATACCGATGGCATCGGTCATTCTCCCTACAGGAATAATGCTCAAATGCCCTATATTTGCATAATGTAAATCGGTAGCAGCGCTTGTGTTTGCAAAGCAGTTCGCGTAAGGTGAATGCGCTGTGTGTGCATGGGTCGCTTTGAACTGTGACTTGGTGTGGTTATGGCTTGGAGGCTTACTGCACTCCGTTGCCGCTCGATGTTTAGCTCTCTGCAACCAGTCCAGTCTCTTGCTGCTTTTGTGCGTGTAAGAGGCGGTATCATCCATTCAGATCCATCATAGCTTCAAAGGAAATAAATATGTCGAATCGCCAAAACGGCATCGTCAAGTGGTTTAACGATGAAAAAGGTTACGGGTTTATCACTCCCGAGAGTGGTCCCGATTTGTTTGTACACTTTCGCGCCATCGAAGGCAGTGGCTTTAAAAGTCTGAAAGAAGGTCAAAAAGTCAGCTTTATGGCCGTGCAGGGTCAAAAAGGCATGCAGGCCGATCAAGTACAGCTTGTGGGATAATTAGCCTAAACCACAAAAACCCCTGATGGAGACATCAGGGGTTTTTTATTGATATCGCCATGTCAAAAACACATTTACTGCGCCCTGAAGGCCTCTTTCCACCCGCCGGACTGGTTAGGCGCTTCGCCGCGATTTTTTACGATACGCTGCTGTGTATTGCGCTGCTGATGGTGACAACGCTCTGCTACAAGCTGCTGCAGATGGCTTTTTTAGGCGAGGGAAAACTACGTGCGCTCAGCGATAGCGGCGCACTCGATGGTGACCCGCTGCTAAGTTCGCTGCTGCTGCTGGTGCTGTTTGGATTTTTTGCCAAGTTTTGGACGCATAACGGGCAAACGCTTGGCATGCAGGTCTGGGGTATTCGCGTGCAAAACATCGATGGCAGTGCCATCAGCCTAAGCCAAGCGCTATTGCGCTTTGTGATCGCCATAGCGTCTTGGCTGTGCTTTGGCTTGGGTTTTTTCTGGGCGCTTTTGGATAAACAAAACCGCAGTTGGCATGACCTTTATTCCGGCAGCGTACTGGTACGGCTGCCGAAGGGTATCCACAAGAAATAGCCGCGTTAAAGCGGCTTTCCACGATTGCCGGAGGCCGCGATAACATCCTGCACGGCGTTAAGTGCATTGGGCAGCACTTGGTAGCGTTCTTCGCGCTGCATCAAGTCTCTTAGATGAGGTGGCAGGGCAGGGGCGCTGCTGATCCCCGCTTGCTGAGAGGCTTCCGGGAACTTGGCCGGATGCGCCGTAGCTAAAATCACCATCGGCACTTCGCGGTTACGACGGCAAGCCCGCGCGGCCTGAACGCCAATGGCGCTGTGTGGATCAAGTCGTTCGCCGCACTGTGCATAGACTTCGGCAATGGTCTGGCAGGTCTTCTCATCATCCACCGCGAGCGAATCAAACAGCTCGCATGCTTGCTGCCAGCGGTCATCGGCGATGGACAGTTTGCCGCTTTGCTTAAAGTCTTCCATAAGCTGCGCGACCGCCTCGCCGCTGCGACCGTGCAGGTCGAACAATAGGCGCTCAAAGTTGGAGGAAACCATGATGTCCATCGACGGCGACAGTGTGGGGTGCAGGCGGTCTTTGTGGTATTGGTTGCGGCTGATAAAGCGGTGCAGGATGTCGTTTCGATTGCTCGCGACAATCAGTTGGCTGATCGGCAGCCCCATATTGCGTGCGAGGTAGCCGGCAAAGATGTCGCCAAAATTGCCGGTCGGCACGGAAAATGCGACCGAACGCAGCGGCGCACCCAGTTGCAGCGCGGCGTAAAAGTAGTAAACGATTTGCGCCATGATGCGCGCCCAGTTGATGGAGTTAACCGCAATCAAGCGCGTGCCGCAGAGAAAATCTTGGTCGGCAAAACTGGCCTTGACCATCTCCTGACAGTCGTCAAAATTGCCTTCAATGGCGAGGTTGTGGATGTTATCGGCCAGCACGCAAGTCATCTGGCGGCGCTGCACTTCGGAAACGCGCTGATGCGGGTGCAGGATAAAAATATCCACCTGCGCGCACGCCTTGCAGCCTTCAATCGCTGCCGAGCCGGTATCGCCGCTGGTTGCGCCTAAAATCACCGCACGTTCGCCGCGCTTGAGCAGTGCGCGGTCGAGCAAGCGCCCCAAAAGTTGCAGGGCAAAGTCTTTAAAGGCGAGCGTAGGACCGTGGAACAGCTCCAAAAGCCATTCATTAGCGCCCAGTTGGCGCAGCGGAGCGACGGCCTGATGGCTAAAACCCGCGTAGGTTTGTTCGATAATCGCCTTAAATTCAGCGTCCGTCAGGGAACCTTTGACAAACGGGCGCATCACTTCAAAAGCGAGTTCTGAATAAGACAAACCGACCCAAGACTTTATTTGTTCGAGGCTAAAGCGCGGCAGGTTTTCCGGCACATAAAGGCCGCCGTCGTTGGCAAGGCCGGTCAGCAGTGCTTGTTCAAAATCAAGGGCAGGTGCTCGCCCGCGGGTGCTGATATAGCGCATGGGGTTTTAAGTCTTAAAAGGTTAATCGAGTGTTTCCAGGCGGATGCGCACCACTTTGCCATTCACCCCGGCAAGATTTTCCAGCGCACCGATGGCCTGATTGATGCGCGCTTCCTGCACGCGGTGGGTGAGCAAAATCATCGGTACCAAGCCATCAATCTCTTCGGCCTCTTTTTGCATGATGGATTCGATATTGATGTTGTGCGTCGAAAGAATACGTGCCACTTCAGCCAATACGCCGGGATGGTCTTGCGCTTGAATGCGCAGGTAATAGGCGCTCTCACACTGGTCAATGGGCAGCACCGGATGGTCAGACAGCGCCTCGGGCTGAAAGGCCAGATGCGGCACGCGGTTTTCCGGGTCGGTAGTGAGTGCGCGAACCACGTCCACCAAATCGGCGACTACGGCCGAGGCGGTCGCATCCATTCCTGCGCCCGCGCCGCAAAATAGTGCCTGGCCAACCGCGTCACCACTGACCATCACGGCATTCATCACGCCGTCTACATCGGCGAGCAGGCGTTCATCTGGAATCAGTGTGGGATGCACGCGCAGTTCAATGCCATCGGCGCCGCTGCGAGCGATGCCCAGATGTTTGATGCGATAACCCAAGGCTTCGGCGTAGTTCACGTCGGCGCGGGTAATCTGGCCGATGCCTTCGGTATAGACCTTGTCAAATTGCAGCGGGATGCCAAAGGCAATGGAGGCGAGAATAGTGAGCTTATGCGCGGCGTCGATACCTTCCACATCAAAACGCGGGTCGGCTTCGGCATAGCCTAGTTGCTGCGCCTCAAGGAGCGCCTCAGCAAAACTTTTGCCCTGCTGCTGCATGGCGGTCAAGATAAAGTTGCCGGTGCCGTTAATAATCCCGGCCAGCCAATGAATGCGGTTGCCGGCCAGCCCTTCGCGTATCGCCTTGATAATCGGAATACCGCCAGCAACGGCTGCCTCAAAGGCGACAATCACGCCTTTTTCTCGCGCTCGTTCAAAGATTTCGTTGCCGTGTACCGCAATCAGCGCTTTATTCGCGGTGACCACGTGCTTGCCTTGATCGATAGCCGCGAGCACCAGTTCACGGGCGGTATCCACCCCGCCAATCAGCTCAACCACAATATCAATCTGCGGATTATGGGCGAGCACAAAGACATCATCGGTGGTGGCAATGCCTTCGATATCGCACTTGGGATGCTTGGAGCGCAGCGCGATTTGCGCGACGTTAATGCCGCGTCCGGCACGACGGGCGATTTCTCCGGCATTGCGGGTAAGCACATTAAGCGTACCCGCGCCTACGGTGCCGAGGCCGCAGATGCCGACATTGACCGGTTTCAAACTGACTCCCGTATATAGCTGTCAAAAAGATAAGGTTACTTGGCCTCGATGGCCTCTTCAGCAAGCTGCGCCGCCGGTTGATAACCCGGGATCATCTGCCCGTTGGCGAGCACGATCGCTGGCGTGCCGCGCACACCGATAAGCTGACCGAGTTGGTATTGCTTTGCAACGGGATTGTCACACTGCGCATCAGCGACTTTCTGCCGCCTTTTGGCTTGGTTCATGGCGGACTGTTTATCGCTCGCGCACCAAACATTCACCAGCGTGTGGTAGCCCTCGCTGCCAATGCCTTGACGCGGAAAGGCGACATAGCGTACCTCTACGCCGAGCTTATTCAGTTCGCCCATCTCGCTGTGCAGTTTTTGGCAATAACCGCAGTCGGTATCGGTAAAGACGGTGATATGGGTTTTTGGATTTTTCGGGCTGAATACGACCATCTCTGAGACGGGAATGGCATTGATTTCCTTGGCAATACCTTGGCTTTCCGCCTGCTCGGTCAAATTGATGGCCTGCCCATCTTTAAGTTGAAACAGATAGCCTTGCATCAGGTATTGCCCATCCTTTGACGCATAGAGTTGCCGCCCGCCTTTTAGTGCGACCTGATACAGGCCGTTAATTGGGCTTTCGGCAATAGCCTCAATCGGCATATCCGCCTGCAAGTCTTGCAAGGTTTCACGAATCGCCTGCTCTGGCTCAGCCGCAGAGACCGCCATGCTGGCTGCCAAAGCAAGGCTGGTGGCAAGAATTTTTGGACAGACCATGACGGTCTCCTGTGATGCGGTAAATTTGCCAAGATTACCACAAATAGGCGTTATCCTCAGCGCCATCCTGCAATGAACAACGACCTTTAGCTAAACAAAAAGTGTAGAGATTTACCCGCCATCAGCCTTTACCTTGATGCGTTCTCTGATCATGATATTGAAAAACCCATTGCGTTTTTTTAGATTGAGTTTGCATCCTGTGCGGTCAAATAGTGCTTAAGCCCCGCCACTTTCCATCGGCGCTTTATAACAATAAATGTATCGCGCGATCACTCCATTATTATCTCAGTTACCTTTTGTCTGGTTGTTATGCATTAAAGCTAATCACAACAGCAAAATCGATAACGCCACAATGAAAATATTAAAAGTCGGGTTATATAAACTTTCACCGTTTACTAAGTTTTCACAAAGTAAAGTCATTTTTATATATAATATAGGCATGAAATGTAAACGGCAATCCGATGGTCGTGCTCACGATCATCA
>NZ_LSZO01000195.1 GCF_001580025.1 Ventosimonas gracilis | reverse complement strand
CTGCTCCCTGAGCCGTCGGCGGCGAGACTGGGGGATGCAAGGGGGCAAAGCCCCTTTGCGGGATGTCTCCGAACACGATGGAGCAACGGCTAAAAACCGCGCCGCTTTTGCGGTCGTTCGGCGTGCGCACCGCCACCGATTAGGGTGGCGTGTCCACCACTCTAATGGTGGACTCTTTGCTCAAGTTGAGCCTTTTTGTGGATAAATTGGACAGGCTTTTTAGAGCTTTTGATTAGGGGTATTTCCGCTTGGCATGCATGACGCGAAGTATGCGCACTTTCGCGCTATCGACTTTGTAGACCAAGAGGTAATTGGGGTGTGCGGGATATTCTCTCGTTCCCGCAACGCGACCTGTACGGAAGGCATAAGGCATTGAAGGAAGGCGTTCAGCGGATGTTTCAAGAAAGTTGCGTAAACTCAATGCCGCAATGGGGTTGAACTGTTCTACGTAGTCTTGAATTTCAGCCAAGTCATGACGAGCCTCATCAGACCAATCAAGCGCTAGCACGGGCTTTCCTGCGCTCTTCCAAGAGAGCATCAACGTGTGTCATAGCTTCATCATGGGGAAGAGCAGGTTTTTTGCTATCTAATGCTTCTTGCACCTTAGCTCTAAACCAGCGGTCATAACTGATATCTTCTTCACTGACTTCAACATCGTAGAACAATGGGTCTAGTGGCTGTTTCGCTGCTACTGCGGCCATGTTTTATCTCCTCAATCCAAAATTAAAAAGGACAGACTAATTGCCTCTGGCTAGAACTATGCGGGTATTTCAGCCTCTATCCAGATTTCTCCGTCCGCCGTTGCTTTTGCATAAGGTATTGATTTTTCTAATATCTTATGAAGCAACTTGGGGTCATCTAACAACCTAAGACCGTTTTTCATTCGGACGTTATTAATTTCAACAGATTTTTTTCTCAGCGCATCCATCTCTGTCTTGGTAAGCCTTAACTGATAGTTCATTTCTTCTCCATCGTGGGGTTTCGGTTTCGAAGGATGTTGCGAGGGTAGATTTTATTTCTGCAAAAGTCTTGACATTGATTTGTCGATAAATTAGTTTTTTATTAAAAATCAATTTTAAGATTTGTTTGCAAAATGCTCGACCGCCTCCACTTGTTCATCCCCTTCAAGCCAGAAGCCTGCACGGCGTACTTCTGGACGACAGAAAAGCGCAAGGGCAAGGTGCGAGATGTACTGATGAGTTCGGTAGACCTTGCCTATTTGGGCGTGCCGATGCAGTCGGGCAGCGTGTCACTGGATGCCAAAGAGCGGTTCATTGTTTCGGAACTGCGCCATGCGTGGGAAAGCCTTCCCTCTTCTTATACCCCGCTCGCGTTCAAAGTCTTTCATGAAGGCTTTGGTTTTCGTGGTGAAGCGGGAGTGGATCTCAAAGCCAGTCCGGCCAAGCTGACGCAGGGGCATAACCTGTTTGGCAGCACCAGTATCCGCATGGGCGCACTGGCCATGAAGGCGTGGCTTTCGGTGGCCTATCCAGATTTGATGGCAAAGCTCAATTGGGACGAGGCCGAAGTTCAGGCGCTGGACTGCACCTACAGCGCCCGCCTGCCCAATGAACGCACCGCGCAGCAAGCGATTGACGCGCTGCGCAACATCAGCAATGGACAAACCAAGTCACGCGGTGACAACTACAGCGAAACCGCTTATTGGTTCAAAAAAGACAGCCGCTTAAAAGGTCTCAAGGCGTATTTGAAACAATACGAATATGCTCACCAACTGATTGAAGCGCAGCGCCAAGCGGCAGGCAGTGGCAAAAAAGCCGCTGCGGCCAGACGCACGGTAGCCGTGATGAGTGACCCGCAATTAGTGGACTGGTCAAAGTGCCTGCTGCGCTTTGAAGCCACGGTAAAAAGCCGTGGTTTGTCGCGGCGCAAGATACCCACCAACTTAAACAAACTCATTGATTATCAAGAGAACTTGGCGCGAGAAGGTCGCTGCTTGATTCGGGAACTGTGGACAGAGACCACCGCCCCGATATTCAAAGCCTGCGAGGGAATGGAAATGAAGACGATCGATGATGAACACGTGCAGGCCGCTTTAAAAGCCGCTTATGTGAAGACCAACAAACACGGCAAGCCGGTGTATACCTACGCCAATAACCTGTTTAACACCTTCCGCAATATCCGCAGTTACGGTTGGGACGAAACCAAGGCGAGCATTGCGCCATCCACCTGGACACGGCACACGCGCGACTTGGAAGCCTGCGGCATTTCCAAGGCCGTGCTGCAAAAACTACCTGAAATCAGCAAGAACAGCGTCGTACCGCTGCTGCGTTTTGTCGAAATCGATTTTTCTTCCCAGCGTCCGCCTTGGTACGTCGAACCGACGGCGGAAAGCGTCCTTGACCACTGCGAGCAGTTTATTGATTCGCAAGCGGCCAATGACGAGCACGCCGCGCCGCTTAAAAAAGTCGCCAATGTCGTGCAGATACCTGTGTGCACGGCCTCACCGCTTTTGCCCCATAGCCCCCATGCCACGGCAGCCCCGCCGCCTTGGGCATTGAAGTGGTTGGGTAAACCAAAGACCCACGATAAAACCGCACGGTCTTCCGTTGCAATCTAACGTCTTAACCGGCAATCCCGCCTGAATGGCAACTGAAAATGAAAAGGAAATGACATGAACGTATTGGTAGAGATTGAAAGCACTGAAGTTGCCGTTAAGGAAGGGACTTCACAAAAGACCGGCAAGCCTTACTGCATTCGTGAACAACGGGCGTATTTAAAACTGCCTCATTTTAAATACCCGCAAGAAATCAAATTACCCGTTCCCGATGAACTCCCGTCTTATGCGGCAGGCATGTATACGCTGGACACAGAAAGCTTCTGGGTGAACGAGTTTAAAGAATTAAAACTCGGTCGCGTGCGCTTAAAGCCTGCGACAACCAGCACGTCCTCCCGCGCTATGCCGATGGCACAGCAAGCGGCGAGGGGATAAGTCAAAAGCCGCCGCGGTTGCAGACACAGAGAGCGGCGAGCGGCGAGCGAGCGCCTCTGTGTCTGCAATAGCAAGGCGTTATTCATCTTGCAGGAGTAATTAACATGAATGATTTAGACGATATGATGAAAACCGTTCATTTCACAAGGCACAGTGATCTGCCTTGGAGCAAATATATAATTCTTGATGATGTGATAACGGGTTATTTGAATGACGTTAAAAAAAGTGACATTGATGCCTTCGGCGATTTAATCGAAAGAGACAGTTATAATCGCGCATTAAGCAGCCTGAACATACTGCTTATTTTGGAATTGATTGAATCGGAAGAATATGAACGGGTAGCGCTCTTATTTGAAGATGCCGTATCAGAAGCGCATCAGCGGCATGCAAGGCTTTTGAATGTTTTTGAGCGGCGCGAACGCATGCGCTTAAGCGTCAAAGCACGGCGCGTAGGTGCTCGTTGAGAACATTCTCAACAACCTCAACCGCTATAAGGGTTCGCATAAG
>NZ_LSZO01000194.1 GCF_001580025.1 Ventosimonas gracilis | reverse complement strand
TGTGAAGTTAGCTAATCGGCAAGCCGCTTATCTAACTTCACCTCCCTTATTCGCACTTTGTGCTCAACGGGCATCCTGCTCTGCGAGGCTTAAAAGCGGTTAAAAGCGATATGACACCAAGGGAAGAAACCGACAATGCGTCGTCAGTTAATGCAATACGCGCCAAACGCCGTAAGCATTTGCGTGTGCCCGTTTTGGATGATGAAGCGGCCATTATTGAAGCTAACGCCAAACAAGCTGGCATGAGCACGGCAAGGTATTTGCGAGAAGTCGCTATGGGTTATCCGCTGCACTCTGTGATGGATAAAAAAGCCGTGCTCGAATTAGTGCGCATCAATAGCGATTTAGCCCGCTTGGGTAATTTGCAAAAGTTGTGGCTGGATAATGACGCACGCACCGCGCGGTTTGGTACAGACCAGATTAACCGGCTGCTGCACCGGATTGAAGGCACCCTTGCAGAGTTGCGCAAGCTGATTAAGTTGGTATCAGCAGGCAAGGGCTTAACAGCATGATTGCCAAGCATATTGCGATGCACTCGCTGGCTAAATCGAGCTTTGCCGGATTGGTTAATTACATTACCGACGATCAAAGCAAAAACC
>NZ_LSZO01000193.1 GCF_001580025.1 Ventosimonas gracilis | reverse complement strand
TGATTGCCAAGCATATTGCGATGCACTCGCTGGCTAAATCGAGCTTTGCCGGATTGGTTAATTACATTACCGACGATCAAAGCAAAAACCACCGCTTGGGCGAGGTCAGTATGACTAACTGCATGGCGGATGAGCTGGATATTGCGGTGGAAGAAGTGCGGGCAACCCAGACGCTCAATACCCGTGCCAAAAGCGATAAAACCTTTCATTTATTGGTGAGCTTTCGCCCTGATGAAAAGCCCAGCGCCGAGGTATTAAAAGCGGTTGAAGCCAGGCTTTGCGAAGGCTTGGGCTTTGCTGAACATCAGCGCATTAGCGCTGTCCACAACGATACCGACAATCTACATATTCATATTGCGATCAACAAAATCCATCCTGAACGGTTAACCATTCACGAGCCGTATTATCCGTATAAGACGTTAGCCAAGCTCTGTGCCAGTTTGGAGCAGGAATACGGTCTTGAGGTGGATAACCACGAACCCAGGCGCACTGTGGCCGAAGGCCGCGCGATGGATATGGAGGCGCACTCTGGCATTGAAAGCCTGTTGGGCTGGATTAAGCGCGAGTGTTTGTCTGAAATTAAAGCCGCCAACTCTTGGCAGCAGTTGCACCAAGTGATGCAGGAAAATGGCCTGGAACTGCGCGCGCGTGCCAATGGTGTTGTTTTTGAATCGCAAAAAACCGGCACACAGGTTAAAGCCAGTTCCGTTTCTCGTGATTTGTCCAAATCAAAATTGGAAAAACGCCTTGGCGCTTTTGAAGCGGCCAAAGAAAAAGCCACTGAGCCGATTGAACCGATTCAATCGGCAACCCCCATCAAACCGGCAGCGCCCAAAAAACAATACGAGAAAAAGCCGGTTCGCTTTGGCGTGGATACCACCTTGCTTTATGCCCGTTATCAAAACGAGCAAAAGCAGCGCACGCATATTCAAAAGACCCGCTTAGAGCAACTGCGCAAGCAAAAAGCAAAACGTATTGCCGATGCCAAAGGTTCGGCCAGTATCCGCCGTGGCTTGATAAAACGGATGGGCGGGCGCGGACTTGCCAAGAAAATCTTCTACGCACAGGTGAGCAGTTCCCTGTTGGGCGACATTGGGAAAATCAATGCCGAGTACCGCCAAAGCTGCCAGGCGCTGTATCAAGAAAACAGCCGTGCCAGTTGGGCGGACTGGCTTAAGCAGCAAGCCATCCAAGGCGATAGCGAAGCGCTAAGCGCCTTGCGGTCGCGTGGAAGTGCCAAAGGCTTTAAAAACCGTGCCTTGCACAGCGTGCAAGGCGGGCGAGCAGGTGCAGTCCCATCCGCCACCAAAGCACAGACCACCACGCCCCAACGCGCCGCAGACCTGTTCGGTCTTGGCGTATCCGTGCCGAAGGCGCAGTACAAACCGGCGCTTTCGGTTCCGGTTCAAGACAACATCACCAAGAAAGGCACGGTGATTTACCGCGTAGGCGCCTCGTCTGTGCGCGATAACGGCAATGGCTTGCAGGTTGCAAGCACCGCCCGCCCCAAAGAAATGCAGCAAGCGCTGCAATTTGCCGCACAGCGCTACGGCAGCCAGCTCTCGCTCACCGGCGATTTGTTGTTTAAGGCACAAATGGTACGCGCGGCAGTGGACGGCCATCTGCAGGTGAGCTTTGCCGACCCGCTTTTGGAAAAGAAACGCCAGCAACTGATGGAGGACAAACAGCGTGGACAATCAATCGGAGCCGGACAGCACCGAGGACGAACTGGACGCCTTGCTGCAAACCATGGACAGGCCGCCACAAATACCCAAGGCAGGGGAAGCCACACCGCCAGAGCGCCCAAGCAGGACACTGGGCGCTTTGGGACGCCTCCCCCACCGGTTGCCCGAGACCGTCTGCACGGACTGTCAGAGCGCGCTCTGGCTGGCCTCAAAACAGGAATTGAAATGCTACTGCCGCCTGCTGTTTCAATTTTCTTTCAGCAGTCAGCAGCCGAATCCCATTCTCTACTGCGACGGGGCGCAGCAGGAATAACAAACCGCTTGAGCGATTGGGCACAAGCGCTAAAGCCAAGCCCGCAAGCCAAGGAAAAAAGCCAGGCGCAAGGGCACCATCAAGACGGAGGACGTAGCCGGTGAACGCATTAACCCAAAACCATAACGGCCATGCCAATAATCGGTTCAAACTGTTATCGGGACTGGTTTTATTTTCCCTGTTGGCAGGATTACAAGCGGCCACCCAGTTTTTTGCGTTTAGCTTTGATTATCAAGCGGCACTTGGGGCGCACTTGAATCACCTTTATACGCCCTGGTCAATCCTGTTATGGGCAGCGCAATGGTACAGCCTGTATCCCAGTGCCATCATGCAAGCCGCCGCTATCGGGATGCTGGTCAGCATGGGCGGATTACTGCTGACGTTTTTGCTGAAAACGCTGCTGAGCAATACCGCGCGCGCCAGTGAAACCTTACACGGCAGCGCCCGTTGGGCAAACAAAAAAGATA
>NZ_LSZO01000192.1 GCF_001580025.1 Ventosimonas gracilis | reverse complement strand
GCGTCCGTTTCATGACCACCTCCTCGGCGGTCAGTAAAACCGGACAGTTCATTTGCTACTGATGCGGACAGATTACTTATCACTGACAAACTTCTCGAAAGTCCTTGACAAGCGCTGTTTGATAAGGCAATATCCGCGCCCTTTATTTGCCCGCCATTTCACAGGTTTCGAGGAGTCACGCAGTGGCCAATTCACCCTCTGCAATTAAACGCGCCAAACAGGCCGACAAGCGCCGCCGTCATAATGCCAGCCTGCGCTCGATGGTTCGCACCTATATCAAAAACGTGGTCAAGGCGCTGGATGCCAAAGACCTCGAGCGCGCCAAGTCCGCCTATACGCTGGCGGTGCCGGTGATTGACCGGATGGCCGACAAAGGCATCATCCATAAAAACAAGGCCGCCCGTCACAAGAGCCGCTTAAGCGCTCATATCAAGGCGTTGGCGCAGCCTGTCCAAGCGGCGGCTTAACCTTAAGACAAAGCATAAAAGGCAATGTGTTTGGCACATTGCCTTTTTTGTGGGCAGGCTTTTTCTCTCTTAAGCCACTCTCCCGCTTGCGCGAAAGGGGTGGAAGTGCATTTAAAGCGCTTGCAGTGAGGCAAGTCTTGCGGTTAGCCTGCCCGCCCGCAATTTTGGCTGCTTTTCCCGCATGACTTACAACGCCGCGCAAATTGAAGTTCTCGCAGGTCTTGACCCGGTGCGAAAACGCCCCGGCATGTATACCGATACCAGCCGCCCCAATCATTTGGCGCAAGAGGTTATCGATAACGCGGTCGATGAAGCGCTGGCCGGTTTTGCCAAAAAGGTTGAAGTCACTCTGCACCAAGACGGCAGCGTAGAAGTCGCCGACGATGGGCGCGGCATGCCGGTTGATATTCACCCGCAAGAAGGCATTCCTGGCGTTGAGCTGATACTGACCCGGCTGCACGCGGGCGGCAAATTCTCTGGCAGCAACTACCAGTTTTCTGGCGGACTGCACGGCGTGGGCGTGTCGGTCGTTAATGCGCTGTCTTCACGCTTGGAAGTCTGTATTCACCGAGGCGGCTTTGAATATCGGATGGGTTTTGCGCAAGGCGAGAAAACCCGCGAACTTGCACAAACCGGCACTGCTGCCAAGCGCTCAAGTGGTACCAGGGTGCGCTTTTGGCCGGAGGCAAAATACTTCGATACGGTCAAATTTGCCGTACCTCGCTTAAAACATCTGCTGAAAGCCAAAGCCGTACTTTGCCCGGGATTGGAGGTCAGTTTTGCCGATCAATCAAGCGGTGAACTCATTACCTGGTGCTATCAAGACGGCTTGCGTAGCTATCTGGCTGAAGCCGTGCAAGGCTTTGCCTGCCTGCCGGATGCGCCTTTTCACGGCAGTTTTGCCGCCAAAAATGAAGCGGTGGACTGGGCGCTGCTTTGGCTGCCGGAAGGCGGCGAGGCGGTGCAGGAAAGCTACGTCAACCTTATCCCGACTATTGCGGGCGGCACCCATGTCAACGGACTGCGCCAAGGGCTGCTGGATGCCATGCGCGAATTTTGCGAGTTCAGAAGCCTCTTGCCGCGCGGCTTAAAACTCGCACCTGAGGATATTTGGGAGCGTATTGCCTTTGTGCTGTCGATGAAGCTGCAAGAGCCGCAGTTTTCCGGCCAGACCAAAGAGCGCCTGTCCTCACGCGAGGCGTCGGCCTTTGTTTGTGGCGTCGTGAAAGACGCTTTTAGCCTGTGGCTGAACGCTAATCCGGAAAGCGGCACGCAGCTTGCGGAACTTGCGATTAGTAACGCGGGCAGAAGACTTAAAGCGAGCAAAAAGGTCGAGCGCAAAAAAATCACCCAAGGTCCAGCACTGCCCGGCAAATTGGCCGATTGTGCCGGACAAGACAGCCAGCGTACCGAACTGTTTTTGGTCGAAGGCGATTCGGCCGGAGGCAGCGCCAAACAAGCGCGTGATAAAGAGTTCCAGGCCATCATGCCGCTGCGCGGGAAAATCCTCAACACTTGGGAAGTCGATGGCAGCGAAGTGTTGGCAAGCCAAGAAGTGCACGATATTGCCGTTGCCATCGGCATGGATCCGGGCAGCGACGATTTAACCACGCTGCGCTACGGCAAAATCTGCATCCTCGCCGATGCCGATTCGGACGGCCTGCATATCGCCACCTTGCTCTGCGCCTTATTTATGCGCCACTTTCGCGCACTGGTCGCAGCCGGGCATGTGCATGTCGCCATGCCGCCGCTGTTTCGTATCGATTTGGGCAAAGAGGTCTGGTACGCGCTGGATGAAGCCGAGCGGGACGGCATTTTAGACCGCCTGCAAGCGGAAAACCGCCGTGGCAAGGTGCAAGTGACGCGCTTTAAAGGCTTGGGCGAGATGAACCCGCTGCAACTGCGCGAAACCACCATGGACCCCAACACGCGCCGTTTGGTGCAATTAACGCTGGATGACGTGGACTACACGCGCGAACTGATGGACAGACTGCTCGCCAAAAAACGCGCCGCCGACCGCAAAAGCTGGCTGGAGGCCAAAGGCGATTTAGCCGAGGTACTGACTTGAGTAGCCCGCTACCTGGCCAACGCGCTGGACGAGTGATGCTCATTCTCTGCTGGCTCGCCGCCTTGCTGCTGGCGACCTGGTTTTTTGGCGCGTTTGAAGAAAAGCGCGAAAACCCCAACCAAAACCCCGCCTCGCAGCGTCATGCAGACAGTATTGAGGTTGTGCTGAAAAGTGGGCGGGATGGGCATTACCGCATGATGGGTCAAATCAACGGTGAAAAAGTCCGGCTGATGCTCGATACCGGCGCAACCAGCGTGGCGATACCGCTAAAAGTCGCCAAAAAGCTGGGGCTGCGCCGCGGTGCGGGCATATCGGTGCGCACCGCCAATGGCACGGTAACGGCGCATCTCACCCGTATTGATAGCCTGCAATTAGGCGACATTAAACTTTACGATGTCGAAGCGCTGATTAGCCCGGGCATGGAAGGCGAGGAAATCCTGCTGGGCATGAGCGCGCTGCGCAGACTCGAATTTACCCATAAAGACGGCCGGTTGTTATTGCGCCAATACTTGCCTTGATTGGTTTGATTTTAAAATGATCGGCCATTATCGCTAGCGCAAAGACCGTATTTAAATTGTTATAGATATTAATCATGAACCAACCTCTTGATTTAACCAGCGAAGGCGTAGAGCGCCTGTCTTTAGCGGAGTTTACCGAGCAAGCGTACTTAAATTATTCCATGTACGTGATTATGGACCGTGCGCTGCCGCATATTGGCGACGGTTTAAAACCGGTACAGCGGCGCATTGTTTATGCCATGAGCGAGTTGGGGCTTTCGGCCTCGGCCAAGCATAAAAAATCCGCGCGTACCGTGGGTGACGTGCTGGGCAAATTCCATCCACACGGCGACAGCGCCTGTTATGAGGCGATGGTGCTGATGGCGCAGCCGTTTTCCTACCGTTATCCGCTGATTGACGGGCAGGGCAACTGGGGCGCGGCGGATGACCCGAAATCCTTTGCCGCTATGCGTTATACCGAAGCGCGGCTGTCGCGCTACGCCGAATTGCTATTAAGCGAGTTGGGACAAGGCACCGCCGATTGGCAGCCAAACTTTGACGGCACGCTGGAAGAACCGAAAATCCTCCCCGCGCGCCTGCCCAATCTGCTGCTTAACGGCACCACCGGCATTGCCGTGGGCATGGCGACCGACGTGCCGCCGCACAATCTGCGCGAAGTGGCCAGCGCCTGTGTACGTCTGCTGGACGCGCCGGATACCCCATTGGCAGAACTTTGCGAGCTGATACCGGGGCCTGATTTCCCGACCGAAGCGGAAATCATCACCTCGCCTGCGGATTTGCAAAAAATCTACGCAACTGGGCGCGGTTCGCTGCGCATGCGTGCCAGTTACCGCATGGAAGACGGCGATATGGTGATTTTTGCGCTACCGCATCAGGTATCTGGTCTACGCGTGCAAGAGCAAATCGGCGCACAGATGCAGGCAAAAAAACTGCCGATGCTCGCCGATATGCGTGACGAGTCTGACCACGAAAATCCCTGCCGTATTGTGTTGATACCGCGCTCCAATCGGGTGGACTGCGAGGCGCTGATGCAGCACCTGTTCGCGACGACTGAACTTGAGACCAGCTACCGCGTTAATCTCAATGTGATAGGCGTTAACGGCAAGCCGCAGGTTAAGGACTTGCGCACCTTGCTGGTCGAATGGCTGGGTTTTCGTATCGCCACGGTGCGCCGCCGCTTGCAGTTTCGCCTCGAAAAAGTCGAAAAACGCCTGCATTTGCTCGAAGGCTTGCTGATCGCCTTTTTAAATTTGGATGAAGTGATTCAAATTATCCGCACTGAAGATAAGCCTAAAGACGTACTTATGGCGCGTTTTGCTTTATCCGAAGAGCAGGCCGACTACATTTTGGATACCCGCCTGCGCCAACTGGCACGGCTGGAAGAAATGAAAATCAGAGGCGAGCAGGATGAACTCGCCAAAGAGCGCAAATCCCTACAAAGCTTATTGGCTAGTGAAGAAAAACTTAAAAACCTGGTACGCGAAGAAATTGTTCAGGACGCCGAAACCTACGGCGATAAGCGCCGTTCGCCGATTATTGAGCGCGGACAAGCCAAAGCCATTAGCGTAAACGAGAGGCTTTCATCGGAACCGGTCACAGTGGTGCTGTCGGAAAAAGCCTGGGTGCGCTGCGGCAAGGGGCATGATATTGACCCGCTGAGTCTTTCCTACAAAACCGGTGATGGCTTTAAAGCGGCGGCGCTGGGGCGCTCCAATCAAGCGGCGGTGTTTATCGACTCGAATGGACGCAGTTACTCGCTGCCTGCACATACGCTGCCCTCGCTACGCGGGCAGGGCGAGCCGTTAAGCGGAAGGCTGAGTCCTGCGGTGGGCGCAACCTTTGAGGCGCTGCTGCTGCCAGAAGACGAGGCGCTCTATCTGCTGGCAAGTGATGCCGGTTACGGCTTTATTGCCAAGGGTGAGGATTTATGCAGCAAAAACAAAGCCGGTAAAGCCTTGCTCAGCTTGCCGGATGGTGCGCGCGTATTGCCGCCGCTGCTGATTGAAAGCCTTGACCACTGGCTTGCCGCGGCCACCAACGACGGAAGGTTGCTGCTGCTGCCGTTAAAAGAGCTGCCGCAGCTTGCCAAAGGCAAGGGCAATAAAATCATCGGCATTGCCAGGGAGCGTGACGAGCGCTTGCTGGGTTTGGCGCTATTGCCAGCAGACGGCACTTTGCTACTACAGGCAGGCAAACGCACGCTATCCCTTAAACCCGCCGACCTTGCCCACTACCAAGGCGAGCGCGGTCGGCGTGGCAACAAACTGCCGCGCGGCTTTCAGCGGGTGGAAAAGCTTTGTGCCGAGTAGAGATAGGCGGGTGCGCCCTATGTGCTGGTGGCGCAGAGCAGCGGCCATTTATTGTTGTAAACGCCGCCAGGCCGGGAAGAGTGATATGCGAGTTATTATAAATCTTGAAATTTTATTTTCTTCCCATAACAAGCGAAGCCTTTGGTGAAGCCAAAGTCTATAGCCTTTATTGCTGACGCAAGAATACATTGTTCAAGGTTGTCATATTTATGAAACTCAGGATCCAAAGCATGGAAGCGGACGTTTTTTATTGGACGAAAAGCTTTTATTTTTTTGCCAAGCGGCGGTATACCATAAGGCGCTTGCCTGTTATCGGGGATGGGGGGGCTAATCATCATTTCGTATTCTCTACCTAAAGGATGCCGTAGAAATTTTTTATGAATTCCAATGAAGTTTGATTCCATTTCGCGTTAAAAACATGAATAATTCGACTCGGAGCGCATCCGAAGAATCTGGCATGGCCTTTGATTATTAATTCAGTTTCTAACGCTAATTAGAATGAGACGAAGTAATTAATGGATAAAGTTAGCTCCCATCCCGATATATCTTCCATGTTTATTCTTGGCAAAATAGACTCAATATAAGTAGCTACTTTTTTTTCAACTGAATATACGTCAGCAAATTCAAGAAGATTAGGGACGCCCATCCATCTGTAGACCTTTACTTGTTTGGCTTTTTTATCTTTCATTTTGATATTCCCTGACTTTTTTATTTAAGGGTACTGTTCTCAAAAGTAGGATGGCAGACCCTAAGCAGCCCAATCCCCAACCTGCCGCTTAGTCGGCCAGTCTGATCAGCGCATCGACGGCCACTGCGCCTGTTGCTGTGACCAGTAGCGGATTGACATCCAGTTCCAACAAGTTACCTGCGTGGGTGCAGGCGTAATCGGCTATGGCACGGATGGCGGCAATCAATTGAGGCATATCCGCCGCCGCTCGTCCGCGAAAGCCCAAGAGCAGCGGGGCAATGCGCAAATTGAGCAACGCCCGTTCAATGGCGGCATCGGTGGTCGGCAGTAGCAGGCTAAGGCTGTCTTTTAGTAGCTCGACCAAAATCCCGCCGCTGCCGATGACCAAGGCCAGTGCAAAGCCTTCTTCGCGTTTTACGCCAATTATCAATTCGGCGAGCGGCGCTTCTGCCATGCGTTCCAGCAAAATCTGCTCAAAAGGCACATTGGGGGCTTTTTCGGCGAGCGATTGCTGCATGCGCTGCAAAGCGCTTTGTAGTTCGGCCTCGTTGTCAAGATTAAGCGCCACGCCTCCGGCTTCGGTTTTATGTGGTAAATCGGCACTGACGACTTTTAGCGCCAGCGGATAACCCAGTTCGGCGGCGGCCGAAGCGGCGCGCTCTGGTGTACAAAGCCGCGCTTGGGGTAGTGGCAGGCCAAAGGCTTTAAGGGCTTGTTTGGATTGCCATTCGTCTAAGGCTGCCTTCCCTCGCCCATTGATGGGCGCGGGGGGCAGCGGTGGGAGCGCGGCTTCGCCTTGGGTTAACAGCATTTCAGCGGTGCTGGAATAACGCGCAAGGCTTGCCCAAGCGAAAAGCGCATCATCCAAGCCTTGCAGCGCAGGGATGCCGGCGGCGTGCAGGCGCTCGCGGGCGCTTTCAGGCAGAAACTCCGGCAGGTTGCAGGCGATAAAGCCGTTCTTTCCGTGGCGCTTTAACGCTTGGCAGTAGCAATCGAGCAGCAAGTCGCACATATAACGCTCGCCACTTTGCTCGCTGGGGTAATCCAGCACCAACAAAGCCGCGTCGGTTTCAGCGGGTAAAGCGCTGTTTAGCATTTGTTCAAGCGCGGGCTGATCGCCCCAAATGGCGGTCGTGAAGTCGAGCGGATTAGCGATATTGGCGTAATCCGGCAGTACCTGTTGCAGTGCGCTTTTTTGCGCTTGGCTAAGCGCTGGCAAGGCGAGCTGATGACGATAAGCGCCATCGGCAATCAGTCCAGCATCACCGCCGGAGCAGGCCAGCGCGAGCAGGCGGGTGCCTTTGATTTTTTGCCCGCTGGCGGCGACTTTTAGCGTTTCGATAAAGCGTGAGGGCGTATCTACGCGAATAACGCCGAGGCGTGTAAACAGGGCGTCATAGAGTGCGTCGCTACCGGCCAGTGAACTGGTGTGGCTAAGCGCAAGTTCTGCGCCAATCGGCGATACACCGGTTTTTAGCGCGATGATCGGCACGCCTTTTTCCAGCGCCTTAAAAGCGGCGCGGGCAAAGGCCGCTACATCACGCAGGCCTTCCAGATGCAGGCCGATGGCGGTGACTTTGGGTTCATCGAGCAGCGCTTCCATCAGCTCGGCAAAGCCAAGCTGCGCCTGATTGCCGACTGAGGCCATATAGGCGATCGGCAAGGAGCGTTCGCTCATGGAGAGGTTGTAAGCAAAATTGCCGCTTTGCGTCAGTACCGCAACACCCTGTTCAACGGCTTTGCCGCCGTGGGCGACCGGCCAGAGCGCGGCGCTGTGCAGGTAGTTAAGCAGGCCGTAGCAGTTCGGCCCTAATAAGGCCATATCACCTGCGCTCTGCAATAACTCTTGCTGCAAGGCGCTTCCGGCCTCGCCTGCTTCGGCAAAGCCGGAGGCGTAGCAAATCACGCCGCCTGCGCCAATTTGCGCAAGCTCCTTAACGGCTTCCAAGCAAAGTGCACGGTTGGTGCCGATAAAGACGGCATCGGGCGCTTTGGGTAATTGGAAGGTGGAGGCGATGCAGTCCATGCCTTCCAAGCTTGGATACTTGGGATTGACCAGCCAGACTTCACCGTTAAAGCCGCTTTCAAGGCAGCGCCTCGCCGACTGCGCCATGCTGCGCCCGCCGATAAAGGCCAGCGATTTAGGCGCAAGCAGGCGTTTTAGATTGTCTTTTTTATTCATTAACAAAGCCTTATGGCCAGAACGGGCGCAGCAGTTCGCGCGCGATGATATGCCGCTGGATTTCTGAGGTGCCTTCCCATACTCGCTCGATACGTGCGTTGCGCCACAGGCGCTCGACCACGCCTTCATCCATCAGACCCATACCGCCGAAAATCTGTACCGCTTCATCGGCGACTTTACCCAGCACTTCGCTGGCAAAGAGTTTGGCCATGCCCGCGTCGGCATCGGTCATCTGGTTTTTATCCATCTTCCAGGCGCTGTGCAGCGTGAGCAGTTCGGCGGCGCGGATTTGTGTGGCCATATCGGCGAGTTTGAAGGCAACGCCCTGATTACGACCGATGGGCGCGCCGAATTGCTTGCGTTCTGCCGCCCAGCGCAGCGCCAAATCCATGGCCCGCTGCGCTTGCCCGACGCAGTTGGCAGCCACCATCACGCGACCTGCGGACAGCCAGTCGCCGGCAACTTGCCAGCCTTTGTCCACTTCGCCCAGTACTTTTGAGGCAGGGACGCGGCAGTCGTCAAAAAACAGTTCATAAGTGTGGTAGCCGCGATTGCTCACGCACTTAGGGCCGCGCCGCACGGTTAAACCTTGGGTGTTTCTATCGACTAAAAAGGCGGTGACGGCGTTGCGTGTTTTGCCGCCTGCTGTAAAGGTATCGGTCACGGCAAAGACAATGGCAAAGTCGGCAACGCCTGCGTGGCTGATAAAGTGCTTGGCGCCGTTTAAGACAAAGTCATCGCCCTGGCGCACCGCGCGGGTTTGGATGGCGTTGGCATCGGAACCGGCGCCGGGTTCGGTTAGCGCAAAGCAGTCGATTTTCTCGCCACGCACACAGGGCAAGAGGTACTGTTCAATCTGCTGGCCTTGACAGGCCATAAGGATTTTGGAAGGGCGGGCAACAAACACATGCAGCGCCCAGGACACTTTGGCAAGTTCCCGTTCCACCAGCGCCTGGGTCAAATAATCCAAACCGCCGCCGCCCACTTCTTCTGGCATATTGAAGGCATAAAAGCCGGCATCAAGGGCTTTTTGGCGGATTTGTGCGGCCAGTTCCGGCGGCACTTGGTCGTTTTTATCAACGGTTTCTTCGTGTGGCAGCAGTTCTTTTTCGACAAAAGTTTTGACCGCATCCACCAGCATCTGTTGTTCTTGAGTGAGTTCAAAGTGCATGGATTAGCGTCCGATAAATTGAGGAGGGCGTTTTTCGTTGATGGCATTGAGTGCTTCCATGGCATCCTGAGAGCGCCCGCAGCGCAGGCCGGCGGCCTGTTCGGCTAACAGTTGCTCGGCCAAGGTGCGACTGTAACTGTCCCTGATCAGTGTTTTGGTTTCGGCGAAAGCAAGCGTGGGCCCTGCGGCAAAGCGGGCGGCGCGCTCCTGTGCCAGGGTTGCAAGCTCGCCATCCGCGCAGATTTCGCCGATTAACCCAGCGGCAAATGCTTGCTCGGCATTGTAAGGTTCATCCAAAAATAACAGGCGCTTGGCTTGCTCTTCACCGATCAAGCGCGGTAAATGCCAGCTTGCACCGGCATCGGGGCAGTAGGCCATGCTGGTGTAACCGGCTTTAAAGTACGCTGTTTTATCCGCGATACGCATATCGCAGCACAGCGCCAAATCCATGCCCGCGCCAACGGCTCCGCCATGAATGGCGGCGATGGTGGGTTTGGGCAGCCGGTATAGCTGATCCATCATCTGGTGCGCGGCCTCGGTCCAGCCGTAGCTTTCCAGCTCGCCGCGCTGTTCGGCGGCGGCCCATTCGGCCAAATCCGCTCCGGCGCAAAAGGTTTTGCCCACTGAGTCAATCAGCAATACGCGTACTGCGGGATTTTCGGCAAAGTCTTCAAGGTAGGCGCTGATGGCGTTAAGGGTTGGAATATCCAGCGCATTGCGCTGCGTGGGGCGATTTAGCGTTAAGTGGGCAACGCCTTGTTCAATCAGGATTTGTGGGGAACTACTCATTAGCTGGCCTCTTGGATTGAAGGGTTATAAGCCTGCGACAATATTCGGTGCGTCGCCCGTCCATACGGCCTCTAGTCCTAAATGTTTAAGGCTCCCTTGACGGTCGTGCACCAACTGGCCGTCAACAAAGGTCAGTTCCACTTGCGTTTTGTGGATGTAACCACGTGCCTCTTGGGCAAACAGGTCGCGGTCGAGCACGATTAAATCGGCGGCTTTGCCTGCTTCCAGCGTGCCGGTCTGCGCTTGCAAGCCCATGGCCTGTGCGCCGTTTTTGGTCGCTACCAAAAGCGCCTGTTCCAGCGTGATGGGTTCGCCAAAACAGGCCGGGTCGTCGTTCCACGGGTTCTGCCGGGTAATCATGGTTTCCAGCGCCAGCCACGGGTCGATCGAGGCGACCGGCCAATCGGTGCCAAATACGGCGGTGCCACCGGCGGCAAGTACACCTTTAAAGTCGTAGATGCGCTTTAGCCGTTCCTGTCCGTAGCCTGAGCGGGCGCCGCTGGCAAAGGGGGTGGGATACCAGGCGGCGGGCGAGAACTCGGCGATGACTTTGAGTTTGGCAAAGCGCTCCAGGTTGCCCGGATGCAAAATGGTGCTGTGCGCACATTGATGCCAAATGCCGCTAAAGCCGTTTTTCTGGCGGGCGACGGCCACTGCGTCGAGGAAAATATCGGATGCGCCGTCGCCGGTGCAGTGGGCAATCACGCGGATGCCGCGGCGGTCCATATCCACCACCATATCCTCGATGTGTTCCGGCGACAGGTTGAGCTTGCCGCGCCAGTCGCTTTCATTCGGCCAGGGCGTCAGCAAAAACGAGGACTTTGGCTCGACCGTGCCATCGAAGTGAAATTTCACTGCGCTGGCGTTAAGTTTTGCGCTGCGGTAGTAGTGGCGCTCGCCGGATAGCAGCTCCCAGCGGCGGCGTACCGGAAAAATATCGTCCTGCCAACTGATCGCAGCTTCGGTGCGAACGGTGAGCTCGCCCGCGTCGTCCAACTGTTTGAGTGCTTGCAGGCGCTGTTCGCAGACGTGCACGTATTTGCTTGCCGTCACCCCGCGGGCGCTTTGGAAGCGCACGCCGTCACGGTAAGCGCGGCGCAATACGGAAACCTTCGTCGGCGGCATGGCGGCATGAATCAGCGCGTAGCCGCCGTCAATCAGCAGGCCGTTAGGCTCGCCGGTGATCGGGTCGCGCTCTAAATAGCCGTTACGCGGATCGGGCGTGTCTTTGTCGATGGCGGCAAGTTTCAGCGCCAGACTGTTGGCCATCATGGTGCCCCACATGCGGTCGAGCAGGGCAACCGGACGGTTCGGCATAATGCTGTCGAGCCACTTACGCCCTGGCTCAAGTCCGGCTTCGCGAAAGCGATAGCGCACCCAGTAATGACCGTAAATCCAGCCGTCACCGGGGTGGGCTTTGGCGTAGTTTTCAATCGCTTTTTGCAACTGCGCTGGGGTCGGGTCTTCTATCGCTACGTCCAGATCGTCGCCGTAGCGCGAGGCCAGCGCAAGGTCGGGATGGGTGTGCATGTCGTGCAGCCCGGGCATGCAGAACGCGCCTTTTAAGTCATGGCGTAGCGTATGGGATCCTGCAAAGGGCAGCACCTGCTCTTTTGTTCCGACGGCGAGAATGCGACTACCGTGTATGGCGAGCGCTTCTGCCCAAGGCTTGGCGGCGTTCATGGTGTAAAAGCGGCCGTTTTCCAGTATTAAATCGGCAAACGGGCTGGCCGGGCTGTGGCTGGATTTAAAATCATCGATGCTGTTCATCGCTTCATCTCCGCTTGCAGACGGGCGGTAAAGCGGGCAATGCGCGAGCAAGCCTCGCTTAGCTGCGTATCCGATACGGTAAAGGACAATCGCACAAAGCCGCGGCAACTGGGTCCGAAGGCTTCGGCATCGAGCACGGAAACGCCGGTTTCACGGAACAGCTTCCAGGCAAAGTCCATGCTGGACAGGCCGCTTTTGCGTACATCGACCAGCATAAACATGCCCGCTTCGGGGACTTTGCAGCTTATCAGTGGTGCATCTTGCAAAGCGGCGACGACCAAATCGCGGCGACGGCGGAAGGTGGTTTTCGCCTGTTCGACGATTTTATCGTTCAGTTCCAACGCTTTAAGCGCCGCCTGCTGGATAAAGCCGGGCAGTCCGTAGAACATGCACAACAGCAGGTTATCCAGATGCTTCATCAATTCAGGCGAACCGATCACCCAGCCCACGCGCCAGCCGGTCATGGCGTGGGATTTGGACAGACTGCCGATAATCACCGTGCGCTCCCTCATGCCCGGCAAAGTGGCAATGCTGCGGTGCGCTCGCTCGTAGGTCATCTGGTCATAGACCTCGTCGGAAATAACCCAAAGGTCATGTTTAATCGCAACCGCTGCAATGGCTTCAAGTTCAGCATCGCTGTAGACATTGCCGCTGGGGTTGTTCGGCGTGGCAATGGCAATGCCGCGCGTGCGCGGGGTGATCGCCGCCTCCAAGGCTTGCGGATTTAAGCGAAAGTCTTGTTCGGCGGGTTGCGCAATGGGTACCAAAGTCGCCCCACCGGCACTGATGCTGGCCGGATAGGTTAAATACATCGGCTCCGGCACCAGCACTTCATCAGGAGCCTCAAACAGGCAGGTTGCGACCGAATACAGCCCGTTTTGCGTACCGGCAACGACCGCGACCTGCTCTGCACTGCATTCAATCCCCAGCACTTTTTGCTGGCGTGCGGCAATCGCCTCGCGCAGCGGCAGACGGCCACTCATATCGGTGTAATGGGTATCGCCTTCGGCAAGTGCCTTGCACGCTGCCGCGCAAATCTCGCTGTCGGTTGCAAAATCCGGATCGCCAATGCTCAGCACGATGACATCTTCACCGCGAGATTGCGCCGCGGCGGCGGCAAAATGAATATCCCAGGCCGCAACGGCTTCACCGCTGATGCGCCGGGTGATGGATGAATATTTCATACAGACTTCCTCAGCAAAAACTAAAAATCACGCCGTACGCTGCGGCGTTACACCGAACAGGGAAAAACCACGCTCAATCAAAAAGGCCAGCGCGATATAAATCAGCGCAACCAATAACAAAGGCTCGTAAACAATCATGGTTTGTGAGCGCACCAAGTTGGCCGCGCCCAATAAGTCGGTCACGGCAACGGTGGAGGCGAGTGCGGTGGACTTGAGCAGCATGACGCTTTCACCGGCCAGCGTGGGTTTTAGCATGTACAGCGCTCTTGGCAGCCAGATACGGCGCAGCATTAAAAACGGGCGCATGCCGTAGGCGCGGGCGGCTTCCAGCTCGCCTTTGGGCACCGCACGCAGGCCACCGCGCAGCACTTCGCCGACATAAGCGCCGACGCTTAAAATCAAGGCGAATGCGACGTACCAAAAGCCTTCACGCAGATAAGGCCAAAGCACACTGCCGCGAATGGCCGGGTAGCTGGCAAACAAAGTGCCCACACCGTAATAGAGCACGTAAATCTGCACCAACAAGGGTGTGCCGCGCAGTACGCTGCAAAAAAACTGCGCCGGAGCGGCAATGAGCGGATTACGCGCAAGGCGCATCAGGGCGATACCAATGGCGAGCAAAAAGCCGAAAAAACCGGCCAGCAGCAAAAGTGCGATGGTGATCTTTACGCCGAGCCACAAATCGCCGGCAAAATCACTGAACCAACTGAACATAGGTTTTCTCCTAGGCTTGCCTCGGCATCCAGCGTTCAAAACGGTTTTCGATACGCTTGAAGAACACTCCAGAAACCAAGGTAATCAGGTAGTAACAAGCGCCAACGGCAAGGTAAAAGGTCAGGTAATGCTTGGTCGAAGCGGCTGCCTGGCGACCGGCGGTTAACAGCTCGCCGTAGCCGACCACGCTGATTAATGCGCTGTCTTTGACCAAAACCAGCCACAGGTTGGAAAGCCCGCCCACGGCAAAGGGCAGCATGCAGGGCAAGGTGACGCGAAACAGCAGCTTGCCACGCGCCATGCCGTAGGCGCGGGCGGCTTCAAGCAGCCCTGGGTTTACCGCCAAAATGGCGCCGCGCAGCACTTCGGCTTGGTAGGCACCGCTGACAATGCCAAGCACCACCACGGCGGCGGCAAAGCCGTTGACCTCGACCGGGCCGCGTCCGATGGAGGTCATCAGCAGGTTGATGGCATCGGTGCCCACGTAATACAGCAGTAATATCAGCAAAAGCTCAGGAATGGCGCGGCACAGCGTGGTATAGGCATTGGCACAGGCGATGAGCGGACGCGGGCCTTTGAGCTTGCACAGGGCGACGATAAGGCCAATCACTGTGCCAAGGGCAAAGGCCAGGATGGAGATTTCCAAGGTGGTGACCATGCCCGCTACCAGGCTTTTGCCCCAGCCGTCGCTGATCAGCAGTCGGTAAATATCAGTAAAACTCATGAAGCCTCACAGGTTTTTTATCATTGAAGCGGCAGGACTGGCGGCGCTGCATTCCTTTTAAGCATGGGTGTTTACCGCCCTAACTCTTCTCCGTTTGCGGGAGAGGGGTTTGCGGGAAGAGGGCAAAGCCGTTAATCCAGCGACAAAATATCGGGCTTAAAGTAAGGCGCACTTAAGCTTTGCATCCTTCCGTCATCACGTAATGCGGCCAGTGCCTGGTTTAGCCGCTCGCGCAGTGCGTCGTCACCTTTGCGTACGGCAGCGCCTATGCCTTCACCAAATAACGGGTCTTTCGGGGCTACGCCTTTGCTTTCCAGCAAATTGTTTTCGGCAAGTTCCAGCATGGGTTCAATGGATATTTGGTCGGCGAGCATGATATCGATGCGGCCATTGCGTAAATCGCTTAATACATCATCTTGGTCGTTGTAATAACGCACTTTGGCGGTTTTGCCAAAGTAGTTTTTTAAATAGCTCGCCGAACTGGTAGAACCCTGCACGCCAATGGTTTTACCTTTAAGCCCTTCCACCGTGGGGGTCAGTTTAAGCGCTTTTTCGCCGACCCAAAGTGCCGGGGTTTGTAAATAAGCTTCGGTAAAATCCACCACTTGTTTACGCTCTGGCGTAATCGATAGCGAATTTAAAATAACATCGACTTGTTTGGAGTTTAATGCCGGAATAAGCCCGTCCCAAGCCAGTTCATGAAAGCGGCAGTCGGCTTGCATTTGTTTGCACAGTTCGCGAATTAAATCCGGCTCAAAACCGCTCCACTGCCCGCTACTGGCCTTCCATGAAAACGGCGGATAAGGCTCTTGCGAGATGGCGAAGATAATTTTGTCTGCTGCCGCTTGGGCGGATGTTGCGGCCACTGCGCCGAGCAGTAAAAAACGCTTCAGCCATTGGTTAAGTTGATTGCTCATGCCGTGCTTTCCATGATTTAAGTTAAAGGTTAAAAGGGAGGCGACAAAAAACGGGCGATTTATTGAGGGGAAATAAAGGCCGTTGCTTTTTGCCGCCGATCAGGGTTAATCCAGCGCCAAAAAGTCGTCGCTCAGATAGGGTTTGGCAATTTCTTGCATTTTTCCGCTTTTACGCAGCTCATCAAGGGCTGTGTTTAAACGCTCGCGCAGTGCGTTATCGCCTTTGCGTACCACCGCGCCAATGCCTTCGCCGAGTAATTTGTCTTGCTCGGCTTTGCCTTTAATTTCCAGTTCGGCATTAATGGGCAAATCCAGGTATTCGTCGACGCCCATTTGGTCAACCAGCATAATGTCGATACGACCGCTGCGCAGTTCGGCAAAAATATCGTTGCGGTCGGCGTAATAACGTAAGGTGGAATCTTTAAAGCGCTCCTTGGCATAGACCGCATGCACGGTGGAACTTTGCACGCCGATTTTTTTGCCCTTTAAAGCAGCCGCTGTGGGTTCTAACTTAATGGCTTTTTCGCCAATCCAGACCGATGGGGTGATTAAATAAGGCTCGCTAAAATCCACCACTTGCCGACGTTCGTCAGTAATGGATACCGAGTTTAAAATCACGTCGATCTGTTTGGCATTTAATGCCGGAATTAAACCGTCCCAAGCAATGGCGTTAAAGCTGCAGGAAGCTTGCATTTGCTGGCAAACAGCGCGTACCAAGTCCGGTTCAAAACCGGTCCAGTTGCCGCTGCTGTCGGTATAGGAAAATGGCGGATAAACCTCTTGGCTGATGCCAAATACTAGTTTTTCCTGCGCGCTGGCAAGTCCGGCTGCGCTTAATAACAAGCTGGCTTGCAGCAGTTGGGTTAGGGTTTTTTTAATTGTGCTCATGCGAATAGTCCTCGTTATTTTTGGGTTTTAATTAAATTGGGTTTTGCTTTTGTTGGATGGTATCTCCTTTTTATTAACGGTTGGCTTCGGCCAGTACAAACTGGCGGCAGCGTTCACTGATCGGGTCGAGCATCACTTGCTCGGGCGGGCCTTGTTCTTCAATTTGCCCCTGGTAGAGGTAAATCACTTCGCTGGAAACATCGCGTGCAAAGGCCATTTCATGGGTGACCAAAATCATGCTGCGGCCTTCTTCGGCAATGCTGCGGATGACTTTTAACACTTCGCCGACCAGTTCCGGATCGAGTGCGGAAGTGGGTTCGTCAAACAGCATGACTTTCGGGCGCATGGCGAGCGCTCTGGCAATCGCCACGCGCTGCTGCTGGCCGCCGGATAAAAACGAGGGGTAAACCGCGCGTTTATCGGCGAGGCCGACTTTTTCCAGTAGCGCTTCGGCGTGCGCTATCGCTTCTTGTTTATTTTCACCGAGCACATGCACCGGCGCTTCGATGACGTTTTCCAGCACGGTGCGGTGCGGCCACAGGTTAAAGCTCTGAAATACCATGGAAAGCTGCGTGCGGATGCGCTCGACCTGGCGCGCGTCGCCAATTATCGGCTCGCCGCTTTGGCTTTGTTTGAGCAGAACCCGCTCGCCGCCGATATAAAGCTCGCCGGCGTTGGGGATTTCCAGCAAATTGATGCAGCGAAGCAAGGTGCTTTTGCCTGAACCGGACGAACCAATCAATGACAATACGCCGCCTTCGTGCGCGGTAAAGGAAATCCCTTTAAGCACGTGGTGCTCGCCGTAGCTTTTATGCAGATCGCGGGTTTCTACGACCGGCGGTTTAGCTTCTGATTTATTTAGCGTGTTGGCTTGGGTCACAATCAAACTCCGGCGGGTGGGGGTTATCGCGCCATCCAGGCGTTAAAGCGCTCTTCCAGTTGCTCGCGGTAATCCGCCCAAAAGGCCGAATCACTCGCCAGTTGTAATTTGAGGTTATCGGCATCACTGGGCAAATTTTTACGTAGATTTTCATCCAGTTGCGGCAAAGTCAAGCTGTTGACAGGACCATAGGGCAGGGTCTCGGCAAAGGCTTTTTGCTGCGGCTGCTGTAGCGAGAAGGCAATAAAATCAATCGCCTGCTCAAGGTTTTTGGAGCCTTTGGGCACGACAAAAGCGTCGATGTCGTAAATGCCGCCGTTCCAGACGATATTGAGGTTATTCGGCTGCGGTACGCTGGTAATGCGTGCGTTAAAGGCGCTGCTCATGACCACGTCACCGGCGGCAAGAAACTGCGGCGGCTGTGCACCGACGCTATGCCACTGGATTTGTGATTTGATGCTGTCGAGTTTGGCAAAAGCGCGGTCTTGGCCTTGGTGAGTAGCTAGCAGCTCGTAGACCTGATCGAGCGGCACGCCGTCACCCAACAGGGCAATTTCCAGACTGTATTTGGCACTTTTATACAGCGAGCGCTTGCCGGGGAATTTTTCTAAATCGAAGAAATCCGCCCAGCCAGTGGGCGCACTTTTAACCAGCGCGCGGTTGTAGGCGAGTACGGTAGACCAGACAAAAATGCCCGCGCCGCACGGGTGCAAAATACCTTCTAACAGTTCGTCGCCCAGTGCTTGCAGGGCGGGGGCGTCGCCTATGGGTTCGAGCATTCCTTCTTCACAACCGCGCGTCATATCGGAAACTTCCATCTCCACCACGTCCCAGGAGACGCTGTTGGTATCGACCATGACTTTGACTTTGGACAATTCTGCCGCGTAGTCACCGGCAATGATTTTTGCGCCGGTTTTGGCTTCCCAGGGCTTGTACCAGACTTTGGTTTGCGTGTCTTTCATCGCGCCGCCGACAGAAACCACGGTGATGTCGGCAAGTGCGGCGCTGCTAAGGCTTACGGCGAACAGAGCCGCGAGCAGGGTTTGCGGAGCGGGGGAGCGGGAAATAAAAGCTTTGTTCATCTTGGGTAATCCTTTGGTGTTGTTGATTTTGGCGGCTTTATTGTGTGCGGGTCGGTATCCACCATTCTTCACCACGAACGGTGGTGATGTATTCCGGCCAGCGGAAATCGTGGGGCGCTTTAAAGTCTTTGGGCAAAAGCGGCGCTTGCCACTTGCTGCCGCCAATGCCGCCGCCGGTGCGCTCGATAAATTCATCCTTGATGGCTTTTAGTTTTTGGGCTTCGCAAAACAGTTCAACCAAGGTCGCGCCAATGGTTTTAGCGGCGGTTTGAATCATCGGGTCGATACAGCAGGCAATGCCGCCCAAAGCCACCGATACCCAATCGGGGTAGGTGTAACCTTTAGGGGCGCTTAGCATCGGGCGGGCGATGAGCAGGCGCACGGTGGGGCAGTGCCAGGTGTATTCCGGGTAGTCGTCGCTGGTTAAATACTTTTGCCAGGCGGGCATTTGCAGACGTAATTGCCGTTCGCATTCTTGCGGGCTAATCAGTTCTTCGGTGGCGGGAAGAAAGGGTTTTTCCATTGGCTCAAGCGATAGGTTTTGTTGGATTTGCTGAGCAATATTGATGGCCCGAGCGCCCCACTCGGGTGCGCCGACCGCGGCCAGGTTGTCATAGCAAAGTTGCGCCAGTGCATGATTGGGCAAGCCTCCACGGGATTTGCAGACCCAGGTTTTTTCCCACTTGCAGCCGGTTGCAAGCGCGGCGGCTTTGGCGTTGTTGTCCATCACGGCGCAGATGGTTTCGGCCTGTTCGATGGAGTCACAGCGCAGCAGGTATTGGATTTGTGAAACATGCGGCGGCAGGTTGTCGGCAGTCGCTTGTCCGGCCGTTAATATTGCCTCGTTAAAGCTCCAAAGGCCGGTAAAGGGCAGGGTGGAGCGGCGCAGACTTTCATTGAGCGTATAAAAATGCACCAGCGCATCGTTGGCACCTGGCGCGCGCGCGGCCAGGTGGTTTTGCGGGATGGGGCTGAATTTATCGGCGGCGATCCAGTCTTCGGGTTTTTCGCAAGTAAAGCTGTAGATATAGGCGTAGGCAATGCCGCAGTGGGTATCCCAAACCGTGGTGTTGTTCATCGGCAACATATAGGTCGGGTGAAAGCTGATCGCCGCGTCAATATCGTCGTAATAGCCTTTGGCGGCGTGTACCGGTTTGGATGCACGCAGTTTTTCCGCCGGTTCGCCAAAGAATTTAAGCCGTCCTTTAAGGCCAAATTTCTGCATGGCCGCTTTGGCGGCGAGCAGTCCGCCCAGTGCGCTGATGCCGAGCGCCGAATGCGGGTCGGTATGGCCAGGCGCGTAGGGGGATAAGCCTTCGCGTGGCATTTTTTGGGTGGTCGCCGCCTGGCAGTTGCCGGGCACGGCATCGTATTCGGCGTAGCTGGCAAGGGTCGGACCTTGGCCGTTTTCAAAGATTGCGCAAAAAGCGGTCGGCATGCCGCCGCTGCCTTCTTCGACGGTAAAGCCTTCACGGCGCAAAAGCTCGACATACCAAGCAGAGGATTTGTATTCGCGAAATGCAGGTTCGGCGTAGTGCCAGATTTTTTGGTGCCAGTCGGAAAGCCTTTGTTGGTTTTGCTCAACCCACTGTTTGGCAAAGGCTTTGATGGGTTCGGTGTTACTCATCAGTCATCCTTGTTGTTTTAAACGCTTAGAAAATCGGCAGCAGAAAGCTCAATCACTTGCGGTTCTTGGCTGTCTTGCAGGCCTTTTAAGAGGCCGGCAAGTTCATCCAGATTGCGCGCGCGTTGCCAAGGCACTTGGTAGGCCGCCGCGAGCGCGGAAAAATCCGGCGTGTGAATGTCTACCCCCAAAAGCGGGATATCGCGGGCGGCCATATAGTCGCGGATTTCGCCGTAGCAGCGGTTGTTCCAAATCAACAGGAGGATGCCGATGCCCGCTTCCTTGGCAGAAATCAACTCGCTGCTGGTGAACTGCAAACCGCCGTCACCGGCTAATACAACCACCGGGCAATGGGCTTTGCCGAGTTTTGCGCCGATGCCCGCAGGCAGCGCGTAGCCCAATGTGCCAAAGCCGGTACTGGCGTTAAACCAAGTAGCGGGCGCGGGGGCGCGGTAGCCCAGCGTGCCTTGGTAGACCGGTTGGGTGGAGTCGCCGACGATAATCGGCGCGCTCAAGCTGTCACGCACGCAATCGAGCACTTGCTGCATGGCGGCGCCGCGTTTGGTCCAGCTTGTGCGCTCTTGTTGGTTGACCGCTTTAACGGCGTTTTCGCCCCAATCCTTTGACTTGGGCTGCGCCGGTAACGCGGTCAATAGCGCTTCAATGCCGGCTTTGGCATCGCCTAACAGGCAAACTTCGGCGCGTTGGATGGAGAGCAATTGCAGCGGGTCAATATCAAGGCGTATTAGCGGCGCTTTAAAGCTAATCGGCCCGAGTGCAAAAAAGTCATAATCGGTCTCGCCCAATTCGGTACCAATGGCTAAAACGGCATCGGCTTGGTTAATCAATTCGCGGCCATGCCCAGACGACTGCACGCCGTCGAGCAACAAAGGATGCTCTGGCGGCAGCAGGCCGCGGGCATTGGTGGTCAGCGCGACCGGCGCTTGCAGTTGTTCGGCCAGTCGCTTGAGCGCTTTTGCGGCCTGTTTGGCACCACCGCCGGCCAAAATCAGTGGTTTTTGGGCTTTGCCGAGAAGGACAGCGGCCTGCTCCAATGGCTTTGCTGCCGGAACGCTCGGCAGCGGCAGCGGGCGCGGCGATAAATCCAATCCACTTACCGACATTTCCAGCACATCCAGCGGAATTTCGATATGTACCGGACGCGGGCGGGCGCAGCTAAACAGGGCAAAGGCGCGGGCGAACACTTCCGGCAGTTCGTCCACCCGTTGCAAGCTATGGCTAAAGGCGCAGACCCCGGAAATGGTCGCGCGTTGGTCGGGCATTTCGTGCAGATAGCCATGACCTAAGCGTTGGTGCTCGCGCCTTGAAGTGGTGGAAATCACCAGCATCGGGATGGAGTCGGCATAAGCCTGCCCCATTGCGGTCAAGATATTGGTCATGCCGGGGCCGGTGATAATAAAACACACACCGGGTTTGCCCGAGGCTCGTGCGTAGCCATCGGCCATAAAGCCTGCACCTTGTTCGTGTCTTGGGCTGACGTGGCGCAACTGGCTGTCTGCCAGCGCGCGGTAGAGCTCCACCGTGTGCACGCCAGGAATACCAAAGACGCAATCTACGCCATAGCCTTCGAGCAGGCGAACCAAGGCTTGTGCGCAGGAATGGGCAGGCTGGCTCATCGGGATACCTCTTAACTTGAGTTATTGGTTGGGTAGGGTTGTTTTATTGGCTCGCAGTATCGTTGAAAAATAAAAATCAGCAAGGCAATTATTTTGCTTGTATTGTTGAGAAAATTTTAACGATGAGCGCCGCTAATGCCTGCTTATTTGCCTTCCACCACTGCGCTGCGCGCACTTGATGCAATTACCCGTTTGGGCAGCGTCGCTGCGGCGGCGACTGAGCTTAATTTGACGCGCGGCGCAGTCAGCCATCAAATCCGCACACTCGAACAGTGCGTAGGCTTTGCCCTGACCGAACGCGACGGGCGCGGTATTTCCCTAACCCAAGAAGGCAGGCAATACGCGCACGAGGTGCAAAACCTATTGGGGCGATTGCGCGAAGCGGCGCAGCGCTGCCAGAACAAGCCACTCGCCGGGCGCTTGACGGTAAGCTGCAACCCGGGTTTTGCCGCTTATTGGCTCTGTCATCATATTGGCGATTTTGTCCGCCAATATCCCGAAGTTCAGCTTCATTTGATTGCGCCGCGCGAAATCGGCGATACCAGCCATGCCGAGGCCGACCTGTTTATTGCCTTTGGCATTGGCGACTGGCCGGGGCAGTGGGTACAAAAATTGGTGAGTCTAAGTTTATTTCCGGTCTGTAGCCCGCGTCTGCTCAACCAGTATGGTGGCCTGCAATCGGTGCACGAACTGGGCAAAGTGCCGCTTTTGCATATGAACGACCATACCGACTGGCGCGTTTGGCTGGCGAGCGCCGCCGCCTGCGAGGTCGATGCGCAAAGCGGCCTTTTGTTTACCGATGCCAGTTGGGCGCAATCGGCCTGCATTGCCGCGCAAGGCGTGTGCATCGGCGATAACCTGATCTCCAGCACCGCACTGCAAAGCGGCCTTTTGGTGCGTCCCTTTATGCTCACGATCGACTCGCCGCGCAGCTACTGGCTGGTCGCGCATCCCCACAAAGCCGAGCGCCCGCTGGTGCAGGCGTTTTGCAGTTGGCTTAAGGGTAAGCTGGCTTAGCTTAAGCGGTTGATTTACCTTCCCCCACAAGCGGGAGAGCGTGCAATTGACAGCAAAATCCAGCACCATAAGTGCCTTTTTAAATCGACTTTTCTTATGCAGCAGCAGATTGAACAAGCCTTGGCGGCGCTTTCGCCGGTATTTTTTGAGGTGACGGATGAAAGCCATCAACACAGTCGCGGCCAGCAGACGCATTTTAAAGCGGTCGTGGTGAGCCAGCAGTTCGGCGGGCTTAATCCGGTTAAACGCCATCAAAAGGTCTACGCCTGTTTGGGCGATTTAATGCAGTGCTTTCATGCGCTGGCGCTGCACACCTATACGCCTGAAGAATGGCAACAGCGTGAAATTGCGCCGAATTCGCCGCGCTGCTTGGGCGGCTCGCAATTTGATTGAAGTAAAGCGGTGAGTAATCCATGAGCATTGAAACGAGCGAAAGCAACATCCTTCATCACGACCGTCACGGCCAGTATTCGCAGGCGGTGACGATAGAAGACATCCGGCAAAATATCGCCGATGTGCAAAAACGCATTGAGGCGGCTTGTAAGCGATCCGGGCGGGATCCGGCCAGTGTGCGCCTGTTGCCGGTGAGTAAAACCAAGCCTGAAGCCGTGCTGCGTCTGGCCTATGCGGCAGGTTGCAGGTGGCTCGGGGAAAACAAAGTGCAGGAGGCGCAGCAAAAGTCTGAAGGCTTGGCCGATTTGGCCGATTTAAAGTGGTCGGTCATCGGTCATCTGCAAACCAACAAGGCGAAAATAGTGGCGCGTTTTGCCAGCGAGTTTCAGGCGCTGGACAGCCTTCGCGTCGCTGCCGCGCTCAATAAGCATCTGCAGGCTGAAGGGCGCACGCTTAAGGTATTGGTGCAGGTCAATACCTCCGGCGAGGCTAGCAAGTATGGTTTGCAGCCGGAGGAAGTGGCGGATTTTATCCAAGAACTGCCGCAGTTTCCGGCACTGCGCGTGCGCGGATTGATGACGCTGGCGCTGTTTTCCAGCGAAATAGAGCGGGTTCGCCAGTGTTTTGTAGTGCTGCGTGAATTGCGCGAACGATTACGCGGCAACTTGCCCGCTTGCGTGTCGCTGGATGAGCTGTCGATGGGCATGTCCGGCGATTTTGAGGTTGCCATTGAAGAAGGCGCGACCATTGTCCGCATCGGTCAGGCCATTTTTGGTGCACGGGCTTTGCCCGATAGTCATTACTGGCCTTCAACCCATTGAAATTTAAGAGTGTTTATGCAAGACAAAGCTATTATCGTCGCCGCCCTCTATCAGTTTGTCCGTCTTAATGACTACCGCGAACTACGCGAACCGCTGCTGCGTTTTTTGTTGGATAACGGCATTAAAGGCACGTTACTGCTCGCTTTGGAGGGGATTAATGGCACGGTTTCCGGCAGCCGCACGGCTATCGATAATCTGCGCGGCTGGTTTGCCAGGGACGGGCGCTTTAACGTCCTGGAATACAAAGAAGCCTGCCACGACGAACAACCGTTTTTCCGCACCAAGGTGAAATTAAAAAAGGAAATCGTCACGCTGGGCGTTGCCGGTGTTGACCCCAATCAGCAAGTCGGCACCTATGTCGAGCCGCAAGACTGGAACGCGCTGATTGGCGACCCGGACGTGCTGCTGATTGATACGCGCAACGACTATGAAGTTGCCATCGGCAGCTTTAACGGTGCGATTAACCCCAAAACGCAAACCTTTAGGGAGTTTCCTGCTTGGGTAAAAGCCAATGCCGACCCCAAAAGGCATAAAAAAGTCGCCATGTTTTGCACCGGCGGCATTCGCTGCGAAAAAGCCTCCAGCTATATGCTGCATCAGGGTTTTAGCGAGGTGTTTCACCTAAAAGGCGGCATTTTGAACTATCTGGAAAAAATCCCCGAACAGCAAAGCACCTGGCAGGGCGATTGCTTTGTGTTTGACCAGCGCGTTAGCGTGCGTCACAACCTTGAGCCAGGCGACTACAGCCAATGCCACGCCTGCCGTCATCCGCTGTCGGCAGCAGATAGAGCCTCGCCAGACTATGAAGAAGGTATTAGCTGCCCGCATTGCTGGGACAGTCTTTCTGATAAGACCCGTGAAAGCGCCCGCGAACGTCAGCGCCAAGTGGAACTGGCTCGATTGCACAATCGCCCTTGCCCGATCGGCCAGCCGCAGTAATCTCACAAGTAATCCATCATGAACCCCAATAACCCCACCCGCTTGATTTACCTGATGGATCCCATGTGCTCTTGGTGCTGGGGGTTTGCGCCGGTTTTTGCAGCGCTCGCCAAACAGGCGCAAGCGGCGGATATACCGGTTTATCTGGTCGCCGGTGGTTTACGTGCCGGGCAGCAAGAGCCTATCGATAGCAAGATGCGCGATTACATCTTGGGTCACTGGAAAGAAGTGCAAAAACGCAGCGGCCAACCCTTTAACTTTGGCGGCGCACTTAGGGAAGGCTTTGTCTACGACACAGAGCCTGCCTGCCGCGCACTGATCTGCGCAAAAACACTCGATAACGCCCGCACCTTAGCTTTTGTTTTGCGTATGCAGCAGGCGTTTTATGTCGAAGGCCGCGATATTGTTAAGCCGCAAGTGTTGGTGGAACTTGCCGAAGAAGTCGGCTTTAAGCGCAGTAGCTTTGCCAAAAGTTACGATAGTGACAAAACCGAACAGGCGCTGCTCGCCGATTTTACTTTTGCGCAGAACTTGGGCATCTCTGGTTTCCCCACGGTGCTGGCCGAACGCGCGGGCAGCCTGGCTTTGTTGACCAACGGCTTTGCACCGCTTGAAGCACTCGCCCCGCTACTGTCGCGCTGGCTTACTCATGCCGCAAACGCAGGCTAACCGGCTGAGCTGGGCGCATATTCGGCTGCTGGCTTTACGTCACCGTAAGGCATTACTGGTTGCCAATCTGATTGCAATACTGGCGACCCTGTGCAGCGTACCCATTCCGCTACTGATGCCGCTGTTGGTCGATGAAGTCATCTTGCAGCAGGGGGATAGCGTATTAAGCCTGATGAACCGCCTGCTGCCCGTCGCGTGGCAAACGGCGGTGGCCTATGTGCTGCTGATGCTGCTGCTTGCGCTGCTGCTGCGTGGCGCTTCGCTTATCCTGAACGTGGTGCAGGCCAAGTTGTTTGCACGGCTGTCCAAGGACATGGTTTATCGCATCAGGCTGCGCCTGCTGGCGCGGCTTGAACGCATGGCACTGGCCGAATACGAAAGTCTGGGCAGCGGCACGGTGACGGCGCATCTGGTCACTGACCTTGACACTATTGATAAATTCGTAGGCGAAACGCTTTCCAAATTTTTGGTTGCGCTGTTAAGCCTGCTTGGCTGCGCCGCCATTTTGTTGTGGATGCACTGGCAACTGGCGCTACTGATTTTGCTGTTTAACCCGCTGGTAGTGTTTGCCACGGTCAAACTGGGTAAAAGGGTTAAGCATCTGAAAAAGCTCGAAAACGACAGTACTGGACGCTTTACCCAAGCACTCGCCGAAACGCTCGATGCCATGAGCGAAATCCGCGCCAGTAACCGCCAGGGTTTTTTCTTTGCAAGGCTTGCTACGCGCGCCGAAGAGGTGCGCGATTTTGCCGCCCGCTCGCTATGGAAAACCGATGCAGCGACCCGTGCCAGTGGTTTGTTGTTTCAGTTTGGTATCGATGCCTTTCGCGCCGCAGCGATTTTAACCGTACTGTTTTCAGACCTTTCCATCGGCCAGATGCTCGCGGTTTTTAGCTACCTGTGGTTTATGGCCATGCCGGTGGAGCAGTTGCTCGGTCTGCAATACGCCTTTTATGCCGCAGGTGGCGCGTTAAAGCGCATTAACCAACTGCTGGCTCGCGCCGATGAACCGCAGTTTGCCGCCCGCCAAGACCCGTTTGACGGGCGGCAGACAGTGGCCATTGAGGTCAAGGATTTAACCTTCGCCTACCGTGATGAGCCGGTGTTAAAGCACTTTAACCTCAAGATTGAAAGTGGCGAAAAAGTCGCGCTGGTCGGTGCCAGCGGTGGCGGCAAAAGTACCTTGATACAGCTTTTGCTCGGCCTGTACCAAGCGCAGACGGGCAGTATCTGCTTTGGCGGCGCAGCGATTGAAGACATCGGCCTTGAGCGGCTGCGCGAACAGGTTGCCGTGGTTTTGCAGCATCCGGCGCTATTTAACGACAGCATCCGCGCCAATCTCAGCCTGGGTCGCCCCTGTACTGATGAGGACTGCTGGCAGGCGCTTGAGATTGCACAACTGGCTGATTTTGTACAACGGCTGCCAGAAGGTTTGGACAGCCGTATCGGCATTTCTGGCGTTCGCTTATCCGGCGGACAGCGGCAAAGACTTGCCATTGCGCGGATGATTTTGGCAAAACCCAAAGTCGTGATTTTGGATGAGGCGACTTCCGCGCTGGACGCACAAACCGAATACGCTCTGCATCAGGCGTTAAGCGCTTTCTTAAAAGGACGAACCACCTTGATAGTGGCGCACCGCTTATCGGCGGTAAAACAGGCAGACCGTGTATTGGTCTTTGATGGCGGGCAAATTGCAGAAGAAGGCCAGCATCAGCAATTGATTAAACAAGATGGGTTGTACGCGAAGTTATACGGGCAGTTGCAACATTAAATTGCAACCGCCCTTTTTTGCCTGCTTGCGGGAGAGGGCAAAAAATACAGTGATTAACCGCCGAGCAGTTGACCCAGTTTCATTGCCAGTGACATATCGCCTTCAGTGCGCAGCTTGCCGCTCATAAAGGCCGTCATGCCGTCGGTTTCACCGTTAATCATTTCTTGCAAAGTGCCCATATCAGTAATAAAGGTCACACCTGCATCCGGGTTTGCGCCTTCCTTAAGGCTGTAATCGCCGTCTTTAACGGTCAGATTAAGCACCTTGCCATCAACATCAAATTGAAAAATCGCATCCAAATCAGTCGGTACTTTTCCTTCAAAACGGTCTTGCAGGGTTTTGATGATATTCGCTAAGTCACTCATAAGATTTACCTTTGTTAATAGTCAATTACCAATACCTATGTCGATAAGCGGATTCTGCAAGTTCTCCGCCAGCCTTGCACTGTACAAGGCTAGCAGATAATGGCTCATGTGCAGGAGGCTGACAAGGGGCAAAGAGCTTGCTGCTGAAACAGCAACAGCGTTCTTGGCTTGTTCCTGCGTGTTAGGGCTGTTCCCGTTTGAAACGGGAACAGCCCCTAGTTATGCTGGCGCACTTTGCCTTGGGCTTTAAATAAAAGGGGATGTTTGTGGCGTTTTTACTGGATTACGCGGGATTTTTGCTGCGTGTGGTGACTTTGGTCGCAGCTTTTATAGTGGTCTTGTCGGCCATTGCCATGCTGCGCAAAAAAGGGCGCGAACGCAGCGGGCATTTGGAGGTGCACAAGGTCAACGAGTTTTATGAAGACCTGCAAGGCTTTATGGAAGAAATGGTGCTTGAGCCAGACCGGCTAAAAGAGCAGCGCAAAGCCAAGGCCAAGGCCGAAAAGGACGAAAAAAAACAAGCGCAAAAAGCCAAAAAGAAAAAATCCGAAGACAATTCGGCAGAGGAGACCAAGCCGCGCGTGTTTATTCTGGATTTTGACGGCGATATTGCCGCTTCAGCGACCAGTCGCCTGCGCCATGAAATTACCGCGCTGCTGAGTCTTGCAACGCCAAGGGACGAAGTATTGGTTCGTCTGGAAAGCCCGGGCGGGCTGGTCAGTAACTACGGCCTTGCCGCCTCGCAGCTTGCGCGTATCCGCAAGGCAAAGGTGCCGCTAATTATTTGTATCGACAAAGTCGCGGCCAGCGGCGGTTATATGATGGCCTGTGTCGGAAGCAAAATTATCAGCGCCCCGTTTGCCATGATTGGCTCGATTGGCGTAGTGGCGCAGGTGCCCAATTTCCATAGGCTACTTAAGAAAAACTCGGTGGATTTTGAAGTATTAACCGCCGGTGAATACAAACGCACCTTGACCGTATTTGGTGAAAATACCGATAAAGGCCGCGAAAAGTTCCAGCAGGATTTGGACGATACCCACAAACTGTTTAAAGACTTTGTATCGACCAATCGCCCGCAACTGAATATTGACCAAATCGCCACCGGCGAGGTGTGGTTGGGGCAAGCGGCTTTGGATAAGCAACTGGTTGATGAGCTTTTAACCAGTGATGAATATCTGGCAGAAAAAGCCAAAACGGCTGATTTATTCGCCCTGCATTATGTACAAAAAAAACGCCTGCAAGAGCGTTTGGGTCTGGCCACCGCCGGGGTATTTGACCGCGTGCTGCAAAGCTGGGCGGGTAAACTGATCAATCAACGGTTTTGGTAAATAACATGCCCCAATTTAATGCGCTGTGGATCAGCAAAAACGATACAGGCGGTTTTACTCGGCAAATTATTAAGCGCAGTACTGAGGATTTACCGAAAGGCGAGTTATTAATTCGTGTGAACTATTCCTCGCTTAACTATAAAGATGCACTGTCGGCCAGTGGCCATGCCGGAGTAACCAAACAGTACCCGCATACGCCTGGCATTGATGCGGCGGGAGTGGTTGAGCGCTCGCAAGTTAAGGAGTTTGCCGAAGGTGATGAAGTGATAGTCACTGGCTACGGCCTTGGCATGAATAGCGCAGGTGGCTTTGCGCAGTTTATTCGTATTCCGGCAAGTTGGGCGGTTAAGCGTCCGCCGGGATTAACCTTGCGCCAATGCATGTGCCTGGGTACGGCCGGATTAACCGCCGCGCTTTGCCTGGATAAATTGCAACAAGCGGGCGTTAAGCCCGAAAGCGGCGCGGTGCTGGTAACAGGCGCAAGCGGCGGGGTGGGCAGTATTGCCGTGGCTTTGCTGGCCGCACAGGGTTATCAGGTGACGGCTGTCACCGCTAAAAGCGCTCAAGAGGGCTTCTTGAAAAGTTTGGGCGCGAGGCAAATCCTGCCGCGCAGCGCCTTGCAGGAAGGCACCGATAAGCCGCTGCTAAAAGAACAATGGGCGGGCGCGGTGGACTGCGTGGGCGGCGACATGCTGTTTAACCTGATTAAATCGCTGCGCTACGGTGGCAGTGTGGCCTGCTGCGGCTTAACCGCGGGTGTTGCCTTTAATGCCACGGTGCTGCCGTTTATTTTGCGCGGGGTGAACTTGCTGGGAGTGGATTCAGTCGAGCAGCCGCTTGCCTACAAATCCGCCATTTGGCAGCGTTTGGCAGGGCAGTGGCGATTACCCCATCTCGATCAGCAGGTACGCGAAGTCGGTTTAACCGAACTGTCTTGCGAAATCGACAAAATCCTCGCCGCTCAGCAAGTCGGGCGGGTGCTGGTGCGGTTGGATTAAAAAGGCTTGCCCATGCTGCATATCCAAGGTCTTGAGGTTAAGCGCGGCGATTTTTGTATTGAACTGCCCGCGCTTGACTTGGCACCCGGCGAAGTCCGCGCGATTGTGGGCGAAAGCGGCTGCGGCAAAAGTACCTTGCTGGAAGTGCTGGGGCTGATTTTGCAGCCGCAGAAGTTGCAGCGTTTTTCCCTGAACGGATGGGATATTGCCCGCCTGCTCAGCGATGAGCGAGGGCTTTGCGCCATCCGTGCGCGTTATTTGGGGTTTGTGCTGCAAAGCGGGGCGCTCTTGCCGTTTTTAACGGTGCGGCAAAATATCGAACTGCCGTGCCGCCTGCTGCAATCTTCGCCAGAGCGCAGCGTTATCCGCGAAACCCTAGCGCAACTAAAACTGACCCCTTTGCTTGATAAACATCCCGCCCAGCTTTCCATCGGTGAGCGCCAGCGCGTGGCGTTTGTCCGTGCCATTGCCCATCAACCCAAACTGCTGCTCGCCGATGAACCGACCGCCGCGCTTGATCCGCCGCAGTCAAAAGCGCTGTTTGAACGGATGATGGCGCTATCAAAGCAGCTCGCTATTGCCACACTGGTGGTTAGCCATGATTGGGCGCTGGTCGAACACTGCGGCCTTCGCGCCTTGCGCGGGCAGACGGATAAAAAGCGGACGGTATTTATCGATGCCCACTAAGGTTCCCGCCCATCCAAGGCTCTTGGCGATGCTGGCCGTGGCCGATTTATGGCATGACCGCAAGGTTTCTTTTTGCGTGGTCGCATCCTTGGTCGCGGTGATTGCGCCGCTGCTTTTATTGTTTGGGCTGAAATACGGCGTGGTTTCGCAGCTCAATGATGAATTGCTCAGCGACCCGCGCAATCTCGAATTGCGCCCAAGCGGCAATCACAACCTGCCGCTTGACTGGTTTGCACGCTGGCAGGCCATGCCCGAGGTTGCCTTTGTGATGCCGCTCACCCGTTCGCTCAATAGCGAGGCCAGTTTGCTTAAGGACAACCTACATTTTTTGGCCGATGTCGAACTGATCCCAAGCGGCGCGGGAGACCCGTTGTTATCCGGCCTTACGCCACCGTGCGCGGGCGAGCTGCTGCTTTCGGCCAGCGCCGCGAGCCGTTTACAGGTACAAACTGGCGATAAGCTAAGGCTCGTTGTGCAGCGCCAGTACCAAGGACAACACCAGCGCGGGCAGACTGAGGTTAAGGTCGCTGGTATTTTGCCCGCCAGCGCTTTTGGCCGTCCGGCGGCTTTATTGACGCTGGATTTGCTGGTCGCCACGGAAGATTTTCGTGACGGCTTTGCCGCGCCGCTACTTGGCATCAATCAGGGCGAAATGGCACCGCCGCGCACCCACTACGCACGGGCAAGGCTCTATGCCAAAGCCTTGCCGCAGGTCGCAGAACTGGCCGAAAGGCTCGCGGCTGAGCATATCGACAGTCAAATGCGCGGCGCTGAAATTGAATCGGTACAGGCGATTAGCCGCGTGCTGGGGCTGATTTTTGCGGTGATTGGTGCGGCGGCGGTGCTGGGCGCGGTGGCGGCATTAGGCGGCGCGTTGCTCGCCAGTATCGAGCGCAAACGGCGCGAATGGGCCTTGCTGCGGCTGATGGGCTTTGATCGGTGCGCCATTGCCGCGCTGGTGGTGATACAAGCCACGTTGCTTGCGCTGCTTGCTTTTGCGTTGGCCTTGCCTTTGTATGCCTTTGGCAGTGCGGTATTTAACAGCGCCTTGGGCGCAAATCTTGATCAATCAGGCTTTGTTTGCCGCCTGACGGCGCAGCACCTGCTGCTGGCTTTGGCCTGCACCTTGCTGCTGTCGGCACTGGTGGCGGTAATGGGAGGATGGCGTGCAACACGGATTGAAGCGGCAGAAAGTCTGCGCAGCGGTTTTTAGTCTTTTACTGAGCAGTGTTACCCAGGCCGCTTGGGAGGAAAAATACTACAACCCCAAACCCTTGCAAGACGATGTGCTGCTGCCCATGCCCTGTGGTGGGCAAATGGCCTTTCGCAAGGTCTCGATACCCTTGGCGAAGCCGCTCGATGACTATCCGCTGACATTGGGTCAAGACGGCGATAGCTGGGGCTATCTGGAACAGGCCAGAGCCGAACATATTGCTGGCAGCTTTACCACCGATAAGCCCAAACCTTCGCGCTATTACCTGCTCGCCAAATACGAATTGACCGAATTGCAGTATCAGTCGCTGATCAGCAGCGAATGCCCCAAGCCTGCCAACAAGCTGCGTCTGCCGCAGACCGGTTTAAGTTGGTTCGAGGCGATGGCTTTTAGCGACCGTTACAACCTATGGCTGCGCAAAAACGCCAAAAACAAGCTGCCGGTCGAAGACGGCGCATTGGGCTTTGTCCGTCTGCCAACGGAAGCCGAATGGGAATTTGCCGCGCGCGGTGGGCTGGCGGTCTCCGAGGCCGAGTTCCGCGACCTGTTGTTTCCCATGCCAGAAGGCTTAAATGCTTATGCTTGGTTTGCCGGCGCGCAGTCGGCCAACGGCAAGCTGCAATTAAGCGGCTTGCTTAAAGCCAATCCGTTGGGATTGCACGACATGCTGGGCAATGTCGATGAGATGCTGTTTGAGCCGTTTCGGCTAATCAAACCCGGCCGCCAGCATGGGCAGGCGGGCGGTTATATCCTGCGCGGTGGCAATTATTTAACGCCGCAAAGCGGGCTGCGCAGCGCACTGCGCCAAGAACAGCCTTATTACATGGATGACGCTGAGCAGAGGATTAAAACCAGTGGCGTGCGGCTGGCTTTGGTCTCGCCGGTATTGACCTCGCGCGAGCGCATCAAACAGGTTGAGCAGGACTGGCAAGCATTGGGTACGGATAAAGTCGCCGCCTATGACCCGCTTAAAGACATCAGCCGCATTGCCGATAAGGTCGAAGACAAGGCACTCAAGCTGCAACTGGAAACGCTACGGCGCGATCTACGCGCAAGCGCCCAAGCCAGGGACGAGCAGCGTGACCAGGCCATTCGCTCGCAGCTACAACTGGGTGCGTTCCTCTGCACCAAGCTTAAAGATGACGGGTTGTTTCTCGATACCCTGCAAAGCAATTACCAGCGCAGTTGTGAGGGGCAGGGGGCAGACGAGACGCGCTGCGCCGCGCGTAAAAAACAATTGGACGGGCATGCCGAAGTGCTCGAATTTGTCCTTAATTATTACGCCGACAGCCTGGTCGGCAGTGCGCTTAATTACCCAAAAGAACAAATGGCCGCGCAACTTTCTGTCACCGAACAACAGATGCAAGGCCGCAGCAAAAACAATCTGCAAAAATATTTACAGGTACACTGGAAAAACTTAAAAAGCTATCTGGAAAATGGCCGAGTGGCGCGCAGTGGCTGGCTTAACTCGTGCAAATCCATTTAAGGAGCAATGCCATGAAACAATCGTTCTTCTTTTATTGGCTTTGTCTGGCACTGCTTTCGGGCTGCCAAAGCACCGCAGACAATGGCGTTGACCCGCGCCTTAGCGGTAGTCATTCGGCGCAGTTTTTCAGCAAGTCCGGCCTGCAAGCTTGCGGAGCCGGGGCGCTTGCGGGCGCGCTCGCCTGCCAGCTTGGTAATCCTGGCGACAAGACGCGCTGCATGCTCGCCGCCGCAGCGGTGGGCTGCGGCGTAGGCATGGGCGCGAACTACTATCTGGACCATCAACGCGCCCAATACGCCAACACCGAAGAGCGTTTGGACGCGGCGATTGCCGATGTGCGCAAGGATAATCAACAGTTGCAATCACTGACCGCCACCGCCCGCCAGGTGATTAACGACGACCGCCAAAAAATCAAAAAAATCAAGGAGGACATTGCGAAAAACCAAGTACAGCGCGAGCAGGCGCAGCAACAGTTGGCGCAAATTGATGCCAACACCGCCTATTTAAAAAAGACCTTGGCCGAGGTTAAAAGCCGCGAGCAAGAATGGCAAAAAATCGCCGCCGCCGAACAGCAAACCAGCGGCACCCGCATCGACCTGCTCAACGCCGAAATCAGCCGCATGCAGCAGCAAAGAAGCCAGCTGGAAAGCGAAATCGACCAACTCTACACACAAAGAAGCGCCATTCAGTTGGGCTAAAAGCCACCCTCTTCTCTCCCGCAAGCGGGAGAGGGGTATTACCCTCCGCCTTCGTCACGTTTGAAGCGGGAACAGACTCTCCCCTAGGCTGCGTTCGACTGCATGCCGTATTTGCGCATTTTTTCGACCAAGGTGGTGCGGCGGATTTTTAGCCGTTCGGCGGCGTGGGCGACGACACCGCCTGCATCATTGAGCGCCTGTTGGATCAGGTGCTGCTCCAGCTTGCCGAGGTAGTCCTTTAAATCCAACCCTTCGGCGGGCAGGCGAGCCTCCCCCTGTGCCAGCGCAGGCGGCGCGGTCGCGGCATCCGGCAGATTGTGTTGCAGTTCGGCGAGCCGTTTCTGTTCATCGGCCAAATCCAGATGACGGAATTTCTTTGGCAGTTCGGCCAGACCAATCACGCCGTAAGGATGCAGGATGGACAAGCGCTCAATCAGGTTGGCGAGTTCGCGCACATTGCCCGGCCACGGGTGGTGACAGAGCGACATGATGGCGGCGGCGTTAAAGCGGATGGTGCCGCGTTTTTCCGCCTCCATGCGGGCGAGCAGTTCGTTAATCAGCAGCGGAATGTCTTCGGCACGTTCGCGCAACGGCGGCACTTCGATGGGAAAGACATTGAGCCGGTAGTAGAGGTCCTCACGAAAGCTGCCTGCTTCAATCATCTGCTCCAGATTGCGGTGAGTGGCGGCGATGATGCGTACATCGGCGTTTTGCGTCTTGCTACTGCCGAGGCGCTCGAATTTTCGTTCCTGCAACACGCGCAGTAGTTTGACTTGCATCGGCAGCGGCATGTCGCCGATTTCATCCAGGAACAAGGTGCCGCCTTGCGCTTGTTCAAAGCGTCCGGCGCGGGCGGTAAAGGCACCGGTGAATGCGCCTTTTTCGTGGCCGAACAGTTCGCTTTCGAGTAAATCCGCCGGAATGGCTCCGCAGTTGACCGCGACAAAGGGCGCTTTTTGCCTTGGCGAGTGGTAGTGCAAATTGCGTGCGATAACCTCTTTGCCAGTGCCGGATTCGCCCAAAATCAGCACACTGGTTTCGCTGCCCGTCACTTGCTGCATCATTTTGCGCACCTCGCTGATGCCGCGACTACTGCCGACCAGACTGCGAAACAGGTGCACCTTGCGACAGGGTTTGTCGGTTTCTTGGCAGATGCGCCGGTAAATCTGTAAGCGGTGCAGTGAATCGAGCAGTTCGTTGTAGGCGGGCGGCATGTCAAGACGCGCGAGTATGCTCCGTTGCAGGGACTCCGGCCAATGAGCCGTGGTATGTTCGCCTAATAACAGCAGCGGGGTTTGCTTATCCAGAGGTTTTAACAGGTCACAAACGCTGCCGCTGACTTCACCGAGCAGGATGCCGCCCAGTTCAAACTGAGCTACGAGCCGCGAGGCAGTGGCCTGCATTTGGTCGCTGGTACAGGCTAAGTGGGTTTCCCCCAAAAAATCCAAAATCAGCGCCATATGGCGGCGGCGTTCAGGGTTGTCATCAATCAGCAGCAGACTGGTTTCACGCTTCATCGGGTTTTCAGCTATGCCAAGTAGTGGGAGGAAAGCTCAAGCGGACACAATGACAGCCCACTAAAACGAAAGCGCCTTCCCTGGCTGAAACTACATGAAATTCGGTGTGTGGGAGAGGGGTAATGCTCATTTGCAACTTAAGCGATTTGCAGCCTTTGGCGAATCGCCTGCTCAATGCCGTGTGCATTAAGGCCGCACTCATCGCGCATTTGCGCCTGGCTGCCTTGTTCGATAAAGCCATCGGGCAGCCCCAGTGAAAGTAACGATAGGTGCAGATGGCGTGTTGCGAGCAGTTCCCCCACGGCGCTGCCTGCTCCGCCCATCAGCACGTTTTCTTCCACCGTGACCAACAGGCTGTGGCGGGCGGCTAACTGGCCAATTAAATCAGCATCCAGCGGTTTAACAAAACGCATATCAATCACTGTGGCATTTAATGCCTCGCCTGCTTGCAGCGCATCGGCCAGCAAAGTGCCAAAGACCAGCAGCGCCACTTGCTCGCCTTCACGGCGCACGACGCCTTTACCCAGGGGTAAAGGTTCCAATGTTGGCTCAATCGCAACCCCGCTGCCGCTGCCGCGTGGATAGCGTACGGCGGCAGGGCCCTTGTGCTGGTAGCCGGTGCTGAGCAAACGGCGCAGTTCGTTTTCATCACTGGGTGTCATCAGCACAAGATTGGGAATGCAGCGCAGATAGCTAAGGTCAAAACTGCCCGCGTGGGTGGGGCCGTCTTCGCCGACCAATCCGGCGCGGTCGATGGCAAAGAGTACGTCTAAGTTTTGCAGCGCGACATCGTGGATAAGCTGGTCGTAAGCACGTTGTAAAAAGGTCGAATAAATCGCCACCACCGGTTTTAACCCTTCACAGGCCATGCCGGCGGCCAGCGTTACCGCGTGTTGTTCGGCAATCGCGACATCAAAGTAACGCTCTGGGTATTGCTCGCTAAAGGCGACCAAATCCGAGCCTTCTTTCATTGCCGGGGTAATGCCCATTAGCCTTTCATCAACGGCGGCCATATCGCACAGCCACTGACCGAAGACATTGGAGTATTTCGGTGCGGCGTTTTTCTCTATGGATTGTTCCGGTTCGAGCTTGCTGATGGCGTGATAGCCAATCGGGTCGGCTTCTGCCGGGGCATAGCCCTTGCCTTTTTGCGTGACGACGTGCAGCAATTGCGCCCCCGGCAGGTCGCGTAGATTACGCAAGGTAGCCAGCAAGGTCGGCAGGTCGTGGCCGTCAATCGGCCCCAGATAGTTCCAGCCCAATTCCTCAAACAAGGTGCCGGGTATCAGCATGCCTTTGGCGTGTTCTTCGGCGCGGCGGGCGAGTTCCAGCGCGGCGGGCAGGCGCGAGAGCATTTTTTTGCCGTTTTCGCGCATCTGTACCCAGGCGCGACTGGATAAAATCCGCGTTAAATGGTTGGACAAGCCGCCGACATTACGCGAGATGGACATGTCGTTGTCGTTAAGCACCACCAGCAGGTTTGCGCCGGTTTCCGGTGCATGGCTAAGCGCTTCAAAGGCCATACCCGCCGTCAGTGCGCCGTCGCCGATGACGGCTACGGTTTTGTATCGTTCGCCCTTGGCTCGTGCCGCCAGCGCCATGCCAAGCGCGGCGCTGATGCTGGTGCTGGAATGCCCCACGCCAAAGCAGTCGTACTCGCTTTCTGCGCGATGGGGGAACGCCGCCAAGCCGCCTTTTTGCCGCAAGGTCGTCATGCGCGAGCGCCTGCCGGTCAAGATTTTGTGCGGATAGGCTTGATGGCCGACATCCCAAATCAGCCGGTCATCCGGCGTATCGAAGATGTAGTGCAGCGCAATGGTCAATTCAATCACGCCAAGCCCGGCACCAAAATGCCCGCCGGTCTGGGCGACGCGATAAAGCAGTTCCGCGCGCAATTCATCGGCCAGTTGCAGCAACTCATGCTCAGACAACAGGCGCAGCAGATGCGGGCTGCTGGCGCGGTCGAGCAGGGGCGTTACGGGCGGCTCGCGCGGGATTTGCTGAAAGGTCGCTGGCATCAGGCTTTAGGTTCAAAAGGCGGCAAGTTTATCAGTTACGGCGTTTAACGATATAGCGGGCGAGTGCTCTTAAGGGTTCGGCGCGTTCATCGAACGAATGCAGCGCCTGCACGGCCTCTTGGCCAAGCTGCTGCGCGTAGTCTTTGGCGGCGGCAAGTCCCAAGAGCGCGGCAAAGCTGGGTTTATTTAAGCATTGGTCTTTGCCTTGGGTTTTGCCCAAGGTTTGCGTATCGCTTTCCACATCCAAAATATCGTCTTGCACTTGAAAGGCAAGACCAATGGCCTGCGAGTAGTGTTGCAGCGCTTGTAACGCGTCTTGCTTGGCCTTGCCGCTAGCCAGTGCGCCCAAATGCACCGACGCCTCGATCAATGCGCCGGTTTTATGGCGGTGCATTTGCTCAAGTTCAGCCTGGTTTAAGGTTTTGCCGACGGCGTTAAGGTCAATCGCCTGTCCGCCTTGCAGTCCCGCGGCTCCTGCCGCTTGTGCCAGCGCGCTTAGCATGGCAAGACGGGTTTGGCTTTGTGGCGGATTGCCCGCTTCACCCATCAGTACTTCAAAGGCCAGACTTTGTAGACTGTTACCGGCGAGGATGGCGAGCGCTTCACCAAATACGCGGTGACAGGTCGGCTGGCCGCGGCGCAAATCGTCATCGTCCATCGCGGGTAGATCGTCGTGAATCAGCGAATAGGCGTGGATCAGCTCGACCGCCATCGCCGCGCCGTCGGCCTGCCCCAGGTCGCCACCAAGCGCCTCGCAAGTGGCATAAACCAGCAGCGGGCGAATGCGTTTGCCGCCGCTGATCAGGCTGTAGCGCATCGCCTCGCCCAGTGGGGCAAACGGCAGCTTTTGCGCATCCATCAGCCGTTCAAGGCGATGATCGACGCGCTTTTGGCACTGCTTGCGATAGTCTAAAAAGGCGCTTTCAGTCATGCCCGAGGTCTGTATTAAAGGGCACTTCTTTTAGCTCGCCGTCTTTTTCCAGCAGCATCTTGACCTTTTGTTCGGCCTGATTCAGCGCATCCTGGCAGTCGCGGGTTAACTTAACGCCCTGCTCAAAGGCGCCGAGCGCTTCTTCCAGCGAAAGTTCGCCGCCTTCCAAGCGTTCGACCAGTGCTTGCAACTCAGTCAGCGACTGCTCAAAGGACTGGGCGTTTTTTTTGCGGGGCATATGGCTTATCCCTTATAAGCCGCCGCTGCCTGATTGATCACCTCGCGGGCTTCATCGGCACCGGCAAAGCGCTCCAACTTGACCCATTTGCCGGGTTCCAGATCCTTGTAATGTTCAAAGAAATGGCGGATTTGTTCGAGCAGCAGTGCGGGCAGGTCGGTGTATTCGCGCACTTCTTTGTAGAGCACGGTCAGTTTGTCATGTGGCACAGCCAGCAGCTTGGAATCACCACCGGCTTCATCGGTCATATGCAAAATACCAATCGGACGCGCACGCACCACCGCCCCTGGGGCCACCGGACAGGGCGTAACCAAAAGCACATCCAGCGGGTCGCCGTCATCGGCCAGTGTCTGCGGGATATAGCCGTAGTTGGCCGGATAGAACATAGGCGTTGCCATAAAACGGTCTACCAACAGACTGTCGGTTTCTTTATCAATTTCGTACTTGATCGGCGCGTGATTGGCGGGGATTTCCACCACCACATAGAGGTCGTCCGGCAGCGCCTTGCCCGCCGGAATGCTGCTGTAACTCATCGAAATACCCGCGCTGTGTAAAATCAGGGGGCGCGATTATAGGGGGATTGGCTTAAGCTTGCATCTTTGTGTAACGGGTAGGGCGTTTTACCTTCTCCCGCAGCCCTCTACCGCAAGCGCGCGGGGCGGTAGAGGGTTATCTTTACGCCGGTTAAAAAATATTGAACGGGAAATTAATAATCACCCGCACTTGATCTGAGCTGGAGTCGGAAAGCGCATTGCTGCCGATACGGTGAACGCCGTAGCGCACTTGCAAGGACAGGTCTTTGGCTTTGCCTTCTTGCACGGTATAGGCAAAGCCCATATCGCGTTCCCAATGGTTTTCACCATGGCCTGAATAAAAGTTGTAATTGGGATTGCTCTTGCCGGTCGTGTCTTTAACATGGCGTCCGCGCATATAACGCATATAAAGGCTTAAACCCGGTACGCCGTATTCTTGCAGGTTAAGGCGATAAGCCGCGCCCCAAGAGCGTTCGCCAGGGCCGTTAAAGTCGGCGACCTGTCCGGCATTGGCAAGATAAATTGAGTCGTGATAAGTGCCAGGTCCCATTCCCAAGTAATCAAGTGGCTGGTCGCCGTTTACCCGTTGGTGGGAAAGGGTGATGGAATGGCCCCAAATGCGGTAGGCCGCCGCCAATGACCAAGCCTTGACATCAATATTACCGGCACGTTTTTGACCTTGGTCTTTGGTTTTATAGAAGTTAAAGTCAAAGTTGACACTTTGCGACTCATTAAATGGCACGCTGTAATTAAGATTGGTGTAATGGCTGCGCCAGATGTCTTTGTATCTTGAGCTATACAGGCTTAAGCTGAAATCCTTATTAACCTGATAATTACCGCCCAGAAACTCGACGGTTTTGCTAGTGGCTTGGGCATAGGGCGCGTAAAAATCATCGGAACTGTTGGTGCTGTTAAAGTCCTTGGCGGCGGTAAAGCGACCGGCTTCGAGTTCAAGGTCTTTAATCTCGTGGCTGGTCAGCCAAAAACCGGTTGCGGTTGCTGGCACCAAGCGGGCATCGGCAGGGGCAAAGACTGGATTGTACGGGCGCAGATTATTGCCGTATTTAAGCTCGGTCGCAGATAGGCGCATTTTGATATTGGCGGCAGCGGAGCTGGCTTCATCACGAGTGCCTTGAGTGTCGGGTACCAGCACATTGGCGCGACCACTATAACCACGCCCGCCATCGAGTTTAATGGCAGCATAACCACTGGCTTCCAAAGCAAAACCTACCAAGCCTTGGGTATAGCCGGAGCGGTAATCGAGGCGCAGTCCCTGCCCCCATTCGCGGTTATCTACGCTGCCATCTGTACGGTTGTGATACCAGTAAATATTGCGTGCCAGAAAATCAAGCGTGCTGTCTTCAATAAAGCCTTTGCTTTGGGCTTGATTGGCTAAAGCAAAACCACTGGCACCTACTAATGCCAGAGGTAAAGCCAATAATAGTTTTGCTTTGTTGTCGGTTAAGTTCATGTTGTATTGTTCCTTGTTGGGATTATTTTGGGTTTCCTGAAATCTATTGACTTATTATCTTGTTTAAGGCTCTCCTTAAAATATTGATTAAAGGCGGCGAAAGAATATTAAAAACGCAAATGACCGTTGTTGATCAGGCTCATTGGATTGCCGGTTGCATATTCCAGAGCAAAGTCTGCGCAGTCGATGGCGATCGTCAGCAAGGTTTCCCAGCGTTCGGTGATGGGCTGGCCAGGATCGGGGATAAAACAGATAGGCGCGGCTTCACCCAAATCACCACAGAACGCGCGGGCGCGGGCAGCGGTATCCAGGCTTTCTTGTATGGCGTGCTGCTGGCGGTTCAGATGGGCGATACGCGGGCGAGTGCTGTCATCGTCGCTGCGCTCAGCCTGGCTTAAGGTCGGGTCAAGAAAGTGGTTGGTATGGCTGAGCCAGCCCGTTTCACTCGGCAGTACCACGCAGGCACCGGCTGGGGACAGTTCAATACAGGCCGCGCGTGGGCTGTGCGGCGTATGGCTGAATACGGTCAATACGGTTGAGGCGCTGACGCGGGCGCTTTGTGCCAGTTCGATGGCCTCGCTGACGCTTTGCGCTTGTTCCAGTACCAGGCGGGCAACGGCATGTACCGGTACACCGCCGTCTGCGTGATCGCTCTGATGATGCAGGATATTAAAGTGCAGCCCCACTCCTGCGTTGTTGACGCCGATTTTGCCGAGCATGCCAAATTCGCTAAACAGCTTGATTTGCCTGCCACCTGCTGTGTGCAAGTGCAGCAGCAGAGCCTCTGGCACTAACGCATCGTGCCAGTCCCAGGTTTGCATGCTGCGCACCGGCTCTGCGCTTTGCGGGGCAAAGACCGCGGTGGAGCATTCGGCGCTCGCGCCCTTTGGCATGGCGGCGAGCACTTCGGTGCGGGCGTTAAGGCTGGCGAGTTGCCACAGCGGCAGTTTTGCGCCCTCTGCCATGGCGCATAGTTCTTCGGCCAGCGGGGCGCACCAGTCGTGCAGCGCGTCCATGCTGTTTTCGCCAATCTTTCGTACTTGTTGCTCGCTGATGCCGGCCACACGGAAAAAATCCAGATAGAGGATGAGGGTCTGCGCGATTTGCGCGGCGAAGCGCTGCCCTATCTGCTGGCCGCGTTGTTTGGGATCCGGGGTATCGCAGTGAAAGCGGTGCAGTTTCAAGTAAGGCTCCTTAAGGCCCGCTTAGCGGGAAAAGACTTCGCGTCCGGCGAAGAAGGTTTTTAAGACTTGGGTACCTTGCAGCGCTTCGGGTTCTACGCTGAGTACATCGCGGTCAAGCACAATAAAATCGGCCTGTTTGCCGGGGGCAAGTGAACCAATTTTGTCTTCCAACATCAGTGCGCGGGCGGCGTTTAGGGTGTAGGCGGCAAACAAGGTTTCGCGGTCAAGCGCCTCGCTTGCCGCCAGTAAGCCTTTTGGCCCTTTGCGGCTGATGCCTTGATAAATGGCCTTCCACGGGTCGGGGGTGGTGACCGGCCAGTCGCTGGCTCCGGCAATAGTCGCGCCTGCTTTATGCAGCGAACGCGCCGGATATTGGAAGCGAAACGCCATGGCGCTGATATAGGGCTGCACCAGGTCGATGCTGTTGTCATCGGCCATTGCCCAATAAAGCTGCATGGAGGCAATCACGTTAAGCGGTTTAAAGCGGGCAAATTCTTTGGGGTTTACCATCTGCAAATGAGTAATGGAATGCGCGATGTTGCTGGCTCTGGCAAGACGCGCCTGTTCAATGCCGTTGAGTGATTCACGTACCGCGCGGTCGCCAATCGCATGGATATGCACTAGCCAGCCACGGGCATCGGCGGCGCTGACCAGTTCGCCAAAGTGCTCGGGGTCAATCAGCAGTTCGCCGTATTTGAGCGAGTTTTTGTAAGGTTCGAGCATGGCGGCGGTTTGCGCCGGGTATTCGGGTACGCCGTCGGCAAATATCTTGATACCGGGGAGGGTGAGACCCGGCAGGTTCTGAAATTGCTGGCGTACTTGCTCAATGACTTCAAGGTCATCCGGTGTGCTGCGTGGATGTGCAACCAGTAGAGCGGCGACATGCGCATTCAGTTCGCCGTGCTCGGCCAGCGTCTTGTAGACCGGCAAAATGCCGATGTTCTGTGCCGTGGGCTTTAGGTCAAACAATGGCTCGCCCGGCGCACCGTTGGCGGCTGGGTCCATCCAGGCCGTAATGCCCAAACTGTGGTTGTAGGTTAAGGCGGCACGACCGGCGGCCAGCAACTGTGCTTCGGTGGCGGCTGGAAATTGCGCCAGCACGGCGTCAAGTCCTGCATCGGCGAGAAAGCCGTTCGGGCGCATGTCGGGGTGATGACCGATGGTGGCGAGCGCCTCACCTTCCAGTGCTCGTACGGTGTCTGCGGTAATTTTTGTGCGCTGTAGCATCGGACGATTGACCCAGCCGGTGTGATGATCCCAGCCGATAAAGGCAATCGGTATATCCCGCCACTGCCCTTGGTTAAAGCGCTGCTCAAATTCGGCCACATGGCTCCAATAGGCCGAAGGCAGGCCGCTGACGCTAAGAATGTCACCATGCCAGGCGCGACCGTCTTCACGCCAGGCAAGCAGGCGTTGCTCCAGCTCATCAAAGCCGATGAACTCGGTATCCAGACTGGCAGAGGCCAGTTCCAATCCGCCGTAAATGACATGGGAATGAGTGTCAATCAAACCGGGCATCAATACCTTGCCATCAAGGTCAAGCACAGTCGTTGTGGCGGTTTTTAGTGCCAAGATGTCATTGTTGCTGCCAACGGCCTTTATTTTGCCGTCTTCAACCGCCATCGCCTGTTGCAAGCTCTGGCCGGGTTCTGCGGTATGGATTTTGCCGTTATGCACAATCAAATCAACCGCTACGGCGGGCAAGGCAAAGCTGCTTAAGGTTGCACAGAGCAGCACAGAAATTCGCGCGTTCATGGATAAGCTCCTTTTTATTGGCTTTGTTGAACTTAAAAGGCAGCCTATACCAAGTGACAGGGCAAAAACGACCCTTTTTGCATAAATCTTCTACCTGCTTTGAAAAAATATAAATAAATTCATTTAGTTAATGCTGCTTGTTGCGGCCTCCAAGCACGGCAGCTTCAGCCGGACGGCGCAGTTGGGAAAAACCGATCCCATTGAGCTGTGTTACTGCGCCAAAAGTGGTGGCAGGCGGCGTTGATACCAGCGGGTTGCTTGCTCATAGGCAAAGGCGAGTTGCAGCAGCCCATAGTCATCTTGCGGCGGGCCGATGATTTGTATGCCCATGGGTAAGCCTTGCTCATTAAAACCTGCCGGTACGTTAATCACCGGACAGCCAGATAGTGTTCCGGCAATCACGACTTCCATCCAGCGATGGTAGGTATCCATCGAATGGCCTTCAATCGTCTTTGGCCAATGTACCGTTTTATCGAACGGGAACACTTGTGCAGAAGGTAGCAGCAGGTAGTCGTATTGCTCAAACAGTGCGCAGATGGCGCGGTACCAGTCGCTGCGCGTTTGGCTGGCTTGGTAAACATCCAAAGCCGATAGCTTAAGGCCGTTTTCAATTTCCCACTGTGCTTCCGGTTTAAGCTGTTCGCGCTCAAGCGGGTTATTCCAGAATTTAATCAGCGAGCCGCTAACTGACCAATGGCGCAATACGCGCCAGCAGTCCCAAAGGCGTTGCGGGGAAAAATTCAGCGAACAGGGCTCGATATTGCAGCCAATGGTCTGAAAATCCAGCAAAGCGCTCTGGCACAGTTCCAACACGCCCGATTGCATCGGCAGGTAGCCGTCCATATCGGCCAGCCAGCCCAACTTTGCGCCGCTAAAGTCGCGCTGCTCCAAGGCCGTACGAAAATCGGCCATGGCATGGCTAATCGACAGCGGGGCGCGCTGGTGGTAACCGGCTTGTATGGAAAGCAGCAGCGCGACATCTTCCACGCAGCGCCCCATGGGCCCTTCGTAGCCCAATTGGTTGCAAAACAGTTCCGCGCCGTCGTCAAAGGGCACGCGACCCTGTGACGGGCGCATGCCGATGATATTGTTAAAGGCCGCTGGATTGCGCAGTGAACCCATCATGTCGCTGCCATCGGCGAGTGGCACCAGTTGCAGCGCCAAGGCCGCGGCCGCACCGCCGCTGCTGCCGCCTGCGGTGCGCACAGGGTCGTAAGCATTGCCGGTTGCGCCAAACAGCGGGTTGTAGGTCTGCGAACCCATACCAAATTCCGGCACATTGGTTTTGCCGATCACAATGGCACCGGCAGCTTTTAGCCGCTCGACCATAATGCTGTCTTGCTGCGGCACTTCATCTTTAAACAGTGGCGAGCCAAAGGTGGTGCGAATGCCTTTTGTCAGCGCTAAATCTTTAACTGCATGCGGCAGACCATAGAGCATGCCGCAAGGCTCGCCACGAGCGAGCGACGCGTCCTTGGCATCGGCCTCAGCCAGCAGCCGTTCGGGTGGCTCAAGGCTGATCAGCGCGTTGACTTGGGGATTAAGCCGCTCAATGCGCGCAAGATAAGCACTCATGACCTCTCGGCAGGAAATTTCGCGGCGGGCAATCAGGGTGACAAGTTGGTGTGCTTGCCAAGGCAGTTCAAAGGATTTAGGCATAAGGCTTAGCGCATCAAGTTGGTCCATACGCGGTCGGCCAAGCGAATGGCCGCTTCCCCGCAGGTTTGGCTAAAGACTAGCTTGGCATCATCAGGAATATAGAGTTCCGGTGCGCCCTGCAAGGCCGGGTCAAGGTAGGGATCGGTGCCTTTAATCGGGCTTTGGTGCTTTAAAAACGCTTGGGTCATGGCGGAGTTTTCCGGCTGGCTTAAAAACGCAATCAGCTTTTTGGCGTTTTCCGGGTTACGCGAATCCTTCGGGATGGCCAAGCCTTCTACCCAAGCCAGTACGCCTTCTTTCGGGTAGACGTATTTAAGGCTGGCGCGACTTTCGCGGGCACGTAAAAACGAGCCGCCCCAAACGGTGGACATGGAAAGTTCACCGGCAATGAGATTTTCACGAATGGAACCGGCTTTGGAGCTGTAGGTTTTAACAAAAGGTTTTTGCGCTTTCAGCAGGTTTAAAATTTGCTGCGCCTGTTTGGAATCTTCCGCGCAAAAGGGCAATCCCAAATATAAACTGGCCAGCGACATGATTTCGCTGGGCGAGTCAAACATATTGATTTTGCCCTGCAAAGCTTTTGGCGGATTAAACAGCGTGCTGTAGCTGTCTACTGTTTCATTATAAACCGCCGTGTCAAAACCAAAACTGGTGGTGCCCCAGTAATAGGGCATGCTGTATAAGCCATCAGGATCCCAGGCGGGTTTTTTTAAATTATCGACCAGATTGTCGTAATAAGCCTCGCCCGCCGGATTAAAGGGCGTTATTAAGCCTTCACTGATTAAAATCGGCAAAAACTCATGGGTCGGTGAAATGACGTCATAACCGCTGCCACCTTGTTTAAGTTTGGCGAGCAGGGTTTCGTTGGAATCGTAAGCGTCGATGGTCGGCTTAATACCGGTTTCGGCTTCAAATTTTTTCAGCGCCTCTGGCGCGAAGGTACCGCTCCAGCTAAAGATGTTGACTTGTCCAGCGGCAAGGGCGCTGCTGCTGAATAAAAAGCTGGCGGCAAAAGCGGCCAGTGTTGTTTTAAAGGGCTTTTTCATTGTTAAAACTCCGTTGTTTTTAGTTTTTGCGGTTGCCAATCATCCAGGACAGGCTAACGACTATTACCGAGACGATAATAATCAAAGTCGAGATAGCATTGACATCCGGGCTTAGCCCCATACGCAGCAGGCCAAAAATAAATATCGGTAAAGTGGTAGTGCCCGCCTGGGATACCATCATGGAAATAACAAAGTTATCCATCGATACAATAAAAGCGAGCATCAAGCCGGACATAATGCCGGGCAATAATAGCGGCAGGGTCACTTTATAAAAGGTTCTAAAGGGGCCGGCGTATAAATCCGCTGCGGCTTGCTCCAAGGATAAATCCATATCATTTAAACGGGCGCGAATCGGTAAAAAGGCAAAGGGAATGCAAAAGACCGTGTGCGCAATAATTAAATTGCCGTAACCCAAGGCTAATCCTAAACTTGCAAACAAGGCAAGGGTAGCAACCCCGACGACAATTTCCGGCAATACCAGGGGCAGCATAATCATGCCCATTGACAGTTTAAGCCCTTTAAATTTGGCGCCGCGTGAAGTGGCCAGCGCGGCCAAGGTTGCAATTGCTGTAGCGATTAAACTGGAGCACAGTGCAATGATCAGGCTGTTAAAGGCCGCATTACGTAGCGCCGGATTGGTAAAGGCGACTTTATACCAGGCAAAACTAAAGCCTTCCCAGATGGTCGCTGAATTACCGGCATTAAAGGAATATAAAATCAACACCAAAATCGGCGCATAAAGATAGATATAAAATAGCAGGCTAAAACTGCCAAATCCGGGAAAATCCTGTACGCTGCGGCGTTTTTTTGCGATGGCCATTTAAGCAGCTTCCTCTTGTTTTTTACTTAAGCGCAGCGCGTAAAAGGTCAGCGCCAACATCACTACCGCCATTAAAGCCAGCGCCAGTGCCGCGCCAAACGGCCAGTTGCGCGAATCGCTAAACTGGCGGTAAATCAAATTGCCCAGCATCATTTTTGTGCCGCCGCCTAGCAGTTCTGGCGCGACCACAGCCCCCAGGCAAGGGATAAAGGTCAGCACCGCTCCGGCGATAATCCCGGGTTTGGCCAGTGGCAGCACCACTTTAAATAATGTGCGCAGACGCGAGGCATAAAGGTCTTGCGCGGCTTCAAGCAGGCGAACGTCCATTTTTTCCAAAGTGGCATAAATCGGCAGCACCACAAAGGGCGAGTAGGTGTAGACCAAGCCCAGCAGCACCGCGCCATTGTTGTAGAGCAGCGGGATGGGTTGTTCTATCAGGCGGGTGGCGAGCAAGGCGCTGTTAATAAAGCCGCTGTCGCGCAGCAGCAAAATCCATGCATAGGTGCGAATAAGCAAATTGACCCAAAACGGCAGGGTAATCAAGAAGATCAGCAGCGGACGGCGCGAGGCGGGCTGCATGGCAAGCCATACCGCGACCGGGAAACCTGCGAGCAATGTGATCAAGGTGGTCGCCCCGGCAATCGAAACGGAACGACCGGCAACCTGCAAATAGGACCAGGCAAAGGCGAGGTTGTCGTCAAGGTCGCGCTCGTAGAGCAGCGAATACCAGGCCTCGCTGCTAAAGGCGGCCTGTACGCCGCCGTAGGGGTCGGCCTGCATCAACGAGTAAGCGGCCAAAATAACAATCGGCACAATCAGGAAAAGGCCGATCACCAACAGCGCCGGACTGACCCCTAAAAGTCCGGCCAGCGCCCGGCGGCGTTCCAGTGGATTGAGCGCAGTCATGGCTTAATCCAATAGCAGGCTGGCGCAGCCTGCCGTAAATTGCAGGGAAAGCCGTTCGCCAAGGGCAAATTGGCCGAGACCTGCCTGATTGGGCGTGCGGATGCGTAGTGTGCTGCCGTCTTCCAGTTTTACCTGATATTGCCAGTCAGTGCCCAGATAGCTGGCACCCTGCAAGGTGCAAGGCGTGCTGTCTGCGCTGTCTGAGGCGAGCAGGGAGAGGCGTTCGGGACGGATGGAAAGGGTGACGGCCTCGCCTTGACGGATACCTTCACGCGCTTCGCTGGCAAGCACTTGCCCACCGGCAATGCGGCACAGCGCCTGACCTTGCTGCAAATGCTCCACCGTGGCGGGGAGGAAATTGGTTTCGCCGATAAAGTCCGCGACAAAACGGTTGAGCGGTTTTTCGTAGATCTCTGCCGGCGTGCCGACCTGCTGCACCTGCCCGCTTGCCAGCACAGCGATACGGTCGGACATGGCGAGTGCTTCTTCTTGGTCATGGGTGACAAAAATAAAGGTAATGCCGGTTTTCGCCTGGATGCTTTTTAGCTCTTCGCGCATGGCTTGGCGCAGTTTTAAGTCCAGCGCGGACAGCGGTTCATCCAGCAAGAGGACTTTAGGCTGTGGTGCCAAGGCGCGGGCCAGCGCAATGCGCTGCTGCTGTCCGCCGGAAAGCTGCGCCGGTTTGCGCCTCGCAAAATCTTGCATCTGTACCAGTGTCAGCATTTCTTCCACGCGTGTTGCGATCTCAGCCTTGCTCAAACGCTTGCCCATTGGGTGCGATTGCAGGCCGAAGGCGAGGTTTTCGCTAATGCTCATATGCGGAAATAACGCATAGTGTTGAAACACGGTATTGACCGGTCGGTCATAGGGCGCACGGCTGGCAATGTCTTCGCCGTAGAGCAGGATTTGCCCGTCGGTTGGAAACTCAAAACCGGCAATCATCCGAAGCAGTGTGGTTTTGCCGCAACCGGAAGGCCCGAGCAGGGTAAAAAATTCGTTATCGAAGATGGCAAGGTCAACGCTTTTCAGTGCGACCAGTCCGCTTTGCGGGTCGCCATAAACCTTGCGTACGGAGCGGATATTGATGGCGGTAGCACGCCCGGTGGCCGTATCAGTCAATCTGTTATTCCCAATATTCTTATATCGTTTTTACATTTTTTCCGGCAGCTTTAGCCGCCGGCGCAAGCAGGGGTGGACTTTGCCACGGGTTGTTAGCCGATGACAAGGCAAAGCAGCCCAGCCTTTTGTTGGCTAGTGGGCAGCTTTTTTATCAAGAAGCGACCGGTACGCCGCCTTTGGGCTTGAAATACAGCCGCTCACCACGGGCAAGACGGTTAAGGCTTTCATGGTCCTTAACCACTTCGGCTTCGATCAATTCCTCTTGACCGGTCACTTTTAAGGTGACGCGGGTAATCGCACCGAGCGGGCGGATGTCGCGCACCTCGCCTTGTTGATGGCCTTCCAAGGGTTCGCGCGAGAGGGAGATTTCATGCGGGCGGAACAATACGTGATGGTCACTGCCGACAAACAAACGGTTGGCATCGCCCAAAAAGTGATAGACAAAATCACTCGCCGGATGCTCGTAAACCTCGCCCGGTGCGCCGATTTGTTCGATATTGCCCTTGTTCATCACCACGATGCGGTCGGCCACTTCCATCGCTTCTTCCTGGTCGTGGGTGACAAACACCGAGGTGAGATTGACCTCTTCATGCAGCCTGGCCAGCCAGCGGCGCAGTTCCTTGCGCACCTTGGCATCCAGTGCGCCAAAGGGTTCATCCAGCAGCAGGATTTTAGGTTCCACGGCGAGCGCTCTTGCCAAGGCAATGCGCTGGCGCTGCCCGCCGGAAAGTTGTTCGGGGTAACGGTCTGCTAACCAATCGAGTTGCACCATATTGAGCAATTGGTGGACTTTTTCGGTGATTTGTTCTTTATTCGGACGCTCGTCTTTGGGCTTCATGCGCAGCCCAAAAGCCACGTTTTCAAACACGGTCATATGACGAAACAGTGCGTAATGCTGAAAGACAAAACCCACTTGCCGCTCGCGTACATCATGGCGCGATACGTCTTCACCGTGAAACACAATAGTGCCGCTATCGGGTGTTTCCAATCCGGCGATAATGCGCAGTAATGTGGTTTTACCACAGCCGGAAGGCCCTAACAGGGCGACTAATTCGCCGCTTTGAATATCCAGATTGATGGTGTTAAGTGCACGAAAACTATTAAAGTTTTTGCTGATACCGCGAATTTCAATGGACATGATGTTTAATCCTTAATCTCTTTACCCAGCGAGCGCGAAAGGCGGCTTTCGCTCCACTGTTTAATCAGCAAAATAATCAGTGCCAGTAATAACAACAAACTGGCCACGCTAAAAGCAGCGACATGGTTATATTCGTTATAAAGAATTTCCACATGCAGCGGCAAGGTATTGGTCAGCCCGCGAATATGCCCGGAAACTACAGAAACCGCGCCAAACTCGCCCATTGCCCGTGCACTGCACAGCACCACGCCGTAAATTAAACCCCATTTAATATTGGGCAAGGTCACGTGCCAAAACATTTGCCAGCCACTTGCGCCTAATAAACGCGCGGCTTCTTCTTCTTGTGTGCCTTGTTCTTGCATCAGCGGGATTAATTCGCGCGCAACAAAAGGCACAGTGACAAATAAAGTCGCCAGCACAATGCCGGGCACGGCAAAGATAATCTGAATATCATGTTCCGCCAGCCAAGGCCCCAGCCAGCCCTGTGCACCAAACATCAGCACATAAATTAAACCGGCAATCACCGGCGAGACGGAAAACGGCAGGTCAATTAAAGTCACCAACAGGCTTTTACCGCGAAACTCAAATTTCGCCACGCACCAAGCCGCCGCTACGCCAAAAATCACATTCAGCGGTACGGAAATACCCAGTGCAATGAGCGTGAGTTTTAATGCGGATAATGCATCCGCTTCGCTAATGGCCTGGGTAAAAGTACCGAGACCTCGGCTTAAGGCTTCGCTTAACACGACATAGAGCGGCAGCAGTAAAAACAGGGCAAATACTAGCCAAGCCAAGACAATCAGGCTGATACGGCCGATGCGGGTTTTTCCGCGGCTGTTTGCGTTAATCAGTATGGACATATGGATTTACTTTCTTCTAGCACCAATACCAGCGCCTAATGGTGGCGGGAAACGCTCTTCTAAATGATTTTGCGAAAGCTCGCCAATGATTCTGGATAGCTTGATTTGCGGTTCAATGATGGCGGCGTATTTTAGGCAGTTTTCAGTTCTTTGTTCCTCGGTCGTTTCTTTACTGCGCTCTGACAATAAATTGACCATGGTATGCTGTATACGATGTTGCCTGATAAAATCATTGGAAAAGCGCCCGGATTTTTCCATGCGTTCAATCACTAACCACCATTTGCCAAGCAGTTTTCGGCACTCCACTGGGCGTGTGTCAGGTCCGCATGCGCTTAATAGTAAAGAGCATATCATCAGCATAAGAATATTAATAAATTTTATCATTTATCTATCTCATTCCATTGGTTCTTAGTGCTTGCTGATTTGCCGCTGCAACAGGTTAATCAGCAGCAACAGGCTAAACGAAACCAAAAGCATCAATACGCCAATGGCCGCCGCTCCGGCATAATCGTATTGGTCGAGTTTTACAATAATAAGTAGCGGCAGGATTTCGGTTTTAAGCGGCATATTACCAGCAATAAAAATCACTGAGCCGTATTCACCTACGCCACGCGCAAAGGCCAGTGCAAAACCGGTAAGCCAGGCGGGCAGCAGTGCGGGCAGCAGAATATGGCGAAAGATTTGAAAAGGTTTTGCGCCAAGGCAAGCGGCGGCTTCTTCGACTTCGCGCGGAATATCGGCGAGCACCGGCTGCAAGGTGCGCACGACAAAGGGCATGGTGACAAAGGTTAGCGCCAGCATAATGCCAATCGGTGTGTAAGCGAGTTTAAGCCCAAGTTCGGCGGCGAGTTTGCCAATCGGCCCTGCGGGCGCGTAGAGCGCGGTCAGGGCAATTCCGGCAACGGCGGTTGGCAGCGCAAAGGGCAGGTCAATCATCGCCTCAATCACTTTGCGCCCGGCAAAGCGGTAGCGCACCAATACCCACGCGAGCAAAGTACCGACCAGGCCATTGAGCAAGGCGGCGGCGAAGGCTGTGCCAAAGGAGAGCTTAAGCGCCGCCAAGGTGCGCGGCTGGCTAACAATCGCCCAAAATTGCGTCCAGGATAAATCCAGCGCCTTGATAAACATGGCGGCGAGCGGAATCAGCACCAGCAGGCTTAAGTAAGCGAGACTGTAGCCCAAGGTCAGGCTAAAGCCGGGAATAACCGGGGAAATGCGGCGTGCCATAGCTTAAAAGTTTTCGTCTGTGCGGCAGGGAAGGGTGCAGATACTAGGGACTGCGACATATTCTTAAAAATACTTTTTAGGTATTTTTATATTCCTTTTAGTGCAGTATAGCATTGCTGCGACCTAAAGCCGCATGGCTTCAGATAGGGTACTATCGCCCGCGCCGAGCCGCTTAAGCAAAATGCCAAGCGCGCTTGGTCGATACCGCGCAACTGTCAATCAACACAAGTTACTAAGGAAGTGGGCGTCAATCGTGATCAGGCGCTTAAGTCATTGCCTGCAAGGCAGCTACCCGCAATGGGCAAAGAAACCGATAGTTGCTTTATTTATCAATAGTTTGTTAGAAGTATCGAGAGTCTTATGAGTCCATTAAATCAAGTGGCGTTACCGAGTATGTTACCGACCTGTATCAATCCCTTGGGCGAGGCGAACAAAAAATGGCCACCGATGATGTGGCTTAATACCGATCGTTTTCTTTATCTTGGCGTGATAGGCCAACCCGCTGAGCGCTGTTTTGGTGCGCTCGCGCTGTATTTATCGCTGCAAGGGGCGCACCGTATTCGTATTGGCGATAAAGGCAGCGATTGGCAATCCGCGAAGTTTTCTATTGTGCAGCCTTGGTGCAAGCATTGGCTTGCCTTTGATGAGCGCTCGATTGGCTGCTTACTGCTGCTGGAGCCGGAAACGCTGAAGTTTTCGGCATTGCCAGCGCCTTTGCAGCAGCCAAGCGGTGCCGTGCAGGCGGGCGAATTGGCGCAGAAGATGCACGCGGCGCTGGAATTGCTGCGCACTGTTGGCGCTTGTCGTTACGCCAGCAATGACGAGTTTGACCGTGCGTTTTTTGGCGAGCCGCTGGCGGCGCGAAGACTGGATGTGCGTGTGCAAAAGGTGCTGGAGCGGCTTAAAGCCAGCCCCAATATCACGCTAAGCGCTGAGGAGTGCGCCGAGCAGGCCTGTCTTTCCACTTCACGCTTTTTGCACCTGTTTAAAGCCGAAGTCGGTGCACCTTTTCGCAGCTATCGCGCTTGGCACCGCGCACGCAGCTTGCTTTATCACCTCAAAGAGCAAACCAGTCTGACCGATTTTGCGCTCAACTACGGCTATCCGGATGCCACGCACTTTAGCCACTCCATCCGCCGCTTTGCCGGATTCACGCCTAAGGCGATTCATTCCGGCAGCCGCAAAGTGGCGTTGTTTGTGGCCGGCGATACGGCAAGTTGCAGGGCTTAGCCAAATGGATGGCGCAAGATGATGGTCTCGCTGCGATCAGGGCCGGTGGATATGATGTCAATGGGCACGCCGACCAACTCTTCAACCCGTTTGATATAGGCGCGGGCGTTGCTCGGCAGGTCTTCCAGGTGCTTGATACCTTGGGTGGATTGCTGCCAGCCGGGCAGTTCCTCGTAGACCGGTTTAAGGCCTAGGTAGCTGTCGGCATCGGTCGGTGCTTCGACCGGCCTGCCGTTCTCGTCTTCATAAGCCACGCACAGACGCAGTGTGGGCAAGCTGTCGAGTACATCGAGCTTGGTCAAGCAAAGACCGCTGATACTGCCCACTTCGACCACGCGGCGCAGGTTGACCGCGTCAAACCAGCCGCAGCGCCGCGCCCGCCCGGTGGTTGCGCCGACTTCTTGGCCGCGCTCGGACAGCGCTTTGCCGACCTCATCAAACAGTTCAGTCGGGAACGGCCCAAAACCCACGCGGGTGGTGTACGCCTTGGTAATGCCCAGCACATAGTCAAGATACAGCGGGCCGAAGCCGGAGCCGGTCGCCGTGCCGCCTGCCGTGGTGCTGGAGCTGGTGACGAACGGATAGGTGCCGTGGTCAATGTCGAGTAGTGCGCCTTGCGCCCCTTCAAACATAATGTCTTTACCGGCGCGGCGCAGTCCGTGCAGCAAGCTGGTGACATCGGCCAGCATCGGCGCGAGTTGTTCAGCCCAGATAAGACACAGGTCCAGCGTCTCTTGAAAATCAACCGGCGCTTCTTTGTGGTAATTGACCAGCACAAAGTTGTGGTAGTCGAGCAGTTCGCCGAGTTTTCCAGCGAAACGCTCGCGGTGCAGCAAATCGCCCAAGCGCAAACCGCGCCGCGCGACTTTATCCTCATAAGCAGGACCTATGCCGCGCCCGGTGGTGCCGATGCTGGCCGCGCCGCGGGCTTTTTCACGGGCGAGGTCAAGGCGCACGTGAAACGGCAATATCAGCGGGCAGGACGGGCTTAAGCGCAGGCGCTCGCACACCGGCACGCCGTTTTGTTCCAACTCGCCGATTTCTTTAAGCAGGGCATCGGGGGCGACCACTACGCCGTTGCCAATCAAGCACTGCACGCCTTCACGCAAAATGCCGGAAGGGATAAGGTGCAAGACGGTTTTTTTGCCATCAATCACCAAAGTATGACCGGCATTGTGGCCGCCTTGGTAACGCACCACGGCGGCGGCTTGTTCGGTCAACAGGTCAACGATTTTGCCCTTGCCTTCATCACCCCATTGGGTGCCCAGCACGACGACATTTCTAGCCATCTTTACTCTCTCAAGGTTGATTGCAACGGCGGCAGCGGCATCGGTTGCCAACTGCCTTTAGTAAACAGTAGTTGCTGCGTACAGCCTGCGGCGCGAGCCGCTGATAAATCTTGCCCGGGCAGCGCCTGAATCACGCGCCGCCCGCTTTGCCTTAGCCGCAAAATGGCATGCCAAAGCGAAGGCTCGCTGCTTGGCGGTGCCCAAATCGGTGCGGCGACAGCGGGAGGCTCAAATTGGCCAAGGTCGGTCAAGGTTTTTAAATCGGTGGAAAAACCGGTCGCCGGACGGGCGCGACCAAATTGCGCACCGATATCGTCATAGCGCCCGCCTTGGGCAATCGCACCGCCGACAGCAGGAACAAAAGCTGCAAATACCACACCGCTGTGATAGTGGTAGCCGCGCAGTTCGGCGAGGTCAAAATGCAGCGGTAAATCCGGCCAGCGTTCGGCCAGGGCGTTTGCGATATGTTCCAGTGCATCAATGGCGACTTTCACCTCATCAGCTGCGGAGCCAAGCTGCGTTTTCGCCCGGGCGAGCACCTCTTTCCCGCCGCACAGGCGGGGCAGGGCGCATAGCATGCTTTTTAGCGGCTGATCCAGAGCTTGGGTTAAGGCGGCCACCTCATCACAGGCTTTGGCCTGCAAGGCATCGAATAACTGCTGCTCCCGTTCAGCAGGTAATTGAGCCGATTTTGCCAGTGCGCGGTAAATGCCAACGTGCCCCAAATCCAGATGCACGCCTTTTACTTGCATTTGTTCCAGCATGGCAAGCATCAGGCTGATCACCTCGATATCGCTTTCGCCGCTGGCATCGCCGTAAAGCTCCGCGCCCAATTGAATGGGGCTGCGCGAAGTGGCCAGCGCACGCGGACGGGTATGCAGCACACTGCCCGCATAGCACAATCGGGTAGGCTCTGCACGCCCCAGACTGTGCGCATCCACTCGCGCGACTTGCGGGGTAATATCGGCTCGCAAGCCCATTTGCCGGCCGGATAGCGGGTCGGTCACTTTAAAGGTGCGCAAATCCAAATCGGCACTTGCGCTGGTTAAAAGCGATTCCAAGAACTCAATATGCGGGGTAATCACAAACTCATAACCCCAGCGCGCAAACAAATCCAGCACCTCGCGCCGCGCCGCCTCAATACGCGCCGCTTGCGGCGGCAGCACTTCTTCAATGCCATCAGGCAATAACCAGCGCTCAGCTTGGATCATTTTTTAAAATTCCGGGGAAGGGCTTATCAGGGTTCGATTAACGCGGCATTGGCCCATTTGCCACCTTTGCCGCATTTAAGGCCGTTGCCGGTGCTGTTTTTAATATTGTAAGGCGGGGAAGTCATCACTAAATCGATACTGTTTTCCGGTAGCGATTGCATGATTTGCAAACAATCACCTTGGTGGATTGGATTAAGCCATAAATCCACCAAGGGCAACTTAAGGGAAGCGGGCATGATTTAGCGAGCACCGCGTTCCAGGTATTGGAAGAAGTCGCTGGATGGGTCTAACACCAGCACGTCGCGTTTGTCGGCAAAGCTCTCGCGGTAGGCTTGCAGGCTGCGGTAGAAGGCGTAGAACTCGGGGTTTTGGCCGTAGGCGGCGGCGTAAATCCGCGCCGCTTCAGCATCGCCTTCACCACGCTTGATTTCCGACTCGCGGTAGGCTTCAGCGATGATGACACGGCGCTGGCGATCCGCATCGGCGCGGATGCCTTCGGCCAGTTCCTTACCCTTGGCGCGGTGCTCGCGCGCTTCGCGTTCGCGCTCGGAGGCCATGCGTTCAAACACGCTGCGGTTGACTTCGCGTGGCAAATCAATGGCTTTGACGCGCACGTCAATCACTTCTACGCCCAATTCGTTTTGTACCGAACGGTTGAGTGAGGCGGTCACTTGTGCCATCAGCGCGTCGCGCTCGCCGGATACCGCCTCATGCAGGGTGCGACTGCCAAACTGGTCGCGCAGCGAGGCTTCCAAACGGCGCGACAGGCGTTCGTCGGCAATCTGCTTAAGGCCGGAGGTCGCGGTATAGAAGCGCTCGGCATCACGCACGCGCCATTTGGCGAAGGCATCGACCATCAGCGCTTTTTTCTCCAGCGTCAAAAAGCGTGAAGTGATCGCATCCAGCGTCATTAACCTGCCGTCGAATTTGCGTACTTGGTTGATATAGGGGATTTTAAGGTGCAGACCCGGTTTGACATCCGACTCGACCACCTTACCAAAGCGCAGTAAAACGGCGCGTTCGGTTTGCAGGACGATATAAAAGCTGTTCCAGCCAAGGGCTAGGACGAGTGCGCCAAAAATCAGGCCAATCAGTGCTTTGCCGTTCATTAGCGGCTCTCCCTTGAACGCAGGTCGCGCAGTGGTTCGTTGTTGCTTGGGCGAGCCGTGCCAGTGGCGTCGGTGCCGGAAAGAATGGTTGATGAAGTGGCCGTAGCGGCGCGGTTTTCCATCAATTTATCGAGCGGTAGGTAAATCAGGCTGTTCTGCCCGCCTTTTTCATTGCCGCCACTTAACAGGATTTTGCTGGTGTTGCTAAGTAGCCCTTGCATGCTGTCCAGATACAGGCGCTCGCGGGTGACTTGCGGGGCTTTTTCGTATTCGGTGAGCAGTTGGCTAAAGCGTTTGGCTTCACCTTCGGCGCGTGCAATCACTTCTTCACGGTAGCCGCTGGCGTCTTCCAAAATGCGCTGCGCTTGACCACGCGCTTCCGGTACTACGCCGTTGGCGTAGCTTTCGGCCTGGTTTTTCTCGCGCTGTTCTTCTTCGCGGGCGCGGATAACGTCGTCAAAGGCATCTTGTACTTCACGCGGCGCGGCGGCGCTTTGCAGGTTGACTTGGGTGACGGTAATGCCGGTTTGGTAGGTATCCATAAAACTTTGCAGGCGTTCTTTGACCTCGCTCGCCATCAGCTCGCGGCCTTGCGTGAGCACTTGGTCCATCGCGGTGGAGCCGACCACGTGGCGAACGGCGCTATCGGTCGATTGCTGCAAGCTCAGCTCAGGATTGGCGACATTCAGCACAAAGTCTTGCAGATTGCTGATGCGGTACTGCACCGTTAGCGGGACTTCGATGATGTTTTCATCTTCGGTTAGCATCTGCCCTTGCTTGCTGTAGGCGCGTTCACGGGTGACGTTTTCCTGGAATTTGCGCTCAATGACCGGCAGGTAGAAGTTAAGCCCGGGACCTACCGTGCGGTGGTATTGGCCGAAGCGCAAAATCACCGCCTGCTCTTGTTCATCGATCACGTAAATGGCGTTGTACAGCCAAAAGCCGAGCAGTACCACCGCTGCAAGCCCCAGCAGCCCCAAGCTGCCGCGTTTACCGTCGCCACTATTGTTACCGCCGTTATTCGGACGTTTTTTGCCGCCAAACATATCGTTGAGCTTGTCTTGTAACTTGCGGAAGGCTTCGTCCAAATCCGGCGGGCCTTGGTTATTGCCGCCACGTGGACGGTTTCCCCAAGGGTCTTGATTGTGCGGGTTGCCCCCGGGTTCATTCCAAGCCATAACCAGTCTCCAGTTTCTATGACACAGACGCTTAAAGAACTGCGCATGCTACCCAATGCGCCTAGGCTTACGCAAAGGGCATCGTTACAAGAGAAGCGAAAAAAGCTAAGGTGCGCACTTTGTTACGCTTAACCGAGGTAAGGATTTATGAGCCTGCACGGCACTTACGACGAGAGCAATATCTTTGCCCAAATCCTCGCGGGCAAGGCAGATTGCTACAAGCTGTATGAAGATGAAGATTGCCTTGCTTTTCTTGATTTGTTTCCGCAGTCTTTCGGCCATACGCTGGTCATCCCCAAACAGGCTCGCGCCCGTAATCTCTTGGATGTGGACGGGCAGACGCTCGGTAAACTGATGCTCGTCGTACAAAAACTTAGCCAGATATTGGTAGAAGAATTACAGCCGGATGGCGTGCAAATCATGCAATTTAACGGCGCCCCTGCCGGGCAGACGGTGTTTCATCTGCATATGCACATTATTCCTCGCTACAACGATAAAGCGCTGTCTTGCCATGGTTCAGGACGTGCTGAGGCTGCTGAACTGAGTGCATTACAACAGCGTCTTGTGCAGCGTATTGCCCGTCTTGGCTAACTTACGAGGACACTTTATGCATAAGGTCGTGATCAGCGGCAGCGGTCTTTATACCCCGGCGCACAGCATCTCCAATGATGAACTGGTCGCTTCCTTTAATGCTTACGTGCAGCGTTTTAATCAGCAAAACAGTGAAGCCATCGAGTGCGGCGAGGTGCAGCCGCTGACTGAATCCAGCAGTGCCTTTATCGAAAAAGCCTCCGGCATTAAAAGCCGTTTTGTGATGGATAAAGCAGGCATTCTCGACCCTGAACGCATGCGTCCGTATTTGCCTGTGCGCAGCAACGAAAGCCCAAGCATTCTCTGCGAAATGGCAACCGCTGCCGCGCGTGAGGCGTTGCAACGCGCCGGACGCACGGCGGCGGACATAGACGGCGTTATCGTTGCCTGCTCCAACTTGCAGCGCGCATATCCGGCGCTATCCATTGAAGTGCAAGCGGCGCTGGGGGTGGACGGTTTTGCTTGGGATATGAACGTTGCCTGCTCGTCGGCAACCTTTGGCCTTTCTGCCGCTTGCGGCTTGCTGCAAAGCGGACAGGCGAAGGCGATTTTGCTGGTTAATCCAGAAATTTGCAGTGGCCATCTAAATTTTCGTGACCGCGACAGTCATTTTATTTTTGGTGATGCCGCTACCGCTTTATTGTTGGAGCGAAAAGACCTTGCCAGCTCTAATCAACAATGGGAAGTGCTGGGCAGCAAACTGGCGACCCGTTTTTCCAACAATATCCGCAATAACTTTGGCTTTTTAAATCGCGCCGAAGATGAAGATAGTGCTGCGTTCGATAAACTCTTTGTGCAAGAAGGCCGCAAAGTGTTTAAAGAAGTCTGCCCAATGGTCGCCGAATTGATTGAAACGCATCTGGCCGAACATCAACTGGCCGCCAGTGATATTGCGCGTTTTTGGTTGCATCAGGCCAATTTAACCATGAACCAATTGATTGCCCGCCGCGTTTTAGGGCGTGAAGCGAGCGAGCAAGAAGTGCCTGTTATCCTCGACCGCTACGCCAATACCAGCTCGGCCGGTTCAGTCATCGCCTTCCACCTGCATCAACAAGACTTAGCCCAAGGTGCGCTGGGCGTGCTCTGCTCTTTTGGTGCGGGCTATTCGATCGGGTCGGTACTGCTAAGGCGTAGAAATTTAGACTTTATCTGACAAATCGCAATAAAAACCGCTGCTATCCCCAAAAGGAAGGTAAGGCGTGGCTTCTGATTACGCTTCTGTATCTAGGTTGTCACCCCGCATTGCAAAGCGTGATGTAACATGTCACAGTCGCCCGCATGATTATCAGCTTTCGCCATAAAGGGCTGCGCCTGTTCTACGAAACCGGCAGTACCCGTGGCATTCGTGCCGAACATGCCGCAAAACTGGGTCGCGCATTGCTTTTGCTTGACCGCGCAACCGTCCCTGCTGATATGGACTTGCCCGGCTTTCGACTGCACGCACTGAAAGGCAACTTGGCTGGTTTTTGGTCTATCGGCATTAGTGGCAACTGGCGCGTGATATTCCGTTTTACAGTGAATGGCGTTGAGTTGGTGGACTATCTGGACTATCACTAGCAGAGGTATTGTTATGACAATATTTAACCCACCCCACCCGGGGGAAATTCTGCGTGAGGATGTGTTGCACGCCTTGAATATGAAAGTGGCCGTACTTGCACGACATTTGGGTTATGGCCGTGAACATTTGTCGCGGGTACTGCATGGTCGCGCTCCAATTAGCCCTGACCTCGCCTTGCGTTTGGAGAGAGCCGGTATTGGCCGCGCTCGAACTTGGCTTGCGGTACAGACCGATTACGATCTGTGGCACTTGGAACGACGCGAACAACCCGCTATTGAACGGCTGATCGCTGCGGTTTAGCGCGGGCGTTTTAACGCACTCGAATTCGGCTGCGTTAACGACGAAAGGGCATGCATAAATTTAGACTCGATCTGACAAATATCGATTTTAGGTGTTGTGCACTGTTATATAAAATCGAGTTCAATTTCTTTTAAAAGTTTAGACATACTGATTCATGGCCGTTTTTCTGTCATGGATCCAGCACTTGTTCAACCTGTCCTTTATTAAGGCATTGATGTTTTTTGCTGCTCGCACCTCCTTTTGAGATACAATGTATCTCATCGCAGCAACCACCTGAACGGGAAGCCATCATGACTTCTTCCACCATGATTCACGTCCGCGTCAACGAATCCGTCAAGACGCAGGCCACGCAAGCCCTGACCGCGATGGGATTGACCGTTTCTGATGCCGTTCGCGTATTCCTGACGCGCATTGCCGCTGACCAGGCATTGCCCTTTGCCATCAAAACCCCGAACGCGGCCAGCCGTGCCGCCATCGATGAAGCCGAGAGCATTATCAAAAACCACCACGCGCGTTTTGCCAGTGCCGATGCCTTGATCGATGACCTTGAAAAAGCCAGCAGCCAGTAAACGGGCAACCCTGCCGTGTGGGTCTGACTATACCCGAGAATTTCTCAAGGACTGGCAGCGCCTGTCACGCTCTGGCCGATATGACATGCACAAGCTCAAAGAAGTCATGCTGCGGCTGGTTGCCAACCATAGCCCGCTACCGCCCGAATGGCTGGATCACCCGCTCACAGGCGATTGGAAAAATCATCGTGAATGTCATGTTGGCGGCGACTTTCTGCTGATCTACAGATTGGACGATACGGGCAAGCATGGCATGGTGGTGTTTACCCGCACCGGCACCCATGCCGAGCTTTTTTCGTCATCTTGAAATCAACCGAACGCGCTGTCCGAACCGTTCCTGCCGGTCGTTGTGGCCTTCGTCACCACAGAGAGATTCACCCGTCGAGTGTCTGCACCGAACGCGCAGTTTGAGTGATTTGACAAAGCCCAGAGTATGTTGCTGCCAGACAGGTCAAGAGCGCGGATGTCAATCTATCTACAGCATCAATTTCACCACCGTCTCATGCGGGTCGCGGGATTTGCCGGCGGCTTGTAATTTGCAGAGATAGTCCTGCCACAGACTCTGTTGGTTTTGCGCCAGATGCTCCAAATAATCCCAACTGTACAGGCCGCTTTCGTGGCCGTCGTCGAAATAGAGTTTTAGTGCGTATTGTCCGGCCGGTTCAAGGCGGGTGAGTGCAACGTACTGTTTGCCGTATTGCAGCACTTCCTTGCCGTGTCCGCGCACTTCGGCGGATGGCGAATAGACCCGCAAAAACTCGGCGGGCAATAGGTAACGCTCGAAAGCGCTGTAAGAAAGTTCCAGCGTTTGCGAGCGTTTGTGCAGTTTGATGCTGGTTGGAATGCGCATAAGTTAGAGAATGTAGCGCGATAAATCCTCATCTTGCGAAAGTTCGCCGAGTTTTTCGTTGACATAGGCGCTATCGACGCAAAGCGCCTTGCCATTTTGCTGTTGGCTTAAGATTTCCGCATTAAAAGAGGCATCTTCCAGCAGTTTTTCCAGCAAGGTATGCAGGCGACGGGCACCGATGTTTTCGGTTTTCTCATTGATTTGCCAGGCAATTTCGGCAATGCGGGCAACGCCCTCTTGGGAAAATTCCACGCTTAAGCCTTCGGTCGCCAAAAGCGCGGCGTATTGCTGGGTCAAGCAGGCGTGTGGTTCCGTCAGGATGCGTTCAAAGTCTTGCGGCGTGAGCGCTTTGAGTTCTACGCGGATGGGCAGGCGGCCTTGCAGTTCCGGCACCAGGTCGCTGGGTTTGGACAGGTGGAACGCACCGGAGGCAATAAACAAAATATGGTCGGTCTTGAGCATGCCTAAGCGCGTATTGACTGTGCAGCCTTCAATCAGCGGCAGCAGGTCGCGCTGCACGCCTTCGCGCGAGACATCCGCGCCGTGGCTGTGGCCTGAACCTGCGATTTTGTCGATTTCGTCAATAAATACAATGCCGTTTTGTTCGACGGATTCCAGCGCACGGGCTTTGAGTTCGTCTTCATTGACCAGCTTGGCCGCTTCTTCGTCACGCACCAAGCGCCGTGCTTCTTTGATTTTGAGCTTGCGCGTGCGGCTTCTGCCGCGCCCCAAATTGGCGAACAACTCCTGCATTTTGTTGGTCATTTCTTCCATGCCGGGCGGCCCCATGATTTCCACATGGCCGGGCAGGTCGTCCAGTTCGATTTCAATGTCTTTGTCGTCAAGCTGGCCTTCGCGCAGGCGTTTGCGAAATAACTGGCGCGTGTTGCTGTCTTCGGCAGGCTGTCCGTCACGGGCGGGCGGCAGCAGTGCGTCTAAAATGCGCTCTTCGGCGGCATCTTCGGCTAAATCACGCAATCTGAGCATTTCCTGCTCGCGCAGCATTTTGAGCGCAGTATCGGCCAAATCGCGGATGATGGACTCCACGTCGCGGCCAACATAGCCCACTTCGGTGAATTTGGTCGCTTCCACCTTGATAAAGGGCGCAGCCGCCAGTTTGGCGAGCCTTCGGGCAATTTCGGTTTTGCCAACGCCAGTGGGACCTATCATCAGGATGTTTTTCGGGGTGACTTCGCTGCGCAGTTCGCTATCTAACTGCATGCGCCGCCAGCGGCTGCGCAGGGCAATGGCAACGGCGCGTTTGGCTTCGCCCTGGCCGATGATATGGCGGTCGAGTTCTTGGACTATCTCGCGCGGGAGTAAGGACATGGAATGCTCTTAAGTTCAATAAAAAAGGGGTCAGGCAGCGCCGTTCAGCACTTCCAGTGTAAGGTTGTGATTGGTAAATACGCAGATATTGGCGGCGATATTAAGTGCGGTTTCGGTGATTTCCTCGGCGCTCATCTCAGGATCGGCTTTTTCCAGCAGGGCGAGCGCTGCGGCCTGTGCGTAGTTGCCGCCGGAACCTAAGGCAATCAGCCCGTGTTCCGGTTCAATCACATCGCCATTGCCGCTGATAATCAGCGAGGCCTCTTTATTGGCAACGGCGAGCAGCGCCTCCAGTCGGCTTAGTGCGCGTTCGGTGCGCCAATCTTTGGCAAGCTCCACCGCCGCGCGTATCAAATGGCCTTGGTGTTTTTCCAGCTTGCCTTCAAAGCGTTCAAACAGGGTAAAGGCATCCGCCGTCGCCCCGGCAAAACCGGCCAGCACCTGCCCGTGATAAAGACGGCGGACTTTTTTGGCGTTGCCCTTCATGACCGTATTACCGAGGGAAACCTGCCCGTCGCCGCCCATCACGACCTGACCATGACGGCGAATAGAAACGATGGTGGTCAAGGGTGCTCTCCAATCAATCCAAATGAACGCTGGATATGGGGGCAGGCAGGCTGATTTCAAGTTTATAAAAACGGCGTCATGATTTATTTTGCCGCCTTGCTCAGGTACCCTTACCTGCTTTTTTTCTCGCCTTAAGTGGGTAAACACTTGCTGCAAAACATTCGCGTGGTGCTGGAAGGCACCAGTCATCCCGGCAATATCGGCGCGGCGGCGCGGGCTTTAAAGACGATGGGATTGTCGCAATGGGTTTTGCTCTCGCCGATGGAATTTCCAAGCGTGGTCGCAAGCGCTCGTGCAGCGGGCGCTGTAGATGTGCTGGAAGCGGTGCAAGTGGTGGATCACTTGCCGCAGGCGATAAGCGGCTGCGTGCAGGTTTTTGGCGTGAGTGCACGCAGCCGGCATATTTCACTGCCGCTGCTTGATCCACGTGAAGCGGCGGGAAAAATGCTGAAGCAAGCCGTGCAGGGCGAAACGGTCGCGCTGTTGTTTGGCAATGAACGTGTGGGTTTGAGCAATGAAGCGTTGCAGCGTTGCCAGTTTCAGGTACAAATTCCCAGTAATCCGGCGTTTAGCTCGCTCAACCTTGCGGCGGCGGTGCAGGTGCTCTCTTATGAACTGCGCATGGCGGCTTTGCAATCGCACCTGATCAACGGGGTTTGTAAAAAAGCGCAAGAGCCGCTGGCGCAGGTCGATGAGCTGGAGCATTTTTATACCCATCTACAAAGGGTGTTGCAGCAAGTTGCGTTTTTAGACCCGGCCAAACCCATGAATCTAATGCCCAAGCTGCGCCGATTATTTGCTCGCACGGCGCTGGAACGCACTGAGCTTAATATTCTGCGCGGTATCCTGAGCGCCGTAGAAAAGAGGGGGTGATAACGATGTTGGCTGCCATGCGTGAAGACATTCAAAGCGTATTTGCCCGCGACCCGGCGGCGCGCCATACCTTTGAAGTATTGACTTGCTACCCCGGTCTGCACGCGCTCTGGCTGCATCGTTTGGCGCATGCTCTGTGGCGCTGGCATTGGAAATGGCTGGCACGGGCGGTATCGAATTTTGCTCGCTGGTTGACCGGCATAGAAATCCACCCCGGCGCAAAAATCGGGCGGCGTTTTTTTATTGACCACGGCATGGGTGTGGTGATTGGTGAAACGGCAGAAATTGGCGACGATGTCACCCTTTACCAAGGCGTTACCTTGGGCGGCACCAGTTGGGATAAAGGCAAGCGCCATCCCACCCTGGAAGCAGGCGTTGTCGTGGGCGCGGGCGCTAAAGTGCTGGGGCCTTTTAGCGTGGGCGCGGGCGCACGGATCGGCTCCAATGCGGTGGTTACCCGCGCCGTACCGGCGGGGGCGACCGTAGTGGGTATTCCCGGGCGGATTATTCCCAAGGCCAATACCAACGAGGAACAAACCCGCAAAGCGATGCAACAGGCGATAGCCGATAAATTCGGCTTTGATGCTTATGGCTTAAGCCAAGATATGCCCGACCCGGTCGCCCGTGCCATCGGCGGCCTGCTTGAGCATTTGCAAGCGGTGGATGACCGCTTGGAAGGCATGTGCACCGCCCTTAAAGCCTTGGGCAGCGACTACTGCGCCAAAGAACTGCCCGAGATTTGCTGTGAAGGGTTTAAAACGGATCAGGACAAGTCAGAAAAAGCCTGACATCTTCAATAAGAAAACGGTGGCTTATACTTGACTTAATTACTAAGGAATAGCACAATCGCGCCAAGCATACGATGTTTCAACGCAATGGAGCCGTGCCATGCGCCTGACCACCAAAGGTCGCTACGCCGTCACCGCCATGCTCGATTTGGCGTTGCATGCCAAGGGTGAGCCGGTGTCTTTGTCGGATATTTCTGAAAGACAGGGGATTTCCCTGTCTTATCTGGAGCAGCTTTTTGCCAAATTGCGCCGCCGCAATCTGGTATCCAGCGTGCGCGGGCCGGGCGGTGGCTATCAATTGTCTCGCGACATGCACAGCGTACAGATCGCGCAAGTGATTGATGCGGTCGATGAGTCGGTCGATGCCACGCGCTGTGGCGGGCAGGGTGACTGCCATCAGGGCGATACCTGCTTGACCCACCATCTGTGGTGCGACTTGAGTGAGCAAATCCATGTATTTTTAAACGCCATCAGCTTGGGGGATTTGGTCGCCCGCCGCGAGGTACAAGCGGTTGCCGAGCGTCAAGACCTTCGTCAACGCGCCGCCACACAGATTTTGCATATGCCGCACCTCGGTGCTTTTGCCTTGCAAGACAAAATACAAGCCTCAGCCATTGATTAAGCCAAACAGCGCATTTAGAGAATTAGCGATGAAACTGCCGATTTACCTGGATTACTCCGCGACCACCCCGGTTGACCCGCGCGTTGCGCAAAAAATGTGCGAATGCTTAACGCTCGATGGCAACTTCGGCAACCCGGCTTCGCGTTCGCACCTGTTCGGCTGGAAGGCCGAAGAAGCGGTGGAAAACGCCCGCCGCCAAGTGGCTGAACTGGTCGGTGCAGACCCGCGTGAAATCGTCTGGACTTCCGGCGCGACCGAAGCGGACAACCTGGCCATCAAAGGCGTTGCTCACTTCTACCAAAGCCAGGGCAAGCACCTGATCACCTCAAAAATCGAGCACAAAGCGGTGCTCGATACCTGCCGCCAACTGGAACGTGAAGGTTTTGAGGTCACTTACCTTGAACCCGGCGAAGACGGCCTGATCAGTGCGCAGCAGGTAGAAGCCGCGCTGCGTGAAGACAGCATTTTGGTTTCCATCATGCAGGTCAACAACGAGATTGGCACACTTAACGACATTGCCGCGATTGGCGAGTTGACGCGCTCACGCGGCGTGCTGCTGCATGTGGATGCGGCGCAGTCATTCGGCAAGGTCGAGATAGACCTTAATTCACTTAAAGTCGATTTAATGTCCTTCTGCGCCCACAAAATTTACGGGCCAAAAGGCATTGGCGCACTCTATGTGCGGCGCAAACCGCGCGTTCGCCTGGAAGCGCAGATGCACGGCGGCGGTCATGAGCGCGGCATGCGCTCCGGTACCTTGGCGACCCATCAGATGGTCGGCATGGGCGAGGCGGCGGCCATTGCCAAAGCCGAAATGCAGACCGAGCGCCAGCGTTTGAGCGAATTGCGTGCGCGTTTTATGGCGCAGCTTGAGGGTATGGAAGAGATTTACCTCAACGGCAGCCGCGAATCCTATGTGCCGAATATCCTTAATTTGAGTTTTAACTATGTGGAAGGCGAATCACTGATGATGTCGCTTAAAGATATTGCCGTCTCTTCCGGTTCGGCCTGCACTTCCGCCTCGCTTGAGCCTTCCTACGTGCTGCGTGCGCTGGGGCGAAGTGATGAACTGGCGCACAGTTCGCTCAGATTTTCCTTTGGCCGCTTTACCACGATGGAAGAAGTGGACTACGCCGCCGCGCAGGTGCGCAAAGCGGTGGATAAGCTGCGCGAATTGTCGCCGCTTTGGGATATGTATAAAGAAGGCGTGGATTTAACCCAGGTCGAGTGGCAAGCGCACTAAAAACGCAAAAACAAATCGCCAGCAGAGCGATATACCCCGTGATGGATGAGTTGGAGAAAGGCAATGGCATACAGTGAAAAGGTCATCGACCACTACGAAAACCCGCGCAATGTCGGCAGCTTGCCTGCCACCGATCCGAATGTCGGCACCGGCATGGTCGGTGCGCCCGCTTGTGGCGACGTGATGCGCCTGCAAATCCGCGTCAATGAGCAGGGCGTGATTGAAGACGCGCGTTTTAAAACCTACGGCTGCGGCTCGGCGATTGCCTCAAGTTCCTTGGCGACCGAATGGATGAAGGGCAAAACCCTTGATGAAGCTGCGCTGATTAAAAACAGTGAACTGGCCGAAGAACTGGCGCTGCCGCCGGTCAAAATCCACTGCTCGGTACTCGCCGAAGATGCCATCAAAGCGGCGGTACGCGACTACCGGCAAAAGCAGGGACAGCTCTAGACCTTTTAAATCGATAGTGAGGATTTGACGATGGCAATTAAGATGACCGAAGCCGCTGCCAAACACGTCAAACGCTCGTTGGCGGGGCGCGGCAAAGGGCAGGGCATTCGTCTTGGCGTGCGCACCACGGGCTGTTCTGGTCTTGCCTATGTGCTGGAATTTGTCGATGAACTGCCCGAGACCGATAGCGTCTTTGAAAGCCACGGTATCAAAGTAGTGATTGACCCTAAAAGCTTGCTCTACCTCGATGGCACCGAGCTTGATTTTGTCCGCGAAGGCTTAAACGAAGGCTTTAAGTTCAACAACCCGAATGTGCGCGGCGAATGCGGCTGCGGTGAGAGTTTTAGTGTCTGAAGCCAATCATTTTCTTCGCTTTGGCCTTGCGCCGGATTTTAATCTTGACCTTAAAACGCTTGGCGAACGCTACCGCGAGCTGGCAAGTCGGGTACACCCCGACCGCTTTGTTGGCGCAAGCGAGGCCGAGCAGCAGCGCGCATTGCTCGAAGCGGCCCATCTTAATGAAGCGTTTCAGTGCTTAAAAAAACCCGCGAGCCGCGCCCTGTACCTGCTGACCTTAAACGGTGCTGAGTTGCCGCTGGAAGCGACCATTCAGGACGGCGAGTTTCTTATCCAGCAAATGCAATGGCACGAACAGTTGGAAGCATTGGAGCAGCGGGCAGACAGCGCAGAGCTTGCCGCTTTTAAACAGCGCCTGCTCAGTGCAGAAGCAGCAACGGGCGAGGCGTTTGCCGCTTGCTGGAATGACACAAGTGCCGCTGAAACCGCCGAAAAACTGGCGCGTCGCCTGCAATTTTTAAGCCGCCTGCAAGCCAAAGTGCGTCGTTTGCAAGAGCGCTTTGACGACTGATTTTTTTTGCCCGATGTAACGCACCATGCCTTTACTGCAAATTGCCGAACCCGGCCAAAGCCTTGCCCCGAAAGCGCCACGACGTGCGGTGGGGATTGACCTTGGCACCACCAATTCACTGGTCGCTGCCGTGCATCCCGCTGCGCGGGAGAGGGCGGCTGCCGTCCCCTTGCCTGGCGAAGATGGCACAGTCATTTTGCCGTCCGCTGTTCGTTACCTTGCAAATGGCGCCATTGAAGTGGGTGACAGCGCCAAAGCCGCCGCCAGCAGCGACCCGTTTAATACCGTACTGTCGGGCAAACGATTGATTGGACGTGGTATCGAAGACATCCAAAGATTGGGTAGCCAGTTGCCCTATCGCTTTGCCTCGGGCGATTCGGCCATGCCTTTTATCGAAACCGCACAAGGGCCGAAAAGCCCGGTCGAAGTCTCTGCCAGCATTCTGGGCGAATTGCGCAAACGCGCCGAAAACGCTTTGGGCGGTGTGCTCGATGGCGTAGTCATCACCGTTCCCGCTTACTTTGACGAAGCGCAGCGCCAGGCGACCAAAGATGCCGCACGGCTTGCAGGTCTGCCATTACTGCGCCTGCTCAGTGAACCCACGGCGGCGGCGGTCGCTTACGGCCTGGATCATCAGGCCGAAGGCTTGCTGGCGGTCTATGACTTAGGCGGCGGCACTTTTGATATTTCCATCTTGCGGCTCTCGCGCGGCGTGTTTGAAGTGCTCGCCAGCGGCGGCGACAGCGCCTTGGGCGGGGACGATTTTGACCTTGCCATTGCCCGCTGGATTATTGAGCAGAGCGGATTTTCGCAAGACATAGCGCCCGCCCAGCAGCGCGAACTGCTGCAAATCGCCTGCACGGCCAAGGAGGCTCTGACTGAGCAAGCCAGCGTCCCGCTGGCTTACCAGCACTGGCAAGGCAGCTTGACGCGAGCACAGTTGCAAATACTGATTGAGCCGTTAATGGCTCGCAGCTTAAAAGTCTGCCGCCGCGCTTTGCGTGATGCCGACTTGTCCGCTGCCGATATTCAAACGGTCATCATGGTGGGCGGCGCAACCCGCGTGCCAGCCGTGCGTGAAGCGGTTGGCAGGCTGTTTGGCAAAGCGCCGCTGACCTCCATTGACCCTGACCAAGTGGTCGCCATCGGGGCTGCCATGCAGGCCGACCGGCTGGTCGGCAATCGTCAAGGTGACGAACTGTTATTGCTCGACGTGATCCCGCTCACCCTGGGCTTGGAAACCTTCGGCGGGCTGGTCGAAAAAATCCTGCCCAGGGGCAGCCCCATCCCGCTGTCACGTGCGCAAGAGTTCACCACTGGCAAAGACGGGCAAAGCGCAATGGTGATCCACGTGCTGCAAGGCGAACGCGAACTGGTGGCTGATTGCCGCTCGCTCGCGCGTTTTGAACTGCGTGGCATTACGCCGATGCGCGCGGGTGCGGCAAAAATCCGCGTGACCTTTGCCGTCGATGCCGATGGACTGCTGTCCGTCAGTGCGCGGGATTTAACCAGCGACAGCGCAGCGCAGATTGAGGTCAAACCCTCCTACGGCCTGTCCGAGGAAGAAATCACGCGCATGCTCAAAGAGGCTTTCAGCCATGCCGAGGACGACAAAAAAGCGCGAGCACACCGTGAAGCGCAGGTCGAAGCCGAACAGCTACTGGCGGCAACGGATGCGGCGCTTAAGCAAGATGCGCATTTGTTAGGTAGCGGCGAGCAGCAAGCTATTGAACAGGCAGTCCTTGCACTACGCGAATTGCTGCCAGCAGGCACGCGTGATGCGATCGAAGCGCAAAGCAAACAACTGATACGGCTAACCGATGCCTTTGCCGCCAAGCGCCTTAATGAAAGTGTTAAAGCACATCTGGCGGGCCGCGCCTTAAATGAACTGGAAAATTAACCAAGTGCCGCAAATTACCTTTTTGCCCCATCCCGAACACTGCCCCGAAGGCGCGGTGATTGAAGCCGCTGTCGGCGAAAGTCTGCTTAACGCGGCACTGCGCAGCGGCATTGAGATCGAACACGCCTGCGAAAAAGCCTGCGCCTGCACCACTTGCCATGTGGTGATTCGCAAGGGCTTTAACCAGCTCTCGCCGTCCGATGAACTCGAAGACGATATGCTCGACAAGGCTTGGGGACTGGAAGCCACTTCGCGCCTGTCCTGCCAGACCAAAGTCACCGGCGATTTAGTGGTCGAAATCCCCAAATACACCATCAATCAGGTCTCTGAAGGCCATTAACCAAGGTAAAAACCGTGTCGCTGGATTGGACGGACGTACAAGAAATCGCCATAAGCCTTGCCGAAAGCAAGCCCGAAATCGACCCGAAAACCCTCAACTTTGTTGACTTGCGAAGCTTGATTTTGGCGCTGCCAAACTTTACTGGCACGCCCGAACGCTGCGGCGAGAAAGTGCTGGAAGCCATTCAAGCCGCTTGGCTGGATGAGGTCGATTAAATATTCAAAACCTAGGTGCCTCCCCCGCGTGCGAGAGAGGCGCTAAGGGCATTTACTCCGCCGCGCTGCTTTTTTGCGCCCCGGTGGTATTTTCCAGCAGGCTTTGCGTAGCGCTTTGCAGATAGGCGGCGAGCTGGTCGCGCCATTCGTTGGGCAATTCGGCTTTGTTCGCTTGTGGATGGGCACCCAACTCAATTTGATAGCCGCGCGGCGCTTCGTCCACCGGTTGCACCAGCATTTGCTTGCCTTTAATCAGCGCAACGGTTTGGTCGCTGCCGGAGGGTTTAATCACGGCAAAGCCTTGGTCCTCTGCTGGCAGGCTAAGCAGGTCGCGCCCCCAGCATTGGTGCGTGACCGGCTGACCGAGCCTGCCCATGATGGTCGGCACCATATCGACCTGGCTGCCCACGGTATCAATGGTTTTGCCGAAACGCTGCTGAATGCCCGGGGCAATCATCAGCATGGCAATGTGGTGGCGGAATAAATCCATCTCGGTCAATTGTTCATGTGCGGCAAAGCCGTGGTCGCCGAGCAGCACAAACAGCGTTTGGTTAAATTGCGGCAGCTTGCGTACTTTCTCAAAGAACTGCCCCAGCGCCCAATCGGCATAACGCATGGCGGTGAGATGGTCATTGAGCGAGCCTTTATCCGTGATCTTATCAACCGGCAGCGGATCAGGCAGCGGGTAGGGCGTATGGTTGCTCAAGGTTTGCAGCAGTGCGTAGAAGGGCGGCTTTTGCCTGGCGATTTCCTCTGCACCACGGTCAAACATATCCTGGTCGGCAACGCCCCAGGTGGGGTCAAACACGACCGGATTTTTAAAGTCATAACGGCCGATAAAGCGGCTCATGCCTTGGTTACGGAAAAAACCCTGCTGATTGTCCCAAGCAAAATCGCCGTTATAGACGTAAAAATCTTCATAGCCGCGCGGACTTAACAATTGCGGCAAGCCAGAGAAATGATGCGAGCCTTCTGGCATTTGCATCAGGTATTCAAAGCCCGGCAGGTTGGGAAAGCAGGCCATGCTGGCAAACAATCCCTGATGGGTATGGGTGCCGTTGCTAAAGAAGTTTGTAAACAGCAAGCCTTCTTTGGCGAGTTTGTCAAATTCCGGAGTAATACCCGCATCCGAGCCTAACGCGCCGACAAAGTGCGCGGCGAAACTTTCCATCAAGATAACCACCACATTCTTCACCGCCAGCCTGCCGTCTGCAGGCGGGGTAAACACGCGGCGTACGACGGCACTGTCTTGGTCGATCAATTCATCCTGTGCGCTCAGCAGCATTTGTCGCGTCAATGCCGTGGCCTGCTGTTGTGGCATGGCCGGACGATGGCGTTTGTTGTCATCCAGATAACGCGCCTTGGCCGCCGTCCACAGGCTAAGTGCGCCATTTAATCCCAGATGATTGGCAAATACCGATTCGCTGGTAAAGGCATCGCCCCAGCGCAGCGGCGGGCCTTGGCGCAAGGTGCCACGCGCGGCGAGTACCGATAGGACTACACAGAGCACAAATACCAGGCTGTGTTGCAGCAACAGAGCAGGGCGGCTGGCGTTGTTCTCGCTGGATATGGGGCGACTGGCTTTATCGGCGCGTCTTAGCAAGAAAATAACAATGGCGCTGATCAAGGCAAGCGCGAGCAGCAGCTTGACGACCGGAAAGCCGTGCCAGAGCATACTCAGTACGGTTTTCGGGTCTTCCTGCAAATATTGGAAGACCAAGGCATTTAATCGCTGATGAAATTCCTGATAGAAATTAAGTTCAATCATTCCCAATAAAATGACTGATACGGCACAAAAGCCCAGCCAGATAAGCTGCCAACCACGGCGCAGCATCAGCGGGCGGCAGAGTATCGAGAGTGACAGCGGCAGGGCGATATAAACACACAGGCGAAGGTCAAAACGCAGCCCGTTAACAAAGGCTTGGATGAGGTCATTAGCCGTTGCCGCGCCGATCAAGTCTTGGTTAAACCAAAGCAACAGCCCGCGTAGCAGCGAAAGCAGCAGCAAAAAGCTGCAAAGTGTAAGCGCCATAAACAGCAGATGTGCTGTTAATGCGTTGCGTTTTGAGGGCTTTTCCATCAGCGACATGGGAATACCTTAAGGGGATGGTGGGATTTGCTCCCCTCTCCCATTTATGAGAGAGGGGAGCAAGCAGCGCGGTGCTTATTGAGACACTTCCCTCGCCCGCTTGCGGGAGAGAGGAGCCGGGGAAGAGGGCAGGCTAAACCATCAATCTGCACTGGCGAGTCTTTCCCACCAATCTTCTACATGACACCAATCCAATGCGCTGGTGCTGCATGCGCCGCTGACAAGTGCCTGTTTTAACTCGTCAATATCCACATCTTCCAAGTAGTCTTCGGCGTGCTCCATACGTTTTTCTGAGCCACCGAAGCTGCGCATTTCCGCCAGCGCTTCTGCTTTGCTCCAGCCCTGATAGACCATGCGATAGAGCGCGACGACCAAGCCGGTGCGGTTTTGCCCGTGCTTGCAGTGAATCAGCACCGGCCCTTTTTCTTGTGCGCCTCGCAGGCTGCGCAGTGCGTCGAGTGCGTCTTCATCGTCAAACCAGCGCGTGCGCAGCGGCAGATGGATTTCCTGCAAATCGGCGTTGCCTATCCAGCGGGCATCACTTTCTTGATAAAAGTTGACCACCGAAACAATGCCCAGCGCTTTGAGTGGGTCTACCGCCTCAGTATCTGGCAACGCACTGCGGTACAGCTTGGCATCGACTTGATGCAAGTTTAAGCGGTTATCGATAGGCACTGACCAATGCGGCGGACGTGGCGCTTGATCGGCATGGGCAGAACAACTCAAAGCGGCCAGCAGCAATACAAGCCAGTGCCATTTGGCAGGCAGCAGGTAAGACAAGAGGTTTCTCCCGGGAAGCGAAGGTACTTAAGTATTATCGACACTGCATCAGCGCAGCGTTAGGCCAACGTGAAAATCTCGTGCGCTGTGTCAAAAAACGGACGAATTTTATATGGCATCAAGGTCTTTAGCAAAATCTCAGCCAGCTTTTAACTCATTCAATAAAAACAATTTTTAGCTGCTTTAGCGGGTATTCGCAAGACTTTGCAAAGCGTTTCGTGATGGATTTACGACGCAAAAGTAAGACGGATTGCGCATTGATGGGCGCGAATTTGCGCAAGGCGCTTTGTGCCAAGCAGTGACATTCGCTCAACACATAAAGGATTTCCCGCTGCAACCCCTGCTCGTCAATCCCAAAAATAAAGCGCCCGTGTGGTTTTGCCGCACTTTTTGCCGCACTTTTGCCCAGTGTGTGCGGACACGATTTGATACAGGTCAATACTCAAAAAATGCCGCCCTTGCATGCTTAAAACGCAAAAAAACCTAAAGCAAGCAACCGTTAAAAGGCCCTTTAAATGAGCACAATGACCGTAAATCGCGCGGCGCAAGAAGAGGTCGTCGCGCGCGCCTACAACTATAAGGTGGTACGCCAGTTCGCCCTGATGACCGTGGTCTGGGGCATTGTCGGCATGGCTGTGGGTGTTTTGATTGCCGCGCAACTGGTCTGGCCTGCACTTAATTTTGACCTACCCTGGCTGTCCTTTGGTCGCTTAAGGCCGCTGCATACCAATGCGGTGATTTTTGCCTTCGGTGGCTGCGCCTTGTTTGCCACTTCTTATTACACCTTGCAGCGCACCTGCCAAACACGGCTGATCTCTGACGGTCTGGCCGCCTTTACCTTCTGGGGCTGGCAGGCGGTGATAGTGCTCGCGGCCATTACCCTGCCGCTCGGCATTACCACGTCCAAGGAATACGCCGAGCTGGAATGGCCGATTGATATTTTGATTACCCTGGTTTGGGTCGCCTATGCGCTGGTGTTTTTCGGCACGATCATGAAGCGCAAAACTCCACATATTTACGTCGGTAACTGGTTTTTCGGCGCCTTTATTGTGACCGTAGCGATTTTACATCTGGTCAACAATATGGAAATCCCGGTGACCTTCTTTAAGTCCTACTCGCTCTATGCCGGTGCGACCGATGCGATGATTCAGTGGTGGTACGGGCATAACGCGGTGGGCTTTTTCTTGACCGCCGGTTTCTTGGGGATGATGTATTACTTTGTGCCGAAACAAGCCGAGCGGCCGGTTTTCTCCTACCGCCTGTCCATCGTGCATTTTTGGGCGCTGATTGGCGTTTATATCTGGGCCGGTCCCCACCATCTGCACTACACGGCGCTGCCGGATTGGGCGCAGAGCTTGGGTATGGTGATGTCGCTGGTGCTGCTCGCGCCTTCTTGGGGCGGCATGATTAACGGCATGATGACGCTCTCCGGCGCTTGGCATAAGTTGCGTGATGATCCGGTATTGCGCTTTTTGGTGGTGTCCTTGGCTTTTTACGGCATGTCCACCTTTGAAGGGCCGATGATGTCGATCAAGACGGTCAATGCCCTGTCGCACTACACCGACTGGACGATTGGCCACGTACACGCAGGTGCCTTGGGCTGGGTAGCGATGGTCTCCATCGGCTCGCTCTATCACATGATTCCGCGCATCTACGGGCGCACGCATATGTACAGCCTTACGCTGATTAACGCGCACTTTTGGCTGGCGACCATCGGTACCGTGCTTTATATCGCCTCAATGTGGGTCAGCGGCATTACCCAAGGGCTGATGTGGCGCGCCGTTAATGAAGACGGCACCTTGACCTACAGCTTTGTTGAAGCGCTAAGCGCGAGCTATCCCGGCTTTGTGGTGCGCATGATTGGCGGGGCGATATTCCTGCTCGGCATGCTGTTAATGGCTTGGAATACCTATTTGACGCTGCTGACGACCAATCCCAATGCCGTCCGTGACAGTGCCAAGATGGAGGTGGCGTGAAATGAGCAGCAAACATGAAGTTCTGGAAAAAAACATCGGCCTGATGCTGCTGTGCATGATTTTGGCGGTCAGCATCGGCGGCTTGACGCAAATCGTCCCGCTGTTTTTTCAGGACGTGACCAATCAGCCGGTCGCTGGCATGAAGCCTTACACGGCGCTGCAACTGGAAGGCCGCGATATTTACATCCGCGAAGGCTGCGTCGGCTGCCATTCACAGATGATTAGACCGTTCCGCGCCGAAACCGAACGCTACGGCCACTACTCGGTCGCCGGTGAAAGCGTGTGGGACCATCCGTTCCTTTGGGGATCCAAACGCACTGGGCCGGATTTGGCGCGGGTCGGCGGGCGTTATTCGGATGAATGGCACCGCGCCCACCTGTACAACCCGCGCAACGTAGTGCCGGAATCCATCATGCCGTCCTACCCCTGGCTGGTGGAAAACACGCTCGACGGCAAAGATACCGCCGCCAAAATGCGGGCGCTGCGCACCGTCGGCGTGCCTTATCAAGATGAAGATATTGCAGGCGCGGCGGATGCGGTTAAAGGTAAATCGGAAATGGACGCGCTGGTAGCCTACCTACAAGGCTTAGGCACCGCCATTAAAAGCAAACGATAAGACAGGAGCCTGATGATGAGTACTTTTTGGAGCCTGTACGTCACGATTTTGACGCTGGGTAGCTTGGCAGTGCTGTTCTGGCTGATTTTTGCCACGCGCAAGGGTGAAAAGCCCGGACAAACCACACAAACAATGGGGCACGCCTTTGACGGCATTGAGGAATACGACAACCCGTTACCCAAATGGTGGTTTCTGCTGTTTGTCGGCACCTTGTTTTTTGCCTTGGGCTACCTTTTATTTTTCCCCGGGCTTGGCAACTGGAGCGGGATTTGGCCGGGCTATCAAGGTGGCTGGACTTCCAGCAAAGAATGGCAACGTGAGATGGACAGAGCCGACGCCGCCTACGGGCCGTTGTTTGCCAAACTGGCCGCGACGCCCATCGAAGAGCTGGCTAAAGACCCGCAGGCGCTAAAAATCGGCAATCGCCTGTTCGCCAACTACTGCTCGCTTTGCCACGGCTCGGACGCCAAAGGCGCACACGGCTTTCCCGATTTAACCGACGAACATTGGCGTTGGGGCGGTGATGCGGCCAGCATCAAGCAAAGCATTCTGCACGGCAGACAAGGCGTAATGGCCGCTTGGGGCGGCGTGATTGGTGAAGACGGCGTTAAAAACGTCGCCGCCTACGTGCGCGGCACACTGGCCCGCTTACCGCTGCCGCAAAATCACGGTGCCGACCTCGCCGCCGGGCAGCAGGTCTATTCCACCGTCTGCATCGCCTGCCACGGCCCGGAAGGCAAAGGCATGGCGGCTTTGGGTTCGCCTGATTTAACCGCGCCGGACGGCTGGATTTACGGCTCAAGTCTTGCCCAATTGCAACAAACCGTCCGCCACGGACGCAATGGGCAAATGCCCGCCCAAGCGGATTTTTTGGGTGAAGACAAGGTGCACGTGCTGGCGGCTTATATCTACTCGCTGTCGCATGGCCGTTAATTAAAAGACTCACCGGAAAACGCCCCTTGGATTATCGATCGTTAAAAGCGACGACAATCCAAGGCGGAGACAAAAAGGGCAGTCGATAGTATTAAATAATGCGTGTTTGACAAATTTATTGTTTGCTCTGTATTATCCGCATCATTGTTGATGGAAGCCAAGAGATATGAAGGATGCCTATTGACTTTATTGGAAATACAATGTGCTATGTTGCAATCCGCAATCCGCAATCCGCAATCCGCAATCCGCAATCCGCAATCCGCAATCCGCAATCCGCAATCCGCAATCCGCAATCCGCAATC
>NZ_LSZO01000191.1 GCF_001580025.1 Ventosimonas gracilis | reverse complement strand
CAAGGGAGGGGAGGGGCGAAAAGTTCCGGACACCGCCAGAAGCAACCTCACACGGTCCTTAACGTGCGCGAAGGTGAAAAATGGGGAGGGGTCTGGGTTGACATATTGAGGCGGGATATGCCTTGACTTATCTATTAATTAGATATATTAATGAATAAATCTAATCTATTTATTAGGATTATAGATAAATATGCCCGCCAGTCAGCACCAAACCTTGAGCGATCTGCCGTTATGGCTGTTTCCGCTGGCCTTTTTGGCGGGGCTGTTTGGCGAGACGTGGCGGGCGGAAGCGGCTGGCCTTGCGTTTGGCGATTTGATCAAGCGTGCCCTGTTGCGCTGCGGTGCTTCTTCGACCTTTGGCATGTGCGCAGGGATGCTGGCGATGGCCTACGGTGCGCATCCGCTCATGGCAGGCGCTTTGACCGGCATGGTGGCGGTTGGTGGAGCCGATATTGCCAGCGCCCTCTATAGCCGCTGGTTAAAACGCAAATTGAGGATGTGCGACGATGAGCCAGCATAGCCATGTCTACCATAACCCGCGCTGGCGCAAGGCACGGCTAAGCTTTTTGCAACGCCGCCCGCTCTGTGTGTTATGCCAGCAAGTGGGACAGGTGACGGCGGCCAGCGTGGTGGATCACATTCGCCCGCACCGGCTGGGGCAAGCGCTGCAAAGCGGCCAGAAGGACAGCATCCAGCAAGCCCAAGCGCTGTTTTGGGATAGCGCCAATTGGCAACCGCTGTGCAAGCCGTGTCACGACCGCCACAAAGCGCGGCAAGAGCGCAGCGGGCAGCTAAAAGGCTGTGACGCGCAAGGCAACCCGCTCAGTGGGGATTGGTGACATGGCAGGCACTGCATTTAGCGGCAGGCGTCCCAAACTGGCCGCGCAGATACGCGCACAAACCCGCACCGCGCCGTCACCGCCTGCAAGCCAACCGATCATTATCCCCGACTGGCTGGACAAAGCAGGCGCGGCGCTTTATGCGCACCTTACGGGGGAGCTTGCCGCGTTAGGTCTGTTTAGCCATCTAGATAGCCAAGCACTGGCGCACTACTGCCAGGCGAGCAGCGACTACATTCGTTTTACCAAAAAAATCCGCGAACTCAACGAGGAGGAAGACGGCGCGGGCGATCTGCATAGGCAGGGCGACAGCTACCAAAACATCCACCCGCTGCACGGCTTGCGCGACCGCGCGGAAAAGCGCGCCGACACCCTTGCCAAGCAATTTGGCCTCACGCCGCTGGCACGCAAAGCGCTGGCCGATCTGATCAAAGCCCAAGAAGACGGCGATGCCGTGGAGGGGCGTTTTTTCAGCTAATGAAAAAAGACCGCGTCAGCGCCTACGCCCACGCCGTGATAAATAGCGAAATACAAGCAGGCAAACCGGTTAAAAACGCCTGCCAGCGGCATTTGCGCGACCTTAAAAACGGCAAAGCACGCGGCATACTCTTTGATTTAAACGCAGCCCTTCACGCCATCGACTTTTGCGAGCAAGTATTAATACTCAACGGCGGCGAATACGAAGGGCGGCCCTTTAAATTAAACCCGTGGCAAGCCTTTATTATTGGCAGTTTATTTGGCTGGAAGACCAAACACGGGCACCGCCGTTTTAAAGTCGCCTATATCGAGACCGCCAAAGGCAGCGGCAAAAGTCCATTAGCGGCGGCAATCGGCTTATACGGCATGCTGGTCGATAAAATGCCCCGAGCCGAAGTCTATGCGGCGGCGACCAAAAAAGACCAAGCGAAAATACTGTTTAGAGACGCGGTAGCGATGGTTGACCAGTCGCCCTATTTAACTAAGCGCCTTAAAAAACACGGGCGCGGCACCAACTGTTATCAATTAGAGCACGAACAAAGCGGCAGCTTTTTTAAAGCGATCAGTTCCGACGACGGACAAAGTGGCCCGCGCCCGCACATTGTATTATTGGACGAAATCCACGAACACAAAAACGCCCACGTCATCGACATGATGCGTGCCGGAGTTAAAAAAGACCCCAATGCCCTGGTCATCATGATTACCAACAGCGGGCATGATAGAAATAGTGTGTGCTGGCATTATCACGAATACGGCCAAAGTATTGCCAGCGGCATGAATCAGGACGATAGTTTCTTTGCTTATATCTGCGCACTGGATGAAGGCGACGACCCGCTCAATGATGAACGCTGCTGGGGCAAAGCCAATCCCAGTTTAGCCTATGGCCTGCCGGGTTATGATTACTTGCGCAACCAGGTGCGCGAAGCCAAAGGCATGCCATCCAAACAAAGCGTTGTTAAACGCCTTAATTTTTGCCAATGGGTAGACGCGGCCAATCCGTGGATCAGCAGCGATATATGGTTAGCCTGCGAACAAGACTTTAGCCTGGACGATATTGATCAAAATGAACTTTGTTATGGCGGTCTTGACTTATCCGGCGCACGGGATTTAACCGCCTTTGCCCTCTATTTCCCCAATCTGGGTCTTGCCGCCGTTGAATTCTGGACGCCCAAAGACACCCTTTACGAGCGCAAAGAAAAAGACCGCGTGCCCTATGATATTTGGCTGGAACAAGGCCATATTCATGCTGAGCCGGGCAGCCTGATTGATTACGGCTATGTGGCCGCGCGTATTGGCAAACTCAACCAGCGCTTTAATATCAAAAACATCGCTTTCGACAGCTACCGCATGGACGAACTGATGCGCGCCGCCGAAGGGCAAAACATCAAACTCAATCTTATTCAACACGGCCAAGGCTACTTTAAAGCCGAAGGCAGTAAACTATGGATGCCGCGCTCAATTGACCTATTGGAACAAGCGTTAAAAGACGGCCAATTAAAAGTCGCGAAAAACCCCTGCTTAAGATGGAACGCGGCCTGCGCCACAGTGATTAGCGACAGTCAGGAAAACCGCAAATTTAATAAACTTAAACAAAACGGGCGGATTGACGGCATTGTTGCGCTGGCGATGGCCGTGGGCGTATCCGATTATCAAAGTGCGCCCAAATTCGATTATAATGCCTATATTAAAGCCAATCACGGACTACGCTTTATATGAAGCTTAAAGGCTGGTTCAAGTTTGCCCCTAAAGGTGCGCCAAAAACAATTAAAAAAGGCTTGGCCGAATTATTAAAAGGCAGCGGCCTTGTCACCGACAGCGGTCAAACCGTCACCGCACAAAGTGCCTTGCGGCAAATCACCGTGTATAACTGCATCCGTGTATTATCCGAAAGCACCGGCATGCTGCCGTGCAAACTCTATCGCAAAGACGGCGGCACTATTACCGCCGCCGATGAACACCCGTTATCACGCGCCATCAGCATCGCGCCCAACGACTATATGACCGCGCAAGAATTCTGGGAGCTGGTCATTATGCACCTGTGCTTGCGCGGCAACTTCTATGCGCACAAAGTGCAATCAAAAACCAGCGGGCGACTGGAACTGCACCCGATAGCGCCGGAAACCGTCACCCCACAAATGGACGAACGGCGCAGACTGTTTTACCAAGTCAAAGACGGCACTACCGAAAAAACCTTGACGCAACAAGACCTCTGGCATATCCGCCTAAGCAGCATCGACGGCATCAATGGATTAAGCCCGATCACCCAAGGCGCTGGGGCACTGGGCTTAAACCAGGCCATCAACCAACACAGCGCCCGCTTTTTTGTGAACGGCGCACGCCCGAGCGGCATCGTCAGCATACCGGAAGCGCATATAGACGATGATGCGATAGAACACCTGCAACACCAATTTAACGAACGCTATGCGGGCAGCGGCAACACCGGCAAAGTCCTGTTTTTTCCGCAAGGCATGCAATGGCAAAACCTGTCATTAACCGCGCAAGATGCGCAATTGATTGAAAGCCAAAAACTCACCGAAGCGCAAATCTGCGGACTGTTTCGCGTGCCGCCGCATTTGATTGCCAATATGGAAAAAATGACCCTCAACAACATCGAACATATGGGCATGCACTTTGTTAATTTTGCCTTGGTGCCCTATTTAACGCGCATTGAAAAACGCATTCTTGTTGGATTGCTGGACGAGACCGAACAACCGCGCTACTACGCCAAATTCAACACCGCCGCCTTGATGCGCGGTGATTTAAAAAGCCGCTATGAGGCTTATGCCATTGGCCGCAACTGGGGCATTGTCAGCGCCAACGAATGCCGCGCCAATGAAGAACTTAATCCCCGTGCAGGCGGCGACGACTATTTAACCCCGCTGAATATGACCAGCGGTAACCAGGAGGCACCCCATGACTAACCGGCTGGACTTCCCGCTCAATGTAAAACGGCTGGAAGATGGTGGCGAATTTGAAGGCTACGCCAGCGTCTTTGATGAACAAGACCGCAGCGGCGATATTATTGAGGGCGGTGCCTTTGAAAAAAGCCTTGCCCATTGGAAGCAAATCAAATCCCTGCCGCCGCTATTATGGCAACATAATCACGAAGAACCGATAGGCGTCTTTAAAGCCATTGAAGAAGACGCCCACGGCCTGCGCGTAAAAGGCCAGCTTTTAATTGACGAAGACCCCAACGCCAAACGCATCTACGCACACCTCAAAGCCGGTAGTATCAAAGGGCTTTCGGTCGGCTTTATTCTCAAAGACTACGAACGCAGCAAAGAAGGCTACAATATTAAAGAGGCAGACCTGGTTGAAATATCCCTAGTCACGGTACCGGCCAACCGCAGCGCCCGTATTATCAACGTTAAAGAGTATTTGCAGCAGGGTGAACTGCCACCGCCTGCCGATATAGAAAAAATCCTGCGCGACGCCGGATTTTCCCGCAAACAAGCCAAAGCCTTTATGGCAGGCGGCGCTAAAAACCTGTTACTGCGCGATGCAGATAGCGAAAGCGAAGCCTTAACTAAAGCTTTGTCTTATTTTAAATCCCTAAACACCTCATTCGCCTGAAGGAAAATCCCATGTCCAGCGAACTGCGCAGCGAAAACATCCTTAAAGACATTAAAGACGTCACTGAAGAATTTAAGGCGGGCTTTGAACACTTTAAAAAAGCCAATGACGAACGCCTTACTAGCGGCTTATCCGGCCTGTCCGGCAAAGTGGATAGCCTTAACGAAAAATTAAGCGAACTGGAAGCCGCCAAAAAAAGCCTTGAGCAAGAAATCATCGAACTCAAACGCCCGTCCTTTAATGGCAATGCGCCGGATAGCTACCAAAAAGCCTTTAATGACTTCGTTAAAACCGGCAACACCAGCGACGAACTCACCACCAAGGCCTTTGACAGCGGTTCCAGCCACGGCGGCAGCTACGCCATCCCCGAGCAACTCGATAAGCGCATTATCGAACTGCTGCGAAGTGAAAGCCCGATGCGCAGCGTGTGCGACCAAATCACCGTAGGCACGCCCAACTATCGCCGCTTGGTCAATATAGGCGGCGCGGCATCCGGCTGGGTCGGTGAAATCGATGCACGGCCAGAGACCGGCGCACCAAAACTCGCGGCCATTGAAGCCGTGATGGGCGAGATCTACGCCAATCCGGCGGCGACGCAAAATGTGCTGGATGATGCGTTTTTTAATGTCGAGCAGTGGCTACAAAACGAAGTGCGCCGCGAGTTTGCCAGCAAAGAGGGCGAAGCCTTTCTAAAAGGCGACGGCAACAAAAAACCCAAAGGCCTGTTGGCGTATCCCACCAACGAACAAGCGGACAGCGTGCGCCCGTTTGGCACCCTGCAACTGGTTAAAAGCGGCGGCAACGGCGCAGTGACGGGCGATGCCCTGATCAACCTCATTCACCAGCTTAACCAAGGCTACCGCAATAACGCGGTGTGGATGATGGCAGGCTTGACCGTGGCCTACATCCGCAAGCTCAAAGACGCCGACGGCAACTACCTGTGGCGACCAGGCATTGAAGCAGGGCAGCCATCGACCTTGTTTGGCCGCCCGATTGTCGAAAACGAAGACATGCCGGGCTTAAGCAAAGACGCGCACGCGATACTGTTCGGCGACTTTAAACGCGCCTATACGATTGTAGACCGCAT
>NZ_LSZO01000190.1 GCF_001580025.1 Ventosimonas gracilis | reverse complement strand
AGGGTAGCCGGTAGCATTAAAACCATTCAAAAACGCGCTTAAAACGCGATTACGGGGATTCGCCCAAAAACGGAACCCTCAAGCACCTGCCGCCGCTCTTCCCTTGGCGTGTCCTCTGCGGACTAACCGCAGCGCCGCTCTTCAAAGACTCGCCGCGCTCTGCTCGCCTCCTCGCTGCTAGTTAGCCTGCTTTGCCGTAGGCGCGTCCTGAAGGAGCGAAACGCCTTCGGCGTGCAGCGACTGGAAGGGCGCTAGAGGAGTTTCAGGAAAATTTAAAG
>NZ_LSZO01000189.1 GCF_001580025.1 Ventosimonas gracilis | reverse complement strand
GTGATGCGGTAGTGTTTAAAGCCTGCCGATAGCGATACGTTCGCGCCGCCGCCGCGTCTGCCGGTGCCTGTCCAGCTCAAGATCAGCTCATTGCCTTGCCTGTGTGCTTTCAGGTAGGCGGGCGCGGGTTCTTTGATGCCGGTGAGCGTTAAGCTTTGCCAGCCGCTGGTAGAAGGCTCTGCGCCGTAGCTGGTGGCGCGGAAAGTCAGCGTGCGGTTTAGATCAAATTGTTCGGCGGGGACGAAGAGGATTTGATCATCCAGCAGAATAAAGCGCTCTCCTGCGCTATGGCTGGTCGCCGCCGTGTGTTTGCGTCCGCGCAGCAGGCCGGTCAGCTCATAGGTGGTGTCGCCGGTTTGGGTCACGCCCGAGAAGTTGATGATCTCATTGCCGATCAGCGCAAGATTGGCGCGGTTTTGCATTTCCGCTTGGCTGGCGGGCAGCAGCTCCATATCGGCGCGTGCCAGCTCGATGCGGAGGGTGTTAACGTCGTCGCGGTATTCGTGCCGATGATGATTAAGCGGCGCGGTCAGCTCGCCAAAGGT
>NZ_LSZO01000188.1 GCF_001580025.1 Ventosimonas gracilis | reverse complement strand
AGGTTGTACACATTGGCTGCATGCTGCGCCTAGTCTGGCGAAATTTTGAGCAGCAGCGCGGCTCGCGTTTGAAGCGGGAGCAGACCCTAGGTGACGGCACTCTTGTCTTTCCTTTAGTATTGCGGGTTTTGATTAGCAAGCGGCGACGGTCTTCTCTTAAAGAAGGCCTTGCCGGGGCGACTTTGTCGGAGGAAATCCATGCCCATTATTACCCTGCCCGACGGCAGTGTCCGTAAATTTGACCAGCCAGTTTCAGTGCTGCAAGTGGCCGAAACGATCGGGGCGGGGCTTGCCAAGGCCACCTTGGCAGGGCGGGTCAATGGCCGTTTGCTCGATGCCTGCGACCTCATCACAGAAGACGCAACGCTCGCCATTATCACGCCCAAGGATAACGAAGGCTTAGACATCATCCGCCACTCCTGCGCCCACTTGGTCGGTCACGCGGTCAAGCAGCTTTATCCAGCGGCAAAAATGGTTATTGGTCCGGTCATTGAAGAAGGCTTTTATTACGACATCGCCTCGCTGCAGCCTTTTACCTTGGACGATTTGGCCGCTATCGAAAAACGCATGAGCGAGCTGATCGCGCAGGATTACAGCGTGATCAAAAAGATCACCCCACGCGATCAAGTGATTGCGCTGTTTAAATCACGCGGCGAGGATTACAAGCTGCGCCTGATTGACGATATGCCGGATGAACAGGCGATGGGACTGTATTTCCACCAAGAATATGTGGACATGTGCCGCGGCCCGCACGTACCCAATACGCGCTTTCTTAAAGCCTTTAAGCTCACCCGTATTTCCGGCGCGTACTGGCGCGGCGACTCCAAAAACGAGCAATTACAACGGATTTACGGCACGGCTTGGGCGGATAAAAAACAACTTGCCGCCTATATCCTGCGCATTGAAGAGGCCGAAAAACGCGACCACCGCCGCCTTGGCAAGCAACTGGGTTTATTCCACGTACAAGAAGAAGCGCCCGGCATGGTGTTCTGGCACCCGCACGGCTGGACGCTCTATCAAGTGCTTGAGCAATATATGCGCAAGGTGCAGACCGATCACGGCTATGTCGAAGTACGCACGCCGCAAGTGGTTGACCGCATTCTCTGGGAACGCTCCGGCCACTGGTCGAACTACGCCGAGAACATGTTTACAACGGCTTCAGAAAACCGCGATTACGCGGTTAAACCGATGAACTGCCCGTGCCATGTGCAGATATTCAATCAGGGTCTGCGCTCCTACCGCGACCTGCCGCTGCGTCTGGCCGAATTTGGCGCGTGCCACCGTAACGAGCCGTCCGGCGCACTGCACGGGCTGATGCGCGTGCGCGGCTTTACCCAGGATGACGCGCATATTTTCTGCACCGAAGCCCAGGTCAAGCAGGAAGCGGCGGACTTTATCCGCCTGACCTTGCAGGTCTACGCCGACTTTGGCTTTACCGACATTGCCATGAAGCTCTCCACCCGCCCGCAGAAGCGGGTAGGCTCAGATGAACTGTGGGACAGAGCCGAACAAGCGCTGGCCGATGCACTTAACGAATCCGCCCTGCCTTGGGAATACCTTCCCGGGGAAGGTGCCTTCTACGGCCCCAAAATCGAGTTCACTTTAAAAGACTGCCTGGGCAGAAACTGGCAGTGCGGCACCTTGCAGTACGACCCCAACCTGCCCGAACGCCTGGATGCCAGCTACGTTGCCGAAGACAACAGCAGGCTGCGTCCGGTGATGCTGCACCGCGCCATTTTGGGGTCATTCGAGCGCTTTATCGGCATGCTGATCGAGCACTACGCAGGCGCATTCCCCGCTTGGCTTGCGCCGCTGCAAGCTGTGGTCATGTGCATTACCGATCGCCAAGCGGATTTTGTGCAGCAGGTTGAAAAACAGCTTAATGAGCTAGGCTTTCGAGTGAAATCCGACTTGAGAAACGAAAAAATCGGCTTTAAAATCCGCGAGCATACCTTGCTCAAGGTACCTTACCTACTGGTAGTAGGCGATAGGGAAGTCGAAACCGCTTCACTTTCTGTGCGCACACTCTCAGGCGTTGACCTAGGTTCAATGCCGGTTGCGGACTTTGCCAAGCGCCTTTCGCAAGAGGTTGCCCGCCGTGGGCGCAAGGCTGTGCAAGACCCTAAAGAATCTTTGGAGTAAACACCATCAAGCGTGAAATAAGGCAAGACCGGCGCGGTGGAGCGCCCAAAGCGCCCATCAACGAAAACATCACAGCGCGTGAAGTGCGCTTGATTGGCAGCGACGGCCAGCAAATTGGCGTGGTTTCCATTGAAGAAGCTCGCCGCACCGCCGACGAAGCCAAATTGGATTTGGTGGAAATCGCCGCCGATGCGCAGCCTCCGGTCTGCCGCATCATGAACTACGGCAAATTCCTGTTTGAGAAGAAAAAACAGGCGGCTGTCGCGAAGAAAAACCAGCATCAGCAGCAAATCAAGGAAATCAAATTCCGCCCGGGAACGGACGAAGGCGACTACCAGGTCAAGCTGCGCAACTTGGTGCGCTTTTTATCCGATGGCGACAAAGCCAAGGTCTCCTTGCGCTTTCGTGGTCGTGAAATGGCGCATCAGGAACTGGGCATGGAACTGCTCAAACGGGTAGAGGCCGACCTTGCCGAATATGGCGCGGTCGAACAACACCCGAAGATGGAAGGCCGTCAACTTTTGATGGTTATCGCGCCGAAAAAGCGCAAGTAACGCAACTTTTAAGTTGCCGCATCACCTCCCGGGCACAGGCAGGCCTGATGGTGATGTGTTTTCGCTCACATTTAAGGAGTACCCAACATGCCAAAGATGAAGACCAAAAGCGGCGCAGCCAAGCGCTTTAAGCAAACCGGCAGCGGTTTAAAGCACAAGCACGCCTTTAAAAGCCACATCCTTACCAAGATGAGCACCAAGCGCAAACGCCAACTGCGTGGCACCACACAGCTCAGCCCGTCCGATGTTCGCCGCGCTGAACGCGCTTTGCGTCTGCGTTGATTGGGGGATTAGACAATGGCTCGTGTTAAACGTGGTGTAATCGCCCGTGCTCGTCACAAAAAAATCCTCAAACTCGCCAAAGGCTACTACGGCGCTCGCTCGCGCGTATTTCGTGTTGCCAAACAAGCGGTTATCAAAGCCGGACAGTACGCGTACCGCGACCGCCGTCAGCGGAAACGTCAGTTCCGCGCACTGTGGATTGCCCGTATCAACGCCGCTGCCCGGCAAAACGGCCTCTCCTACAGCCGCTTGATTGACGGTTTGAAAAAAGCCCAGGTGGAAATTGACCGCAAGGTTCTGGCAGAACTTGCGGTCAACGAGAAACTTGGCTTTGCTGCCATTGCCGAAAAAGCCAAGTCGGCCTTGGCTTAATTGGCCTTTAAGCAAGACCAGTAGGGGAAGGGTTTGTACCCTTCCCCTATTTTTTTGTAGTTCTCCTCTTTTTTGTAACAGCGCAGGAATTTCGTCGTGGAACATCTTGAAAGTCTACAGAGCGAAGCACTCGCCGCCATCGCGCAAAGCCGCGATTTAAGCGACCTTGAAGCCGTGCGCGTGGCCTACTTTGGCAAAAAAGGGGCGCTGTCGTTACTGATGAAAGGCTTAAGCCAACTCTCTGCCGAAGAACGACCGGCGGCTGGAGCAGGTATCAACCAAGTGCGCAGCGCCGTACAAGCCGCGCTGGATAATCGCTCAGAAGCACTGCAACAAGGCGCACTCGATCAGCGTCTTGCCGCTGAGCGTATCGATGTAACCCTACCCGCGCGAGGCGAAGCCAGTGGTGGCCTGCACCCGGTGACGCGTACTTTGGAGCGCGTGGTGCAGTTTTTTAGTCATATCGGCTTTAGCGTGGCCGAAGGCCCTGAAGTCGAAGACGACTACCACAACTTCGAGGCGCTTAATATTCCCGCCCACCATCCGGCGCGGGCCATGCACGATACTTTTTATTTCGATACCACCCGTTTGCTGCGTACCCACACCTCGCCGGTGCAAATCCGCACCATGCACAAGCAGCAGCCGCCCATTCGCATTGTCTGCCCGGGGCGCGTCTACCGCTGCGATTCAGACATTACCCATTCGCCGATGTTCCACCAAATCGAAGGACTGATCATCGACGAAGGCATCAGTTTCGCCGACCTTAAAGGCACTATTGAAGCTTTTTTGCGCGTATTTTTTGAAAAACCGCTCGGCGTGCGCTTTCGCCCGTCCTTCTTCCCGTTTACCGAACCTTCCGCCGAAGTGGATATGCAGCGCGTGCGCACGCTTGAAAACGGCGAAACGCAAACCGACTGGCTGGAAGTCATGGGTTGCGGCATGGTGCACCCCAAGGTGCTGGAAATGTCCGGCATCGACCCGCAGCGTTATTCGGGCTTTGCCTTTGGCATGGGTGTGGAACGCCTCGCCATGCTGCGCTACGGCGTGGATGATTTGCGCCTGTTTTATGACAACGACTTGCGCTTTTTGCGCCAATTTAACTAACGGGCAATAAGCCGATGAAATTCAGCGAACAATGGCTGCGCACTTGGGTTAACCCCGATGTATCGCGCGATGAACTGATCAAGCGCCTGTCCATGATTGGCCTTGAAGTCGAAGCTGCAACGCCGGTTGCAGGCGTTTTTAGCGGCACAGTGGTCGGCCAGGTGCAAAGCGTAGAAGCGCACCCCAATGCCGACAAACTGCGCCTGTGCCAAGTCAGCGACGGCGAGCAAGTGCTCCAGATAGTCTGCGGCGCGCCCAATGTCCGCGCCGGTCTTAAAGTGCCGCTTGCGCGTATCGGCGCGACTTTACCGGGTATTGTCATCAAAAAAGCCAAACTGCGCGGCGTGGAATCCCAAGGCATGCTCTGTTCGGCGACAGAATTGGGATTATCCGAAGACCATAGCGGCTTGCTGGAGCTGCCCGAAGATGCACCGGTTGGCGAGGATTTGCGCGATTATCTGCAACTGGATGACCTCGCCATTGAGCTGAGCATTACCCCTAATCGCGGCGATTGCTTATCGATAGCCGGGATTGCCCGCGAAGTATCCGCGCTCTATGACACGCCCGTGCAAGCGCCCGCAGCCGCCGAAGTGGCGAGCACTGATCAGCAAACCCTCAGTATCGAATTGAAAGCCCCCACCGCCTGCCCACGCTATCTGGGGCGGATTATCAAAGGCGCAGACCTTAGCCAAAAAACGCCGCTATGGATGGTCGAGCGCCTGCGCCGCAGCGGTATCCGCAGCATTAACGTGGCGGTCGATGTCACCAACTATGTGATGCTGGAATCAGGTCAGCCGCTGCACGCCTTTGATCTTGCCGAAATTAACGGCGGCATTTGTGTGCGCATGGCCGAAGAGGGCGAAACCCTGCGCCTGCTCGATGGTCAAGAGATTCGTCTCGATAGCCAAACCCTGGTCATCGCCGACCATCAGCGGGTGCTGGCAATGGCCGGGATAATGGGCGGCGAACACAGCGGCGTAAGCGAAGGCACCCGCGATATTTTCTTGGAAAGCGCCTTTTTTGCCCCACTCGCCATTGCCGGAAAAGCACGCCAGCACGGCCTGCATACCGATGCTTCTCACCGTTTTGAACGCGGTGTAGACCCGGCTCTGCCCTACCCTGCCCTGCAACGCGCCAGCGAACTGCTGATCGCCATCTGCGGTGGGCAGGCAGGCCCCGTCTGCAAGGCGCAAAACGAGCCGCACCTGCCACCTTCGGTGACCATCGAACTGCGTGAACAGCGCATCAGCCAAATGCTGGGCACCGCACTGCCGCGCACCGACATCGTCCGCCTGCTCACAGCACTGGGCCTTGAGTTAAGCGAGACAGGCGAAGGCGCATGGCAAGTTAAAGTGCCCAGTCACCGCTTTGATTTATCGCTGGAAATCGACCTGATTGAAGAACTCGCGCGGCTTTGGGGCTATGACCGGCTACCGAGTCGCTTTCCATCCGCAAGGCTTGCGCTTAGAGATCATCCCGAAGGTCAGGTCGAAGTCTCGCAGCTACGCCAAGTGCTCGCCGCGCGCGGCTATCAAGAAGCCATCACTTACAGCTTTATCGAGCGCACACTGGCCGCACAGTTTGCGCCGGATACCGCGCCTTTGGCACTCGCCAATCCGATTTCCGCCGATATGGCCGTTATGCGCCCGTCGCTCTGGCCGGGGCTGATTAAAGCGCTGCAATACAACCTCAATCGCCAGCAATCGCGCGTGCGTCTGTTTGAATGCGGACTGCGCTTTATCGGCTCGCTGGACGATCTCGCACAAGACAATATGCTGGCCGGACTGATTAGCGGCTCACGCCTGCCCGAAGGCTGGAGCAATGGCCGCGAAAGCGTCGATTTTTACGACGCCAAAGCCGATGTCTGCGCCCTGCTCGCCCAAGGCGGCGCTATTGACAGTTTTCGCTTCGCGCCCGCCGAGCATCCGGCGCTGCACCCCGGACAAACCGCGCAGATTGAGCAAGCGGGCAAACCCATCGGCCTGCTCGGTGCGCTGCATCCGGTGCTCGCACAAAGCCTCCACCTTAGCCAAGCGGTCTTTTTATTTGAACTGCAACTGGGCGCCTTGCAACAAGGCCGTCTGCCAGAGTTTGCCGGTCTTTCACGCTTTCCCGCCGTGCGCCGCGACTTGGCGCTTATCGCCCGAAGCGAACAATCCGCCGGAGCATTACAAGAGTGCATCCGTGAACAGGCGGGGCAATACTTGACCGAGCTGCGCCTGTTCGACCTTTATCAACCCAAAGATAATCCAAAGGAAAAAAGCCTCGCTTTCGGCTTGACCTGGCAGCACCCAACGCGCACATTGACCGACAGCGAAATCAACCAAAGTATCGCTGGCATCCTTAGCGCGCTTAAGCAACGCTTTAAAACAAAACTAAGGACTTAGGGAGAAACCAAGTGACCGCACTGAGCAAAGCCGACATGGCCGACCATCTGTGTAAAGCGCTAAAACTGGACAAACCGGCCGCCAAGGCCTTTATCGAACAGTTCTTTGAACAAATCCGCGCGGCGCTGGAAGCGGGCGAGCCGGTCAAGCTGTCCGGCTTTGGCAACTTTGAACTGCTCAATAAAAACCCGCGCCCCGGCCGCAACCCCAAAACCGGCGAAGAAGTCCCCATCAGCGCCCGCCGCGTCGTCACCTTCCACGCCGGACAAAAACTCAAAAGCCAGGTTGAGACACTGACAGCCTAACCAACCGCCATGCGTGCAATACGCATGGCGGGTTTCATTGCGCTAGAATAGTCGGCCATTTTCTGCCCGTCTTGAGCGCCTTTCGTGAGTGATTTGAGCCATATCCGCAATTTTTCCATCATCGCCCATATCGACCACGGCAAATCGACGCTGGCTGATCGCTTTATCCAGATTTGCGGTGGGCTATCCGAGCGCGAGATGGAAGCTCAGGTGCTCGACTCAATGGATTTGGAACGCGAGCGCGGCATTACCATCAAGGCGCACAGCGTTACCTTGCACTACCCCGCCAAAGACGGCAAAACCTACCAGCTCAACTTTATCGATACACCCGGGCATGTGGACTTTACCTACGAAGTCAGCCGCTCGCTCGCGGCCTGTGAAGGCGCGATTTTAGTGGTTGATGCCGGACAAGGAGTGGAGGCGCAGTCGGTTGCCAATTGCTACACCGCCATTGAGCAGGGGCTTGAAGTCATGCCGGTGCTTAACAAGATGGACTTGCCGCAAGCCGAGCCACAGCGGGTCAAGGCAGAAATCGAGCAGATTATCGGCATCGATGCAAGCGGCGCGGTGCCGTGCAGCGCCAAAAGCGGTGAAGGCGTGATTGACGTGCTTGAACACCTGGTCGCCACCATCCCTGCGCCCACCGGTGAAATAGACGCGCCGTTACAAGCACTGATTATCGATTCCTGGTTTGATAATTACCTGGGCGTGGTCTCTTTGGTACGCGTTAAACACGGCCGCCTCAAAAAAGGCGACAAGATTTTGGTGAAATCCACCGGTAAACAACACCAAGTGGACAGCGTTGGCGTCTTTCGCCCCAAACACAGCGAAACCGCCGATTTAAAAGCCGGTGAAGTCGGTTTTGTGATTGCCGGTATTAAAGATATTCACGGCGCACCGGTCGGCGATACCCTAACCTTGGCGGCGACGCCCGATGTAGAGGTACTGCCCGGTTTTAAACGCATTCAACCGCAGGTTTATGCCGGATTATTTCCGGTCAGTTCCGATGACTTTGAAGATTTTCGTGAAGCGCTGCAAAAACTCTGTCTAAATGATGCCGCTTTGCAATACGAACCGGAAAGTTCAGACGCTTTAGGTTTTGGTTTTCGTATCGGCTTTCTCGGCATGCTGCATATGGAAATTATCCAGGAGCGTTTGGAGCGTGAATACAATCTGGATTTAATTACCACCGCACCTACCGTTTTATTTGAAATAGTCCTTAAAACGGGCGAAACCCTCTGCGTGGACAATCCCTCGCGTTTGCCTGACCCATCGGCCATTGGCGAAATGCGCGAACCCATTGTCCGCGCCAATATACTGGTGCCACAGGAGCATCTGGGTAATGTGATTAGCCTGTGTATCGAAAAACGTGGCATGCAGCGTGATTTACAGTTTGTCGGCGGACAAGTACAACTGGTTTATGACTTGCCGATGAACGAAGTCGTGCTCGACTTTTTTGACCGCTTAAAATCAGCCAGCCGTGGTTATGCTTCACTCGATTACAGCTTTGACCGCTTCCAGGCCGCCAACCTGGTTCGCTTGGATGTATTGATTAACGGTGAAAAAGTCGATGCACTGGCGCTTATTGTCCACCGTGAGCGCGCCGCGCAAAAAGGGCGCGTATTAACGGAAAAAATGAAAGAACTCATCCCCAGACAAATGTTTGATGTCGCCATCCAGGCGGCGGTAGGCGGCCAAGTGATTGCCCGCACCACGGTTAAAGCGCTGCGCAAAAACGTACTCGCCAAATGTTACGGCGGCGATGTGACGCGCAAACGCAAATTGTTGGAAAAACAAAAAGCCGGTAAAAAACGCATGAAACAAGTCGGTAATGTGGAAATCCCGCAAGCGGCGTTTCTTGCGGTACTTAAAGTTGATAGTTAAACCTACCCTTGAGCGCTTAAATAATGTCAATAGATTTTTCACTGCTGCTGGTATTGTTGGTTGCTGTTTGCGGCGCCTTGGCGTTGCTCGACTTTGCCGTGCTGGCACCGCGCAGACGCAGCGCTATTTTGTTATATCAAGGGCAAACGCTGGAGCCGGAACCCGCTGTACTGGATAGGTTAAACCGCGAGCCGTTATTGGTCGGTTGGGGTAAATCGTTATTTCCGGTATTGGCCATTGTTTTGGTTATTCGCTCGTTTTTGGTCGAGCCTTTTCAAATTCCAACCGGCTCCATGCGACCAACCCTGGAAGTCGGCGATTTTATTTTAACCAACAAGTTTATTTACGGTATTCGTTTACCGGTATTGGGCAGCGAGATTATTCCGGTGACCCAGCCCAAACGCGGTGATGTGATGGTTTTTCGCTATCCGATAGACCCTGCTGTTCATTACATTAAACGGGTTATTGGTTTGCCGGGTGATAAAATCCATTATGATCAAGAGAGTAAACAGCTTTATATCAATGGACAATTAATTGAAGAACAGCGGCAAGAGGATGAGCCGGGCAGTCTTGGCAGTATCACCTGGTACCGCGAAAAACTCGGCGAAACCTCGCACCTTATCCGTAAAGAAAACGGCCCCACCCGTTATAACCCCAATACCGACTGCGGCGCTTGTGAATGGACTGTGCCACCAGGCTATTACTTTATGATGGGTGATAACCGTGACGGCTCGCACGACAGCCGCTATTGGGAGAACCCCTATCCCTCCCCCGAACTGCAAGGCATGGTGCCGGAGCGTTATATCGTCGGCAAAGCCTTTACCATCTGGTTTACCTGGCCTTCCCCCAGACTGCAAAACCTGCCGAGCTTGTCGCGGGTAGGCCCGATTAAATAACTATTTTAAGGTAGTGGGCGGCTTACTCTTGCCATGCGCAAGATTATTCATATCGATGCCGATTGTTTTTTTGCAGCAGTGGAAATGCGCGAAAACCCGCGCCTTAGCCGTAGGCCGATTGCCGTCGGCGGTGCGCCAGATAAGCGCGGGGTTATCGCTACCTGTAACTATCCGGCGCGGGCTTTTGGCGTGCGTTCAGCAATGGCCAGTGCCTACGCCAAAAAGCTTTGCCCGCAGCTTTTAATCATCCGCCCGCGCTTTGAGCTGTACCGCGAAGTCTCGCAGCAGATGCGGCAGATTTTTCGTCATTACAGCGAGCAAATCGAGCCGCTGTCGCTGGATGAGGCTTATCTGGATGTTAGCGACAGTGCGCATTTCTCCGGCAGCGCCACGCGCATTGCGGTGGATATTCGCCGCCAAATCCAATCCCAGTTAGGCCTTAGCGTCTCGGCGGGCGTTGCCCCCAATAAATTGCTGGCCAAAATTGCCAGCGACTGGCGCAAACCGGATGGGCTCTTTGTTATCCGCCCGGAACAGGTGCTGGATTTTGTCGCGCCGCTTGCGGTCAGTCGGCTGTACGGCGTGGGCAAGGTGACGGCGGGCCGGCTGGAGCGTTTAGGCATTCACACCGCTTTGGATTTACGCCAGCGCGATTTACTGGAACTCACTCGCCTGTTTGGCCGCTTTGGCGAGCAGCTTTGGCAGTTTGCCCGAGGTATTGACGAACGCCCACTGGAAACCTCCAGCAAGCGCCAGTCCTTAAGCGTGGAAACCACCTTTGTGCGGGATTTGCCAGATATTGAGGCTTGCCTTGCAGAATTGCCCAAGCTGCTCGCCGAACTTAAACAACGTCTGCAAAAACTTAACGGCTACCGCGTCGGCAAACCCTTTGTCAAAGTCAAATTCTGCGACTTTAGCCAAACCACGCTGGAACAAACGGGCGCACAGCCCGACCTTGCAGGCTTTGCCGCGCTGCTGCGCAAAGCGCACGCCCGCGCGGGAAAACCGGTACGCCTTTTGGGCATCGGCGTTCGCCTGATGGATTTAGGCGCAGAAGGCGAGCAGCTTTTATTGTTTAGGACATAATCTTTAAGTTTCTACAACGGGTTTATTGGGCTATTTTGCACAACTAATTGGATAGTATTGGATAAAATATCATCACACTAAAGAACGATAAAACCATTAAACCGCAGCCCTTTTTAATACCGATGGAGGGGTGAAAAATGCAGCTTTTTGAAAGTCTTGGTTTTCATTGGGAACGCTCTGTTGTGCCTGCGAAAATCCCTGTTCACTCGATCGAACGAGTCTGCTTTCGATTTTACAAAATGCTTCCTGAATTTGTTTGGGATGCGGGTGTTTTAGAGGGTAATCCCTTTACCTTTCCAGAAGTTAAGACTTTACTGGATGGTGTGACTGTGGGAGGGCATAAACTCTTTGACCAAGAACAAATTTTAAATTTGGCTGAAAGCTCAAAAACACTGCTTGGCTTGGTTAAAACAAAAAAATTTGCTCTGAACAAGAACACATTCTGTACATTACATGGGCAAGTGGCAAAAAATGAAGCACTGGAGTGGGGGCTTTTTCGCGGCGAAGGCCAAGAAATCAACTTTAGTCCCATGGTGAGTCTTGGAGAAAAAGGCGTTTATACGCCAATGCCTACAGAAAAAGACGCCATTAACCTCAACAAAAAATTTGCAAGTGGACTTCACGCATTAAATCAAGAAGTTCACCAGCCTTTTGAGCAAGCCTGTTTGTTTTTTCTTTTTGGTGCGTTACAGCAATTCTTTTTTGATGGTAATAAGCGCGCCTCACGCTTGATGATGAATGGCATTTTAATGTCAAATGGAATGGATGCCATTAGCGTTCCGGCGGCAACGGTGCAAGAATTTAACCATAAAATGGTCGATTTTTATGTCTCCAAGGATGCTACAGAAATGCTGGCTTTTTTGCTTCGCCAGCATCCTGAGTTTGAAAAAATCGAGCAACTGAACAAAAAGGATCGATAGTGCAATGGCTCGGTCACGGCATTATCGTTGTTCGCCGTTAGTCTTCTTCTTTGAGCGGCCACAGGCGGATGGGGTCGCCTTGATCCGCCCAAAGCTGTAGCTGGCCGGTTGTCGAAAAGTCCCAGCGGGTGATTTTGCTCAGCATGTGCAAAAAGCGCTGTTCTTGTTCCATCAGTGCCCCTGGGCAGGCCATTAGGGTGCTGCTGGGGGCAGTGAAGGTAAGCTGCTCGCCGTGCAGCTCATAGCTGCTGAGCCAGCGGTTGCAGCCGCCGTCACCGTAGGCGCGGCCTTCTTCGGCCAGCGTCAGGCTGAGGTGGCTATTGTCAACCAGTGGGCGCTCGCCCAGCCATTCGACTTGCCAGCGGCTGCCCGCTTGCAGGCTGGCAGGTTTTTCGGCAACGGGTAAACGGCCAGTACAGGCTGTTAAAGCGGCTGTCACCAGCAGCACGGCAAGACGGTAGCTCATGGTTATCCCCTTAAAGTTACAGACTGTAGGCAATCACGTAATCGCCGCGATCCTCGTTGCTGCCGGTACGAGTCGCGCCGCCAGCAACGACCACGATGTATTGCTTGCCGTCCGCGCCCATATAGGTCATCGGTGCACCTTGGCCGCCGACCGGCAGGCGCGAGCGCCAGAGTTCCTTGCCGCTGTCGCTATCGAGTGCACGCACGTAAAAGTCCATGCTGCCGTGGAAGAAGGTCAGTCCCCCTTGTGTCACCAAGGGGCCGCCCATCGTTGGCATGCCAAGCGGGATATGCAGCTGGGCTTTGTAGCCCAGAATGGGGCTGTCTTCGATACTGCCGAGCGGCACCTGCCAGCGCGTTTGCCCGCTGACCAAGTCAATCGCGGTCATGCTGCCAAACGGCGGTTTAAAGCAGGGAATGCCGAGCGGCGAAACAAACATCGAGCGCTCCACGCCCCAAGGCGTGCCCAGTTGTTCGGAATACTCGCCTTCCGACGAGGGTTTGAGATTGATGCGTTTGGCCTCTTCGCGTGAGATAAATTGCCCCCACTGCGCCATGCGGATGTCATTGACAATCAGTGTGCCGCTGCGTGCATCCAGTGCGCCGCCGCCCCAGTTCATGCCGCCGTAGTAGCCGGGGTAAATCAGCGTGCGTTGTTTGTCCGATAGCGGGGTAAATTCGCCCTCCCAGCGCATTTTTTTAAATTGGATGCGGCAATAAAGCTGGTCGAATATCGACATGCCCCACATATCGGTTTCCGTTAGCGGTTCAGCGCCGATGGAAAGCACCGAATAAGGCTGAGTTTCGGCAACTTTCATGCCGGGCATGGCATCGGTTGCGACCTTGCGTTGCTCGACTGGGATAACCGGTTTGCCGTTGCGCCGGTCGAGCACAAAAATTTGCCCGCGCTTGGTCAGTTGGATAAGCGCCGGAACGGTGCTGCCATCAGGTCTCGGCAGGTCGTACAAAATCGGCTGCGCGGCGACGTCGTAATCGAACTGGTCAATATTGACGGTACGGAAATGCCAGCGCTCGCGGCCGGTTTTAATCTCCACGGCAACGATGGCGTCGTTGTATTCATCGGAATAGGGATGGCGATTACCCGTCCAGAAATCCGGCGTTTGGTTGCCGGTGGGGAAATAGGCCAACCCTAATTGCTCGTCATAAGCGGCAGTGCCCCAAAAGTTCGGGCTTTCGATAGGATAAACCTCGCCTTCGGGCAATGGCTGACTGTCTTTTGCGCCACGCGAGGCATCCCATGCCCAGAGCAGTTCACCGCTTTGCACATCAAAGCCGCGCACCACACCGGAGACTTCGCCCACGCGCAGATTGTCCTGAATGCGTCCACCCACCAGTATTACGCCGCCCGCTACCAAGGGCGCGGAGGTCAGGTTGTAGGACGTCGGCCCGTTAGGTCCTAAACCTTTAAGCAAATCGACAAAGCCTTGCTCGGCAAAGTTTTTACAGGGTTTTCCGCTTTGTGCATCCAGTGCGAATAAACGCGCATCGCCCGTAGTGCTGATAATGCGCTGCGCACAGCTTGCAGGTTCGGCAATGGTTTCTTGCAGGGCCCCGCCGACTTCGCCCGCCTCTTCGCCCGCCTCTTCACTGATTTCGCGACTGATGCTTGTTGCCGGTATTTCGGCATAAGCTACGCCACGGCAGCGCTTCCAGCCTTTGTTAATCTCAGCTTCTTTGACTTTCGGGTCAAAGCGCCAGATTTCACTGCCGCTGACGGCATCAAGGGCAATAACCTGATTACGCGGGGTGCACAGATACAGGCGGTCGTTCACTTTAATCGGCGTGACCTGATATTCGCCGCCATCAACCGCCAGCTCGCCGGTACGGTACTGCCAAGCGATTTTTAAATCTTTAACATTGCCCTTGTTGATTTGCTCAAACTGCGCAAAGCGCTCGCCGCGCAGATTGCGGCCATAGGCCGGCCAGTCACCCGCGCTGTCTTGTCCGGCATTGATATTAAGCACGCGCAAGGGTTCGGCGCTGGCGGCCACTTCCTCGTGCGGTAAAAACATCCCCGCACCCATACCGCCAAGACCTGCCATCAGCAACAGAGCCAGTACCAGCACCGCCTTGCCCCTCGGTACTGGCCCCGACAATGCAGGTGCGGCCAAGGTTACTACCAGCGTCAACACGGCAAAGGCCGTGATGCGCGGCACCCACTGCCAAAAATCGAAGGCCACTTCCCGGAAGCTCCAATAGCCTGCCGCAAACAGCAGCAGCCAGCTTAGCCAAAAGGCAATGCCCCAGCCGCGCAACAATCCCCAGCCGATCACGGTAGCGACTATGCCGCTTGCCAGATAAAACCAGCTACCGCCCAGCATCAGCAGGTACAGCCCGCCGCCTGCCAGAGCCAATCCCAGCAGCGCAAAAAGAAACCCCAGCGGGGTCAGCAGCCAAGCCAACAGCCTGCCCATGTGTGTATGCCTCGTGCAATCGTGCAAAGTAGTGCGCAGAGGTCGCGCACAAAGAAATAATGCGGTTAATTGTCGCCCACTGACCGGCTCTGCTGCAATCTTTTGTGCCGCAGCGCCCCTCTTCCACTGGATTATTTGGCTTGATAAACAATGCTTTGCTTGCAACGAACGGTTTGAAAGTAATCCCCCAACCCGCCCAGACTTTCGGTTGCGCCAAGCAGCAGGTAGCCGCTTGGTTTTAGGCGCTCGTGCAGGCGCTTGATAATGCTTTCGCGTATGGCTTGCGAAAAATAAATCAATACGTTGCGGCAAAAGATAATGTCGAACTGACCCAGCATGGCGTAGCTGTCCAGCAGGTTTTGCAGACGAAAAGTCACCCGCTGGCGGATGGCGGGTAACACGCGCCAATGGCTTTCATCGATGGGCTTAAAGTAGCGCGCCAGCCGCTCAGCGGACAGTCCGCGGCGGATGGCGAGCGCATCGTATTCGCCACGCTGGCAAACGGCCAGCATGCGCGTTGACAGTTCGCTGGCAATAATTTCTGTGCCGCTACGAAAAAGCCCCGACTGGCTCCGTTCAAATTCATCGATCGACATGGCTATCGAATAAGGCTCTTGGCCGGACGCGGCGGCAGCCGACCAGATCCGCAGCGGCGCATGGCGCGCTTCGGCCAGCCGCGCGGGCAGCAGATGCTCTTTGAGCGCCTCAAACGGGTGTCCATCACGAAACCACAGCGTTTCATGAATGCACATGGCATCGATGACCTGCTCGCGCAAGCGGCCAAACGGGTGTTTTTCCAGTTGTTCGAGCAGATCGTGCAGATTGTCTATGCCGTGCTCGCGCAGCAACGTGCCGAGTTTGGCACTAACCAAATAGCGCTGCTCCGCGCCCAGCACAATGCCGCTTTGATTTTGCAAAAACTGGCAGAAACGCTCAAAGCCATCATTCATTAAATGGCTGCTCAAATCTTTTGCTGAATTCATCCACGACGACTTTAACGATTTTCTCGACATCGATAATTTCTACCAACTGGCCGTCGATATGGGTAACGGCGGTTAAATAGTGGTCTTCGCCGCTACCGGTCGGCGGCGGCAAGATGTGCTGCCAGTGTTGCGTTACCGTGCGCTCCAGCGCACGCACCAAAAAACCCTGCAGGCGCTTGCCGTACTCGGTGATGATGACAAAATCGCCGCCCGCACCATAAAGCCCCGCCTGACCGATGGCGCGCGCCAAGTCCACCACTTGCATGGTGTTGCCGCGAATAGTCGCCAGGCCGCAAACCAGCATATGGCTGCCGGGAATTTGATTAAGCATTGGGCATTGCAGCACCTCACGCACCTTAAATACGTTAATGCCGTAAAGCTGCGCACTACCGAGTCGAAACAGCAATAACTCCAGAGCGCTTTGCCCCGCCAGTTGGCTACGCTGGTCGACCGAATCCATCAAAGTGCTCATATCACTCTCTGTTAAATATCTACCCTCTCCCCGCCTTTCTCCCATCAATGGGCGAGGGCAGCAATCGCGCACGTATTTTGCATGCACTGCCGCCATGAAACTGATCTCACCCCTTATCGGACTCTGGCTTACACTGCCTTTTTCGTGCTTTGCGGCGAATGAAGCGGTTATCGGCAACGCCCGTGTTTTTCTTGAGCAGCAAGTGAAGGATTATTTGCAGCAAATGTCGCTGAGCGGTCGCTGGCAGATTGAATTTGCGCCGATAGATGCGCGTCTTTCCGCCAAATCGTGCAAAAAGCCACTGATGAGCTCGCTTGAAGGCCGCGTGCCGCTTGGCCGCTTAAGCGTGCGCGTGCGCTGCACAGAACCTGCCTGGACGCTGCTGCTGCCCGCGCGGGTGCAGCTCTGGCAGCGCGTGCTCGTCGCGCGTCATCCGTTAAAACGCGGGCATTGGCTGAGCGCTGAGGATGTCACTTGGGTTTTGCGCGATATTGGCAGCTTGCCGCCGGGCTGGCTGACTGAGTTTGACGCACTGCAAGGCCAGCAATTAACCCGTTCGGTCAGCGCCGGGCAATTGCTGATGCATACGCAGTTAAAAGCGGCGCTGTTGATTGCAGCGGGCGAGCAGGTGCAAATCCTTTCGGGCAGCGGCGGTATTCGTGTACAAATGGCTGGCGAGGCGCTTTCCGGCGGCAGCCTGGGACAGCAAATCCGCGTGCGCAATTTAACCTCGGGGCGCACGCTGCGTGCGCGGGTGATTGCACGAGGACAGGTTGAGGTGGATGGCTAATCGAGCCTTTCCCTCGCCCGCTTACGGGAAAAGGGAGAGGGTCATCAGCTCGCGGTGAAGTCGTAGTTCATATCGTCGTTCGGTGCTTGCAGGTAGTAGCCCTGAATATAGTGGGCACCGGCTTGCCAGAGCAGCGAGAGTACGCCAACGGTTTCTACAAAGGGCACGATGCTTTGCTTGTTCTGTTCGGCGAGCTTATCCAGCAACGCTTTTAAACGCTGTTGATTTTCGGCTTCATCCAAGTCTTGCGAAAGGCTGCTGCCGAGCTTGATAAAGTCGGCATCAAGATGCTTAAACAGGGCGAACTGGCGGGCGCTGCCGTCGAAATTTGCCAGGGCGACTTTGCAATGCAGTGCGTGCAAACCACCGATAAGGGTTTGTGTTTGCTTAATCCATTGTTCGGTATCGGCAGTGTTTAACTGGAAAATCAACCGCCCTTTGGGCAGTTTGGCGGCATTGATCACGCTGGCGAGCCAAGGCAGCAGGCTTTGGTCTTGCAGGTTGATGGGCGACAGATGGATAAACAGGCAGGGCGAATCCTTGGCGCTGCGCTGGCGCTTGATGGCATTTAAGATGACCCAGCGGTCGATTTTGCCGAGCAGCCCGGCCTGCTCGGCAACGGGCAAAAAATCGAGTGGCGAAATCTCTTCGCCCTGCGCGGTTTTAAGGCGCAGCAACACCTCATAGTGCTTATCCGACGCACCGCGCAGGCTGACCAGCGGCTGGAACAACAGGCGAAAGCCGTCGCTGGTAAACGCTTGTTGAAGCAGGGCAACGATGTCGCCGCTACCGGCTCTGGCGGCAAGTTCTTCGGACGGGTCAAAGCATTTTAAGCCATTGCCTTGAGCGACGGCACTCGCGCATTGCCGCGCCCGTTCCATGACTTGCACGGCTTCAGCGCTGTCTTGTGCAAGGCCGACCAAGCCAATTGAAAAACTGGTCTGCACGGTGCGCCCGCCCACATCAAACAGACGGCTGGATACCTCTTTGAGCAGCAGGTTCAGACTTTTTCCCATCTGCGGCGCGGTTATCCCGGTTTGCAGCAGACTAAAGGCGTTGTCGGCAAAACGCGCGAGCGACACGTTCTCGTCAAAATGCCCACGCAGCAATTCGGCTAGGCTAATCACCAGTTGTTCGACACCGGACAGGCCTATGCTGGTGAGCAAATCCGAATAATGGTCAATGCGCAGATAGGCTACTGCGGCGGGCGTGCTGCTGGAGGCGGTTTTTTCCAGCAATTTTAAGAAGTGGTTATGGTTGAAAAGCCCGGTGGTGAGATCCTGACTGCTGATTTTCTTGAGTTTTGCTTCAAGTTCAGCATCGCCGTGCTCGCTTCTGATAATCACTTGGGTGCAGGCTTCGCCCTGCCAACGGGCTGGGGAAAACACCATTTTTGCGGCAAAGGGTTTGCCGCTGCTGGTCACGGCGGTCAGTTGCAGCTCCGCTTCTTGTTCGCTTGAAGCCTCCTTGAAAAAGGCCTTGAACTTGGCTTGGTCGGCCTGCGCTATCAGGTCGATGATGGGCATGCCTTCGAGTTCTTCGGCGCTTTCATAGGCAAAACGCTGCCGCCAGCTCTGGTTGCCGTAGATGTGCATGCCGTCGTGAATGTAGGCAATGGCATCCTGCGAACTTTCCAGCAGCAACTGACAGCGTTTTTCCGCTTCGCGGTGCGCCTCCAGAGCCGCGTGCAGGGCGCGGCGGTCTCGCAGATTGGCGAGTTCGCGACTGGCTATCAGCAACAGCATGCGGTCTTCGCCTTGCGCCACCACGCCGCGCGCGCCGCGCTCCAAGGCCTCAACAATGACCGCAGAGCCGCTGTCTTGTTCAACCAATTGAATCAGCGGAATGTCGCGCGAGCGTTTGCTCAGTAGCGCGGCCACTTGCTCTGCACTGATCTGCTCGCAGGCAGGGGCGCAAATCAGCAAATCCCAGCTTTGCATCAGCGACTGCTGCAATTGCTCAGGGCAATCCACGCGCTGCACGCGCACCGAACGTCCGCCCGCGCGAAACAGGTTGGCAATGCGTTCGGCTTCGTTTTGTGAGTCTTCGACCAGTAACAGCGAAGTGGCTCGTTTTGCGTGGTTCATATAGCGACTTCAATGAACAAGCGGGATAAATGGTTGCTCGCTTACTGCAAGAAACCTCGCAAAACTTTGAATTTTATAGGCTATCCCATAAGTTGTCAAAACTGCCCTCTTCGATGGAGGCGCTATCCGCTGCGGGCATTTTGCCCGTCGCAAGCGCAGGTTTTGCACCATCCGCCCCCAGCAAGCGGTAGGAAAATTGGTTGAAGTTAATGCTGCCCGCTTGCCAATGTTCCAGCAGCGCCAGGCTCTCTTCGCCCTCGGCGTTGATGCGCACTTGGTCACCCTGCTTAAACGGCAGACTGGGTGTAATTAGCCTGGGCGACACGATGCCATTACCGGAAGGCAGCAGTAGTGCACGCAAAAAAGGCTGCTCGAACTGGCCACTGCGTACCCGTTGCAAGGCGCATGGCAAGGCGCTGCCTGCTATGCGTTCGACGCCGACTTGAATAGCAGAACCCTCTTGCATAATCCAACTGACGCGGGCAATGGTAAAGCCCTGCTCACCGGCCTCTCGAATGCCGACCAGTTCGCCAATCGGCAACTGCGTTTCGCCTTGCCCCTGCCAAGTCAAGCAGTAGCCGCCGCTGCTGCGGTTAAGCAGTTGTTCTTGATACAGCGGGTACTGCTCCGTTTCCTCATCCGCTCCCTTTGGGGCAAAGGCAAAGTTACCGTAGCCATCGGTTAACTCTTCACCGCCTCTTACCACGCCGCCCCAAGCGTCCACTTGCGCGGCGGTATCTTGCGAAAACAAGACCGGTTTGCTCGCGCGTTGTCCCAGCAGCGATTCAAACGAACGCTCGCCCGCCAGAAAATAGTGCAGCGCGCGCAATCCCACGCACAAGGTCAGCTCGCCTTGCGCTGGACGACGCTCCCAGCGGCGTGGCGCCGGGTCGCTAAAGGCGTTCAGCAGATGTTGTAACAATGCCGGGCGAAGCATCGACGGCTCAGTCGCCGCTTGCTGCTGTTTGATAGTCGAAAGCAGCGCGCTTAAGTTAATGCCCAGCAGGCCATCTGTTTCACCTTCTGCCAACAAGGAGCGGTAGCAGGGCGGTTGGTCACGTTTGAGCGATACCACAAACAGGCTGCTTTGCGCGTGCGCCGCTTGCGGTTTGACGCGCGAAACCCAAGTTTCCAGCGCTCCCAACAACGGCGCGATGCTCGCCTGATGCAGTTGGTTGGTACGTGCGCCGCCCAGCAGCACGGCCGTTAGCCAGGTCTGCTCAATGGAAATTTCCTCCAACTGGCTTTGCGGGTCGCTCTGCGGTGCTTGTTGCAGGCCAAATTTGCAGGCCGTTTGATACAGGCCATGTAGCTCCAACCACAGGCCATCGGCTGGCGCTTGGTGCAATTGGCAACTGCGCAAGAGCAATGCACGCAGCGTATGGCAAGTCCGTTGCAAGGCGAGGCTGAGTACTTTGAGATTGCGCTTTATATTGCCCGCTTGTGCTTGCGAGACAATAATCAGCTTGTAACCCACGGCGAGACGTTCTTGCAGGGACTGGCACAGCTTGGCGATTTGCTGGGCGCGTTTATCCAGCACCAGCGGTTGGTTAAGCAGAGTAGGTTCTAGTTGCTGGCATAGATAAAACACTTCGCCGCGCAGCAGTTCAAGCAGCTCCAAACGGTTCTCAAAGGGTGTTGCCAGTTGATTCAGTTCTAGCAAGGCTTTATAGACTTGCTTGGCCATTTCGCCCAAATTGGCTTTGGGCAGGGTTTTCAGCCAGCGAGCTAAACCCTTTGGCGTGGAGTCGCAAAAAGACAGTCGTGGCTGGCTGGGGTTCGCGGCAGGCAGAAATGATCGCGTGGTTTGGCCTTCCATAAACGCTCCAAAATTCTAAGTGATTGAGGTAGTGCTTTTGCAAGGCATCCTGCCTTCAAGCGAGTATTGCGCGCAAGACTTATGCCCGCTTGGGGTATATCAACGCTTAGCGGCAACTGCCCAGCCGCTGTCCCATGCGCACCTTACTGCCGGCGCCAAGTTCGCCGCTCCAATCCACCTGCTGCTGCTCGCCAAACAGCAAGATGACGGTTGAACCTAAGCGAAATCTACCAAGTTCCGTGCCCGCTTGCAGATGAATCGGGCCATCGTAGCTAAAGCGTTTGACCTGCCGCTTAACTGGGGCGACAAGCCCTGCCCAGACGGTTTCCATCGACGCGACAATCATTGCGCCGACCAAAACCAGCGCCATTTTTCCGCAGGCTGTATCAAAAATACACACCAGCCGTTCGTTACGCGCGAATAAATCCGGTACGGCGCTGGCGGTTAAGGGATTCACGGAAAACAGCTTGCCCGGCACATAAATCATCTCGCGCAAGGTGCCGTCTATCGGCATGTGCACGCGGTGATAGTCGCGCGGCGACAGATAAACCGTGGCAAAGCGACCATTTAAGAAAGGCGCCGCGCGCGCGCTATCGCCGCCCAGCAAGGCAAGGGTGCTAAAACTGTGGCCTTTAGCCTGAAACACCCGCCCATGCCCGATCTCGCCCATCTGGCTAACCGCGCCATCGGCCGGACAGAGTATCGCCCCGGGCGTTTCATCAAGCGGCCTTGCATCAGGCTTTAAGGCGCGGGTAAAGAAGGCGTTGAAGCTATCAAAGGCGAGCGGGTCTTCAATCTGCGCCTCGCGCATATCGACCTGATAACGGCGGACAAACCAGCCAATCAGGCGGTTTTTTAGCCAAGGTGCGCGGGCTTCGGCGAGCAAGCCGACCAGCCTCGACAATAAATGCTGCGGCATTACATATTGGACAAGGATAAACAGCCGGTCTTTTAGCGGCATTTCGTTCATGGCAGGCTAGCTCTCAATCGGTGTGTCGGCACGGCTGCCCCACTCGGCCCAAGAGCCGGGGTAGGCTTTAATCCGTGGAAAGTTAAGCGAACGGGCGAGTAGATAGGTAAAACCGGAGCGGTGGTGGGTTTGGCAGTGGGTGATGACTTGCTTGTCTTCGGTGATGCCAAGCGCACCAAGCCGCTCGCTGATGTCGACGCGGATACGTAACGAGCGCTCCCTGTCCATACCCGCCGTCCATTCAAAATGCACAGCAGTGGGGATATGCCCACTGTGGTATTCCGCTGCCGAGCGGGCATCCCAAATCACTAAATCTTCTGCATGCAGGCGGCTTTTGATGTAGTTGCAATCGGCGCTTGGCGCATCACACAAGGTTAAAGCGGCGCGCCTTACATGCGCCGCGGGAAGCTCTTGTGACAGCGGCAAGCCTTCATCCAGCCAAGCTGGTAAGCCGCCGTTTAAATAGTGCATACGTTTATGACCGATCAGATCCAAAAGCCAGATAAAACGCCCAGCCCAGCCACCGCCTTCATCGTCATAGACCAGATACACCGCATCCTGGTGATGCCCCAATTCGCCAAACAGTTGCGAAAGTTGCAAAAGCTCTGGTGCAAGCCCCGGCGCAGGCGGCGTACCGCGCTGGGTACGCTTGGGATCAAGCCAACGTGCGCCCGGCAAGTGGCCTTGCTGGTAACGCAGCGCACTGCATAAATCGACCACAATCAGATTGGGCGCTTGGAGATAAGGCAATATCTGCAAGGGCTCAACCACCAGCGGTAGGTCATCGGGAACAGCCAGCATGCAAAGCACCAACCTGGAAAAAGAGCGCCGATTATAGCCTTGCACAAGACTTTATGTTTTGCGCCAATAAGGCACTTTTAAGGAGAGCTTTGATGCGCCTGCCCCGTTTGTTTATCGATAAGCCACTGTCGCTGGGCGTGCATACATTGCCCGCAGACCGCGCCCATTACTTAAGTCGCGTGCTGCGCCGCCGCGCTTTCGATGCGGTGCAGTTGTTTGACGGCAGCGGCTTTGAGTATTTGGGTGAACTGACGCCATCTAGCAAAAGCTTGCAGGTGGCGCTTAAGCAATGCCTGCCTGGACTTGCCCGTGAAAAGCTCGCCATTCATCTGGGGCAAGGTTTGTCGCGCGGCGAGCGGATGGACTGGGTGATACAAAAAGCCACCGAACTCGGCGCAAGCAGCATCACACCGATTATTAGCGAGCGCTGCGAAGTGCAGCTTAAAGGCGAGCGTAGTGAAAAACGCTTAGGTCACTGGCGGCAAATCGCCATCAGCGCCTGCGAACAGTGCGGGCGCTCATATTTGCCGCAGATCAACCCGCCGCAGCCACTCAAATCCTGGCTTGCCGAAACGGGCGCGGATTTAAAGCTGGTACTTTCGCCGCAATCCTCCAGTGCTTTGCCTTGCACCCAGCCGGCAAGCCTTGCGTTATTGATTGGCGCAGAAGGCGGCTTGACTGAGGATGAAGTCAAAAAAGCCCAGTTGGCGGGCTTTTTGGCGCTGCGACTTGGCCCACGTATTTTGCGCACAGAAACCGCAGCCATAGCCGCGCTTGCGGTCGCGCAGCAGTGCTTCGGGGATTTTTAGTCGTCATCGGCTTAATTAAGGGCGCAAGCTGTATTGAAGGCAGGCGGCGCAAAGCGGCACAATGTCTGCGGCTTTAAAACAACAAAAGCCGCTGACCGTGAATGAGTGCGTGCCATGAACAATCCCAACAACCCCAGCAACCCGTCCCATCCCGCCGCTGACGAGGCCGACAAGGTGCAGTCCATCGGCTTTTTGTTGGTGGATAACTTCACGCTGATTTCGCTCGCCTCGGCGGTTGAACCGCTGCGCATGGCCAACCAGCTTTCCGGCCGCGAACTGTACCGCTGGCACAGTCTGAGCACGGACGGTGCGCCGGTACGCGCCAGTGACGGGCTGCAAATCACGCCGGATGCCGCGCTCGCAGACGCACCCGAGCTGCACACGGTGATTCTCTGCGGCGGCATTGATATTCAGCGAAGCGTACGCCGTGAACAACTGCTCTGGCTGCAACAACAGGCGCGGCGTGGCTTGCGCATTGGTGCAGTCTGTACCGGCAGTTGGGCGCTCGCCAAAGCAGGCCTTTTGGACGGCCATGAATGCAGCGTGCATTGGGAAATGCTGGCTTCCATGCAAGAGGCTTTTCCGCATGCACAGGTGACCACGGCGCTGTTTTCCATCGACCACGAGCGCTGCACGGCCTCCGGCGGCACTTCGCCGCTCGACATGATGCTCTATCTGATTGCAAACGAGCATGGGCGCGAGCTGGCCGCCGGTATTTCCGAGATGTTTATCTACGAGCGCATGCGCAACGCACAGGACCATCAGCGCGTGCCGCTCAAACACATGCTGGGCAGCAATCAGCCGAAATTACAGGACATCGTCGCGCTGATGGAAGCCAATCTGGAAGAGCCGATTGACCTTGATGAACTCGCGCGGTACGTCAAAGTCTCGCGCCGCCAGCTTGAGCGATTATTCCAGAAATACCTGCACTGCTCGCCATCACGCTATTACCTGAAACTGCGGCTGATTCGTGCACGGCAACTGCTTAAACAAACGCCGATGTCGATTATCGAAGTCGCTGCGGTCTGCGGTTTTATCTCCACACCGCATTTTTCCAAGTGCTACCGCGAGTATTTCGGCCTGCCGCCGCGCGACGAACGCGCAGGCCACCGGCTGGAAAAAGTGCTAAAGGCGCTGGAAACCGACGAACAGGCCGTTAGCGAGCAACCCGCCTCCTCAGCGCTGGCCGCCCTCTCCATCGCCAAAGATGAGCCTACTTTTGCCAGTGTAAGGCTTTGACATCCTCCCTCGCCCGCTTGCGGGGAGGGGCTGCGGAGGGTTACAGCGAACGCGCCACTTCGACTTTCTCGAACACTTCGATTTTGTCGCCAATTTTGACGTCGTTGTAGCTTTTAACGCCGATGCCGCATTCCATGCCGGCGCGCACTTCGGCGGCATCGTCTTTAAAGCGGCGCAGGGATTCCAGTTCGCCTTCAAAGATCACCACGTCTTCGCGCAGTACGCGAATCGGGCGGTTACGGTGGACGGTGCCTTCGATCACCATGCAGCCCGCGATTGCGCCGAATTTTGGCGAGCGGAATACGTCGCGCACTTCGGCAACGCCCAGGATGTTTTCGCGCAAATCGCTGCCCAGCATGCCGGAGAGCGCTTTTTTCACGTCGTCAATCAATTCGTAGATCACGTTGTAGTAGCGTAAATCCAGGCCTTCTTGCTCGACGATGCGCCGTGCGCCCGCATCGGCACGCACGTTAAAGCCAAACAGTACACCGCCGACTGCAAGCGCAAGATTGGCATCGCTTTCGGTAATGCCGCCTACGCCCGCGCCCAGGATGCGTACCTGCACTTCGTCGTTGCCAAGCGAGGCGAGCGAGCCTTGTAGCGCTTCCAGAGAACCGCGCACGTCCGCCTTGAGGATGACGTTGAGGGTCTTTTTCTCGTCTTGCCCCATATTCTCAAACAGGTTTTCCAGCTTGTGTGAAGCCTGTTTGGCGAGCTTGACCTCGCGGAATTTGCCTTGGCGGAACAGCGCCACTTCCCGTGCTTTGCGCTCGTCGGTGACAACGCTCATGTCATCACCGCTATCCGGTACGCCGTCCAGACCTAACACCTGCACCGGAATGGAGGGTCCTGCTTCTTTGACCGGCTTGCCGTTTTCATCGAGCAGCGCCCGCACGCGGCCAAAGTTGGAACCGGCCAAAATCATATCGCCTTGGCGCAGCGTACCGTCCTGCACAAGAATGGTGGCCACCGCGCCGCGACCTTTGTCCAGCTTGGCCTCGACCACCACGCCACGCCCTGGGGCGGCGGCCGTGGCTTTGAGTTCCAGCACTTCGGCTTGCAGCAATACGGCTTCAAGCAGCTCGTCAATGCCCGTCCCGGCTTTGGCGGAAACCGGCACAAACTGCGTATCGCCACCCCAATCTTCAGGGATGACATCGAGCGCGGCGAGGGCGTTTTTGATGTTATCGGGATTCGCTTCCGGCTTATCCATCTTGTTCAGCGCGACCACAATCGGCACACCGGCCGCCTTGGCGTGCTGCACCGCTTCAATGGTCTGCGGCATCACGCCGTCATCGGCAGCGACGACCAGAATAACGATGTCGGTCGCTTTGGCACCGCGCGCGCGCATGGCGGTAAAGGCGGCGTGGCCGGGCGTGTCGAGAAAGGTGACCATGCCGCGTTCAGTCTCGACGTGGTACGCACCGATATGCTGGGTAATGCCGCCAACTTCGCCAGCGGCCACTTTGGCGCGGCGGATGTAGTCGAGCAGCGAGGTTTTGCCATGGTCAACGTGACCCATCACGGTCACGACCGGTGCACGCGCCGTGGCTTCACCCTCGAATTTAAGCGATTCAGCCAGTTGTTCTTCCAACAGGTTGTCACTGACCAAGCGCACTTTGTGGCCTAACTCTTCGGCAACCAGTTGCGCGGTTTCTTGGTCAAGCACTTGGTTGATGGTCACTGGTGTGCCCATCTTGAACATAAATTTAACCACTTCAGCGGCTTTTACCGACATCTGCTGCGCCAGTTCGCTAACGGTGATGGTTTCACCCAAAGCGACCTCGCGCACCACTGGATTGGCGGGCGCTTGAAAGCCGTGTTGATTGCGTTTTTTGGCACGGCCTTTACCGCCGCCACGGCCGCCTCTGCGCATATCGCCGTCGTCATCCAGGCTGCGCGGGGAAACTTTGGCCGGTGTGGCGCGGTCTTTGAGCGCTCCGCGCTGCGTGGCGTTTTTCCGCTCGCCGCCGCCACGGCGTTCACCGCCGCCGTCGCGTTCGGCGCGTTCCGGCTTGCGCGGCGCTTCTTTAGGCTTGGCAGGCTTGGCGGCGCTTTCGGCGGGTTTGCGCGGCGCGACCGTAGCCGTCATGCGCGGCGCTTCGTTGCGCGCGGTTTTGTTTGCCGTTGGCTGGGCTTTGGTCTGCTCCTTGGTCTCGGTTTTTACTTCCAGCTCGGCCGCCACAACGGGTTCGGCTTCGGCTTCGGCGGCTTTGACGACGGCGGCACTGGCGGCCACGGCAGCCGCTTGCTGCTCTTGCTGCTGTCGCACCGCTTGCTCAGCGGCTAACTGTTTGGCTTTTTCTTCAGCGGCTTGCTGCGCGGCTTGTTTTTGCGCGGCGGCGGGGTCTTCGCGTTTGACAAAGGTTTTTTTCTTGCGCACTTCAACGCTAATGGTTTTGCTGCCCGCCACGCGCAGGGTGCTGGTGGTTTTGCGCTTTAACACGATTTTTTTCGGCTCTTCCACCTGCTGCCCGTGGCTGCCTTTAAGATAAGCGAGCAGCACGCCTTTTTCGCTATCGCTTACCGCTTGCTCGGCTTTGCTGTGCGAAAGGCCGGCTTCTTTCATTTGCGTCAGCAGGCGCTCTACGGGTGCGCCGACTTCTTCGGCCAGTTGTCTTACGGTCACTTGCGACATCAGTACTCTCTCCTCGCCCGCCTGTTTTATTCAAACCAATGTGCCCGGGCGGCCATAATCAGTTTGCCTGCTTGTTCGGCATCAACGCCTTCAATATCCAGCAGGTCATCAATCGATTGCTCGGCGAGGTCTTCGCGCGTTTGCACGCCGCGTAGCGCCAGTTCCTGTGCCAAGCTTTGCTGCATGCCGTCAAGTGCCAGCAAGTCTTCGGCGGGCTGCGCTTCGCTGCGTTTTTCTTCGCTGGCAATGGCATGAGTCAATAGACGGTCTTTGGCGCGGGTGCGCAGCTCGCCGACGATTTCTTCATCAAAACCGTCGATGCTGAGCATTTCTTCCATCGGCACGTAGGCGACTTCTTCCAGGCTGGAGAAGCCTTCTTCGACCAGCACTTGCGCCAGCTCTTCATCCACGCCCAGTTCATCGATAAAGCGCTGCTTGATGTCGCCGCTTTCCGCCTCTTGTTTGGCGCTGATGTCGGCTTCGCTCATCACGTTGAGCGTCCAGCCGGTCAGTTGGCTGGCGAGACGCACGTTTTGCCCGCCGCGACCAATGGCTTGTGCCAAATTGCCTTCGGCGACGGCAATGTCCATGCAGTGGCTGTCTTCGTCCACGATAATCGCCGCGACTTCCGCCGGTGACATGGCGTTGATGACGAACTGCGCCGGGTTATCGTCCCACAGCACAATGTCCACACGCTCGCCGCCCAGTTCGCCGGAAACCGCCTGTACGCGTGAGCCGCGCATGCCGATGCAGGCACCTTGCGGGTCAATCCGTTTGTCTTTGGCGCGCACGGCGAGCTTGGCGCGCACGCCCGGATCACGCGATGCGCCCATCACTTCAATCATGCCTTCGGCGATTTCCGGCACTTCGACGCGAAACAGTTCAATCAGCATCTCCGGCGCGGTACGTGAGAGGATAAGCTGCGGGCCGCGGTTTTCGCTGCGGATTTCATGCAGTAGCGCACGAACCCGCGCGCCGCTACGAAATATCTCGCGCGGAATGATGTCTTCACGCGACAGGATGGCCTCGGCGTTGTTGCCCAAATCGACAATAATGTTGTCGCGCGTGACCTTTTTTACCGTGCCGGAAATAATCTCGCCCAACCGGTCGCGGTAGGCATCGACCACCTGGGCGCGTTCGGCCTCGCGCACTTTTTGCACTATGACTTGCTTTGCGGTCTGCGCGGCGATGCGGCCAAATTCGATGGATTCAATCGGCTCTTCCAGCACATCGCCGATTTTGGCATCTTCTTTGCGTTTTTTTGCCTCGCTTTCGGTGATTTCCTGTGCGCCGTCATCCAGCTCACCATCGGCGACCACGGTAAAACGGCGGAAGGTGCTGTAGCTGCCGTTTTGCCGGTTAATGGCAACGCGCAAATCCACTTCTTCATCAAAGCGCTTTTTCGTCGCCAGGGCGAGCGCCAGCTCCAGCGCCTCAAAAATCGCCTCCGGCGGTACGCCTTTTTCGTTGGAGACGGACTCCACTACCAGCAGTACTTCCTTACTCATCGTTACGCCTCATCGTTTCTCGCCAGCCGTTGCCACTGGCAGCGCATGCAATAAAAATTCAATCAAAAGCGGGGATCACATTGGCTTTATCGATTGAAACCAAGGGCAAATACCAGTTTTGCCCCTCTACCCCAATAACCTGCACCGCTTCATCATTGGCCGCCCTAATCACGCCTTGCAGATTGCGCCGCCCATCGAGAGGGGCGGTCAAGCGGATTTTGACCTCGCTGCCCACATAGGCGGCAAACTGCGCCGCGTTAAATAGCGGGCGATCCATACCAGGGGAGGAGACTTCGAGGTTGTACTCGCCGCTAATCGGGTCTTCCACATCCAAAACGGCGCTGATTTGCCTACTGACTGCCTCGCAGTCTTCCACTGCAATGCCATTTTCGTGGTCGATATAAACACGCAAAAGCGAGTGGCGACCTTGTGCCAAAAACTCAATACCCCAGCACTGATAACCCAGCGACTCAACTACAGGTGCCAATAATTCGTGTAACTTATCCAGTCGGCTGGACATTGCTTGTCCTCAATCGGCCGTGCTTAAAAACAAAAAAAGGGCGCTTAGCCCATCCCGTCACCGCTTGGGAGCTTTCTCTGGACGGACGGTACTTCCCAAGATACCGCCCCGCCAGCAAAAAGCCCCTGAAAAGGGGCTTTTTACGAGACTTACATGGTTGCGGGGGCTGGATTTGAACCAACGACCTTCGGGTTATGAGCCCGACGAGCTACCAGACTGCTCCACCCCGCGTCAAAAGCAGGGCATGGAGTATATATAAAGAAAGCCGCGCAGTCAATGAAAAGTCTTTTAGAATTGCGCTCACCTGCCCTCTCCCGCTCTCCCAACAGAGGGGAGTTTGTCTGCCCACCGCACAGTACCCGCTTTCTCCCCTCCCCCGCCTGCGGGAGAGGAGGCGCTGGAGAGGGCAAGAGGGTTGCAGTCTTTTGTAAGGCCGTGTCTTTTCGCAACTATCCCGTTGATTAGCCTTAAGTTTGGAGAGTTTCCCAATGAGCAGCGATTTTCAATTTATCGAGGTCAGGCGCAACGAACCGCAGAAAAAATCCCTAAGCGAGCGGCAAACGGGTTTTGTCGAAATCTACCAAGGCTTTAACCAGAGCCAGGCCGGTGAGCAGGCCGGGCGCTGCCTTTCCTGTGGTAATCCTTACTGCGAGTGGAAGTGTCCGGTACATAACTTCATCCCCAACTGGTTGGAGTTAATTGCTGAGGGCAAGATTTTGGCGGCAGCGGAACTATCCCACCAAACCAATAGCCTGCCGGAAGTGTGCGGGCGCGTTTGCCCGCAAGACCGCCTGTGCGAGGGAGCTTGCACGCTGGGCGAGGGTTTTGGTGCCGTGACCATCGGTGCGCTGGAAAAATACATCAGCGAAACTGCTTTTGCCTTGGGCTGGAAGCCGGATATGTCCGCCATCGTACCAAGCGGCAAGCGCGTGGCCATTATTGGCGCGGGGCCGGCCGGTTTGGGCTGCGCCGATGTGCTCGTGCGTAGCGGGGTTACGCCAGTGGTGTTTGACCGCCAGCCTGAAATCGGCGGGCTACTCACCTTTGGCATTCCCGAATTCAAGCTGGAAAAAAGCGTGATGACCCGTCGCCGCGAGATTTTCTTGCAGATGGGCATTGAATTTCGCCTCAATACCGAAGTCGGCAAAGATATTGCACTTGAACAACTGCTGAATGAGTACGACGCCGTATTTATGGGCATGGGTACTTACCGCTATATGAAAGGCGGCTTCCCCGGTGAGACCTTGCCGGGCGTGGTGGACGCGCTCGATTACTTGGTCGCCAACGTTAATCGCAACCTGGGCTTTGCCGAAGGCTGTATCGATTTTGCGGGTAAGCATGTCGTTGTGCTGGGCGGCGGCGATACCGCGATGGACTGCACGCGTACCGCCATTCGCCAAGGCGCAAAGAGCGTCACCTGCGCTTATCGGCGTGATGAAGCCAATATGCCCGGCTCCAAGCGCGAGGTGCAAAACGCCAAAGAAGAAGGCGTGCAGTTTTTATTTAACCGCCAGCCGCTCGCCATTATTGGCAATAAAAGCGGTGTAAGCCACGTGCAATTGGTAGAAACCCGCTTGGGCGAGGCCGATGCCCGTGGCCGCCATTATCCCGAGGTTATCGAAGGCAGCGAGCAAACCTTGGCCGCCGATGCGGTAGTGATTGCCTTTGGCTTTCGCCCAAGCCCGGCGGATTGGTTTGAGCCTTCTGGCATTCGCACCGATAAAGAAGGCCGCGTACTCGCTCCGGTCTGTGGCCGCTTTGCCCATCAAACCAGCCATCCAAAGATTTTTGCCGGTGGTGATATGGTGCGCGGCTCAGACCTCGTCGTCACTGCCATCTTTGAAGGGCGCAAAGCCGCTGAGAGCATCTTGACTTATTTGGAGATTTAAATGCCCTGGTTACAACTGCGCGTCGCCGTCACCCCACAGCAGGCGGCGCGTTTGGAGCAAGCGCTGGAAGGTTTTGGCGCACTTTCCGTCACCCTGATGGATGCCGCTGACCAGCCGATTTTTGAGCCAGAGTTAGGCACCACACCACTCTGGCAACAGAGCGAATTGCTCGCGCTGTTTGAGGCCGAAGCCGACCAGCATTCGCTGCGCGAGCAATTAAAGCAACTGGATAACAGCCTTAAGCCGCAGTTTGAGCATTTGCCCGACCAAGACTGGCAGCGCCACTGTATGGATAGCTTTAAGCCGCTCAAAATCGGCAAAAAACTGTGGATTGTACCGAGCTGGCACCAGCCGCCAGAACCAGGCGCGCTGAATTTACTGCTTGACCCGGGGCTTGCCTTTGGCACCGGCAGCCATCCGACTACCGCGCTCTGTTTGCAGTATCTGGAAGCAGCTGTTTTGGCAGGTCGCCGCGTACTGGATTTTGGCTGCGGCTCCGGCATTCTTGCGCTGGCCGCGCTGCTGCTCGGCGCGCGCGAAGTGATCGGCACCGATATTGACCCGCAAGCGCTTGCAGCCACCAAGGATAATGCGCAGCGCAATGGCCTGAACGATGAGCGCCTTAAGCTCTATCTGCCGGAACAACTGCCCACTGAAAAAGTGGATGTGCTGATTGCCAATATACTCGCGGCGCCTTTGCAACAACTGGCCGGGCAATTTGCCCAATTTTTGCCCTCCAGCGGCAAAATCGCGCTGTCCGGCATTCTCGCCGAACAAGCCGAAGCGGTGCTTGATGCTTACTCTCAAGACTTTGAGATGGCAGCCCCGCTCGAACAAGACGGCTGGATACTGCTTTACGGCACAAGAAAATAGCCTGCCCTCTCCCGCAAGCGTTTCAATAAGCCCGTTGCGCTTGCGTTTAAAATGCGACCAGATGTCGCTAGCCGTCATACAAAAGGTCGCTGGCGGGCAATTGCCCGATCGTTAAAGCTCTACCCTTGAGCCACCCTATTGACGCCGCCAACGTACCGGCCACAAGCCCAAACGTCAGCAGGCAGCGTTAGCGCCTTTAAAAAAATCAGACGAAAGGGCTAATTTACCTGCAACAGCAGTCCGCTTAACAACAGCCATAACAAGGAAAGGATGCACACGCATGCACTCTGGAAAAATCGTGGTGCAAAACCTGTACAAGGTCTTTGGCTCCGAACCGAAAGAGGCCATTGACTTGCTCCGGCAAGGCTGGAGCAAGGAGAAAATCCTCGCCGAACGTGGCGCGGTCATTGGCGTCAGTGATGCCTCATTCAGCGTCGAAGAAGGCGAGATTTTCGTGCTGATGGGGCTGTCCGGCTCCGGCAAGTCCACGCTCATCCGCCTGATTAACCGGCTGATTGAGCCTTCCGCCGGGGATGTGTTTATCGACGGGCAAAACGTCGCCAAACTCTCGCAAAAAGCTCTGGTGGATTTGCGCCGCCGCGATATGAGCATGGTCTTTCAATCCTTCGCCCTGATGCCGACGCGCCGCGTGCTGGATAACGCCGCCTTTGGCCTTGAGGTCGCCGGCATGCCTCGCCGCGAGCGCGAAGCGCGGGCGATGGAAGTGCTTGCGCAAGTGGGCCTTGATACCTTTGCCGATAAATACCCGCATGAGCTTTCCGGCGGTATGCAGCAGCGCGTGGGACTGGCGCGGGCGCTGGCGGTTAATCCGTCAATGATCATCATGGACGAGGCGTTTTCTGCGCTCGACCCGCTCAAGCGCCGTGAAATGCAGGATGTTTTGCTGGATTTACAGCGCAAACAGCAGCGCACCATTATTTTTGTCTCGCACGATATTGAAGAAGCCATGCGCATCGGCAGCCGTATCGGCATTATGGAAGGCGGCGTGTTGGTGCAAATCGGCACGCCACAGGAACTGATCCAAAATCCGGCCAATGACTATGTGCGCGCGTTTTTCAGCACCATCGACACCAGTCGCTACCTCACCGCAAGGCAGCTTTGTGAAGACAACGTGCCGCTTTTTATCGAGAGCGGCGTTAGCCTGGATGCGCCCACCGTGCGCGGCGCTCTGCAAGCGCAGGGCAAACACTACGGCTTTGTGCTGGATGCAGAAAAACAGCTCAAAGCCGCCGTTAGCCTCGAAACCATCGCCCTCGCTGCGGATGCGCCGAATGCCAACTGGCAAAGCCCGTGCACGCCGATCAAGCAGAACCTGCCACTCGACCAAGTGATTGCCAAGCTGGTGCAAAGCGAAGGGCCTTTGCCGGTGATCGATGAACAAGGGCGCTACTGCGGCGCTATCAGCAAGCGTCATCTGTTAAGCCAATTGCGTGGAGAAGCCGCATGAAAAAATGGGATATAGGCCAGTGGGTCAACCATTTTGTCGAATATCTGCAAGAAAACCACGGCGCGGCCTTTGATTGGTTCGGCGGCTTGATTAACGGCTTTTCCGGCACCGTCGAACAGCTCTTGATGTGGCCGCCCGCCTGGCTGATGGTCACGCTATTTGCCCTGCTCGCGCTATGGCGAGTCGGCGCGGGCTTTGCCCTGTTTACCGCAGCGGCGCTGAGCACCATCGTGCTGACCGAATTTTGGCCGCAAACCGTGGTCACTTTGGGGCTGACTTTTTCTTCGACCTTAATCAGCCTGCTGCTGGGTATCCCGCTTGGGATTTGGGCCGGACGCAGCGAGCGCGTGGCCACTGTGATTCGCCCCATGCTGGACTTTATGCAGACCATGCCCGCCTTCGTCTACCTGATACCGGCGGCGATGTTCTTTGGCCTTGGCCGCGTACCCGGCATTATCGCAACCGTCGTATTCGCCATGCCGCCTGCGGTGCGCCTGACCAGTTTGGGCATTCGTCAAGTCAATAAAGAAATCGTCGAAGCCGGACAATCCTTCGGCTGCAACGCCCTGCAACTGCTGATGAAAGTACAGCTTCCCAACGCGCTGCCGTCGATTATGGCAGGCGTTAACCAAACGCTGATGATGGCGCTGTCGATGGTCATCATTGCCTCGATGGTCGGCGCAGGCGGATTGGGTAACGAAGTGCTCGCCAGCATCCAGCGCCTCGACGTGGGGCTTGGCTTTGAAAGCGGCATGGCGGTCGTGCTGCTCGCCATTATTCTCGACCGCATCACCGAAAGTTTCGGCACGCCGCAGCCAGGTACCAGCTTCTTCAGCCGGCTGTTTAGCCGCATGCAAAGCGCGCCATCCCCTGCGCAAAGCTCGCACTCATAAAAAAGGAAAACCCCTATGAAAACAATAATCAAACACAGCGCGCTACTGGCGTTGTTATTCACCGGCACGGCCACCGCGGCGGAACCGGCCTCCTGCCAAAGCATCCGCTTTGCCGAAGTGGGCTGGGCGGATATTGCCGCCACCACGGGCATTGCCGCCGTGATTACTGAAGGCTTGGGCTATAAACCCAGCAAAACCCTCGCCTCGGTACCCATTGCCTTTGCCGGTGTGGGCAATAAAAGCATTGATGTCTTTTTAGGCTATTGGATGCCGACGATGGACGAGATGATTGAGCCGTTTTTACAGCGCGGCACCGTCAAGGTGCTGGAAAAAGCCAATCTGGAAGGTGCCAAATACACCCTCGCCGTCCCCGCTTATACCTACGATGCCGGGCTTAAATCCTTCCAGGACCTCGCGCGTTTTAAAGACGCGCTTAACAGCAAGATTTACGCCATTGAACCCGGCAACGACGGCAACCGCGCGGTGGAAGACATGATCAAACGCAACCTGTTTGATACCAAGGGTTTTAGCCTGGTCGAATCCAGCGAGGCGGGAATGCTGGTGCAGGTACAGCGCGCGGTCAAAAAACAAGAGCCTATCGTCTTTTTGGGCTGGGAACCGCACCCCATGAATACCCAGTTCGACATCCGTTATCTGGATGGCGGTGATGAAACCCTGTTTGGCGCGGATTTTGGCGCGGCCAAAATCTGGACGGTCATCCCGCCGGACTACGAAAGCCGCTGCCCGAATATCGGCAAATTTTTAAACAACCTGCAATTTACCGTCGGCGTAGAAAGCGAGCTGATGGAAAAAATCCTCGAAAAAGAAAACCCGAACACCACCGCAGCCAACTGGCTGCGCAGCCATCCCGACTGGCTTGAGCGCTGGCTTGATGGCGTGACCGCCTTTGACGGCAGCGACGGCCTTGCGGCCGTAAAACAACATCTTGGGCTTTAACAAGGAGCATCCATCATGAAACAACCTTTGATCAAAACCCTAACCGCTGCGGCACTCGCCTTAAGCATGGGTGCAAGCGTACAGGCGGCGGACAAGCCCACACTCAAAATCGGCTATATCAATAACTGGGATGACAGCGTGGCGGTGTCCTTTGTCGCGGCGGAAATCCTGCGTGAAAAGCTTGGGTTTCCGGTCGAGATGAAACCGGTGGAACCGGCGCTGATGTGGCAAGGCGTTGCGCGTGGTGATCTGGATATATCGCTGTCCGCCTGGATGCCCGTGACCCACGGCGAGTATTCGGCCAAATTGGGCGATAAGGTCGAGATTTTAGCCAGCAATTATGTCGATGCCAAAATCGGCCTGGTCATCCCCGACTATGTGGAGGGCGTTAACAGCATCGAAGACCTCAATGCCCATGCCAAAGACTTTAACGGCGTGATTACCGGTATCGACGCAGGCGCGGGCATTATGCGCCGCACCGAAGATGCCATTAAAGAATACGACCTTAAGCTAAAACTCATGCCCTCCTCTGGCAGCGGCATGGCAACCGCGCTGGACCGCGCCATCCGCGCGAAAAAACCGGTGGTCGTCACCGGCTGGATTCCACACTGGATGTTTGCCCGCTGGTCATTGCGCTTTTTGGACGACCCCAAAGGCGTTTACGGGCAGGCCGAACATATCGACACCTTCGTCCATCCCAGCCTCGCCGAAAAAGCCCCCGATGCCCACGCCTTCCTGAAAAAACTCTCTTGGGGCGCAGCGGATGTGGGTGCGGTCATGCTTTCCATCACCGAAGGCGCAAAACCGGAACAAGCCGCCAAAGACTGGGTAAACCAGCACGCAGACCAAGTGAACAACTGGCTGCAATAAAACCACCCGCCCCTCTCCCGCGGGATGTCTGCTTACAGCAGGCCAAGAATGCCGTACAGCAGCATCCCGCCGCCCATCAGCCAGATCAATAGCAGTAGCGCCAAGCAAAACGGCTTGCTGCCAGAGCGCCACAACAGGCGCAATGGGCTGGCAAAGCCCAGCGCCGCCATTGCCATGCCAAGCAATAGGGTATCAAGCGTGTTAACTGCATGCAGTACGGCAGTCGGCAGGGTAATGACTGAATTAACCAGCACCACGGCGATAAAAGCCAAGGCAAAACCGGGCAGTTTGATGGGTCGCTTCTCGTCTGAACCGCCGCGCGAGAAGTAAAACGACAGCGCCAGCAGAAAAGGTGCGAGCAGCATCACCCGCAGCATTTTGCCAATCAGCGCCACGTCTGCCGTTTCGCGCCCGATACTCTGTGCCGTCGCCAACACTTGCGCCACTTCATGCACGGTCGCGCCAATATAAAGACCAAATCCCGCCGTGCTAGCAAAAAAGTCCCCATAAAGCTTATAGAGCAAGGGATAAAGCAAGGTCGAAAGCGTGCCGAACAGCACCACAGTCGCGATTGCCACGGTGACTTGCTCGCTGCGCGCGCGAATCACAGGCTGCGCCGCCATAATCGCCGCCGCGCCGCAAATGGCACTGCCGATGCCAATCAGCAGGCTGCTTTCAGCATCGAGTTTGAGCCAGCGAATCCCCAGCCAACAGGCGAGTAAAAAGGTCGAAAGCAGCATCAGCACATCCAGCAGCAACCCACTCAAGCCGACTTGGCCGATATCCTGCAGCGAAAGCCGCACGCCGTACAGCACCACGCCCGCCCGTAACAGCCAATGGCGGGCAAATTGAATACCGGCCCCAAGCGGCGCATGCCAAGCACCCGGCAGCAGATTGCCCGCCAGCAGACCGAACAAGATCGCCAGTGTCAATGCCGCCAAGCCGTGTGCGGCAAACCACGGGATTTGCCCAATCAGCGCCGCGATCCCGGCCAAACAGCCGCAAAAAACCAATCCAGCCCACCAATGAAACGAAACGGATAAACGACGCATGTCCCGCGCATCCTGTTCATATTAAGAACAGAAATATGCTAAAAGGGAGCCTTGTTATCTGTCCAACGGATTATTTTTGTAAAACCAATAGGTAAAACAGGTAAGGCAATGTCCCGATTACGCTTGACACTACGTCAGCTACAGAGCTTTGTCGCCGTCGCCCGGCAAGGCAGCACCTCGGGTGCGGCGCAAGCAACGGCACTTTCGCAATCGGCGACCAGCGCCGCGCTGAGCGAGTTGGAGCGCCTGCTGGGGCTTTTGTTGTTTGACCGCGTGGGCAAGCGCCTGCTGCTTAACGACAACGGCCTCGCCTTGCTGGCGCGCGCCGAAGCGCTGCTCGACGGCGCGGCCAGCATCGAGCAGATGGCAAACGACAGCGATACCCGTTCACTGCGTATCGGTGCGAGCAGCACCATCGGCAACCATATCCTGCCGCGCTTTTTGCGCAGCCTGCTGCCCGCACAGCCGCACAGCGGCAAACCGCTGCTGCGCGTGCAAATCGGCAACAGTGAAAGCATCTGCGCGGCGCTGGCGGCTTTTGAACTGGATATCGGGCTGATTGAGGGGCCCTCGCACTACAGCGAGTTACAAGCCACGCCTTGGCTCGCCGATGAACTCGTGCTGGTCGCCGCGCCGAACTTTATCAAGCTCAATACGCCACTGAATATCGATACCCTGCGCGAGGCCGTCTGGCTGCTGCGCGAGCCAGGTTCCGGCACGCGCGAGATGACCGACCAACTGTTGCTGGCGCACCTTGGGCAGTACCGGCACTGTATCGAGCTGGGCAGTTCTGAGGCGCTCTTGAATGCCGCCGCGCAAGGACTGGGACTGGCCTGCCTATCCCATTGGGTGGTGCAAAACGCGTTGCAGCAAGGACAGCTCGTGAAACTCAATACCCCATTACCGCCGCTGCGCAGGCAATGTTTTTTAGTGATACACCGACAAAAAATCATCACCGGCGCATTGCAGCACTTTATTCAACGAGCGCAAGATTGGAGCCAGCATTGACATCCTCCCTTGCTAAAGCAAAGGGATTCCTACCGCGTCCAGCGAAGCGTTGTCGCTTTGCTGAATCACCTCGGCGGGTTCCTGCTGCTGATCCCCTACTTCAGGATTCACTTCACAGGCGAACCGGGCATGTCCTGCCCTTAATATATTGATCGCACCGACCATGTCGGCGTTGTTTTCGTAGCCGCATTCGATACACGCGAAATGCGCTTGGCATTGGCGGTTGTCTTTCGATACATGCCCGCATACGGGACAGGTCCGGCTGGTGTTTTGCGGTGGCACCGCTACCAGTATGCCGCCGTTCCAGTCCAGCTTGTATTGCAACTGCCGCCGAAACTCGAACCAGCCTTGGTCGAGTATGGCTTTGTTCAGGCCAGACTTGGCACGGACATTACGCCCAAGCGCTTCGCTTGTCCCCGCCGCTGATTTCGACATATTGCGTACCTGCAAATCCTCAATACACACGACCGCGTGGTTTTTGCTGATCGTGCTTGTGGCTTTGTGCAGGTAGTCGTGACGGGTGTTACGGATGCGTGCGTTCAAACGCTGAACTTTGCGTGCGGCCTTCCACCAATTATTACTGAATTTCTCCTTTCGGCTCAATGACTGCTGCGCTTTGCGTAGCGCCGTTTCATGCCGCTTGAAGCTGTTGAGCGGTGCGAGGTAACGACCGTCCGAGAGCGTAGCAAAACGGGCAATGCCAAGATCAATGCCAATAGCGCTGGTGGTTTCGCGCAAGGGTTGTTCCACTTCCCGCTGGGTCTGTATCGACACAAACCACTTGCCCGCCCGCCGCGATACCGTGACATTGCGCAGCACACCTTGAATGTTGCGGCTATTGCGATAGCGCAGCCAGCCCAGTTTGGGTAGAAATATCCGGCTATTCGCTTCATCGAGCTTGATTTGCTGCGGCTGCGGATAGCGGAAGCTGTCGCGCACGCCTTTCCTTTTGAAGCGGGGAAATTCCGCCCGTTTGGCAAAGAAGTTGGCATACGCCCGTTCCAGGTCTTTGAGCGATTGCTGCAAAGTCTGCGCAGGCGAGCACTTCAACCAGGCAAGCTCGCGCTTCCACGCAGGTAGCCGATTTGCCAGCATCGTATAGCTGAACCGCGTTTGCTTATCGGCCTCGTAGCGCTCCTTTTGCAAAGCCAGCGCTTTGTTATAGACAAACCGGCACGAACCGGCAAAGCGGTTCATATCGCGCTTTTGCTGCCCATCCGGTATCAGTTCGTATTGGTAGGCTTGCAGACGTTGCATGCTTGGCAGTATAGGTCGATCTATGAAAAACAACACCGATGAGCTACGCAGCAAGGACGGCTACGCCGTCCGCGCTATCCATCCTCGCCCTGAAGAGGCTGTCGCAAAAGGGACAGAGAACTCATTTTATTCTGAATTTAAATTTTAACCACGTGATTTTATTGATATAAACTAAACAAATCCGTAGCAAAAATCAGGTAGCGGAGCATTTCGCGACAGCCTCTGAAGAGCGAGGTCTTACGCGCAACTCTGATAAATCATTGCCGCTATAATCGACCCGCCCCAAAAAAAGGTAGTTTTTAAGCCAGCAACAACCGATGGGAGTTTGCCATGTTTGGATTAAATCAACGTTTTTTTACCACCGTTAGCTTATTTCTGTTGTTGATGATAAGTGGCTGCCACACGACGGAAGATCTTAAAACGCCGCAGATTCGGCTGGTTAATATTGAAGTCGAAGAAATCAAACTGCTCGAACAAAAATTTATTTTGCATCTGCAAGTGGATAATCCCAATGACCTTACACTTGCCCTGCACCGTTTCAGTTATCAGCTTTGGTTAAACAATCTGGAAATAGGCAACGGCCAACTGGATAAAAGGTTTAGTATTGCCGCGCACAATTCACGTCTTATTGAAGTACCGCTGCATACCAATATCTGGCAGCATATAAAACCCTTGACCGCCGCGCTAAAAAACCCACAAAACCCGCTGCATTATCGTTTGCAAGGCAAAATAAAAACCGGTTGGCTGTTTGGCTCTAATCTGCACTTTAACAGTCAAGGTGAGATGACTCCTGCCGATTATTTGCCGCAGCTCTAGCCACTGCGCTATGGTTTATCCTTTTTACACCGCCACTTTAAGGAATGCTCCATGTCTTTACCCGCCTTGCTTAACCATCGCCTGCGCCTGCCGCTGGTCGCAGCTCCCATGTTTTTGATTTCTGCGCCTCAATTGGTGCTTTCTTGCTGCAAAAACGGTGTGGTCGGCAGTTTTCCCGCACTAAACCAGCGCACCAGCAGCGGTTTTAGCGATTGGGTAGATGAAATCAAAGCATCACTGACCGAAGATGACGCGCCTTTTGCGGTCAACCTGATTGTGTTTAAAGGCAACCCGCGCGTTTCGAGCGACCTTGCCATCTGCGAAAAAAAGCGCGTACCCATCGTTATTACCAGCTTGGGCGCGGTCAAAGAAGTGGTCGATACCGTGCATAGCTACGGCGGCTTGGTGTTTCACGATGTAACCACCCGCCGTCACGCCGAAAAAGCCGCCGAAGCCGGTGTTGACGGCCTGATAGCCGTAGCCGCCGGCGCCGGTGGACACGCCGGAACGCTCAGCCCGTTTGCCTTAATCCGCGAAATCCGCGAGTTTTTCGACAAAACCCTGCTGCTTTCCGGAAGCCTCGGGCACGGGCGCGAAATTCTCGCCGCGCAAGTGCTTGGCGCAGACCTTGCCTATATGGGCACGCGCTTTATCGCCACGCAGCAAAGCGATGCCGATGAGGCCTACAAACAAATGCTGCTGCAAGCCCGCGCCGGTGACATTGTCTATACTCCTGCCGTTTCCGGCATTCCTGCCAACTTTATGCAAAAGAGCCTGGAAAAAGCCGGTTACGATACCGAACGGCTGAAAAAAGGCGAAGTACACAAACCCGCACAGGAGTTCAGCAGCGAGGAAGCCAAAAGCTGGAAGAACATTTGGTCTGCCGGTCACGGTGCAGGCAGCATCAGTGATATTCCTTCGGTAGAAGCACTGATCGCGCGACTGGATAGCGAATACCAAGCGGCTGTACGACAGGTGCGTAGCCACTAAACATCCCTTCAGCGCGCACGATACTAACAAGGTATATACTTCGTCAGTACCTTTGCAAAAAGCGTTTTCACAAAGGAGCGCACCATGGCAAAAGAAGCCGTTTTCACGATGAAGCTGGAACCTGAGTTGCGTGCCGACTTTATGGCCGAAGTGATCGCCGAAAATCGTCCGGCATCCCAGGTCATGCGCGAGTTGATGCGCAGCTACATCGAGCAGCGCCGCCAGGCTCGCGAGTACGACGAATACCTGCTGCGCAAGGTCGAAGCCGGACGCGCCTCCATGCGTGTCGGCCGTGGCCGGTCGAATGATGAAGTTGAAGCCACCTTCGCTGCCAGGCGCAACCAGGTAGCGGCGGGCCAGACGTGATAGTTGTCTGGACGCCAGAAGCGGAACAAGACCGCGCCGACATTTGGGACTACATCGCGGCCGACAACCCCGGCGCAGCCGTTCGTATGGATGAGCTTTTCCGCGATGCGGCCGCCCGGCTGGGCGCTCATCCGCAGATGGGCAAGGCGGGCAAGATCGCCGGCACCCGCGAGTTGATACCGCACAAAAGCTATCGGCTGGTGTACGAGATCGACGGAGACAGGGTGTGGGTGCTGGCCTTGGTGCATACGGCCCGGCAGTGGCCGCCGGTGTAAGGGAAGAGCGCGCAGGCGGGTGCTTGTCGGTGCGTAGCCACTAAACATCCCTGCCATACCACCTGCCCGCGGGCGAGGGGCGGGCTTTCCCCTCTGCTATTTATGGGAGAGAGAAGAAGTTTTTATGTGCCAGCCCCGTTACAAAATCATCTTTAGCGGCGAGCCGCTACCCACGGTCTCGGATGAAACGCTAAAAGCCAATCTCGCCCAGTTGTTCAAAATTTCCTTGGAAGAAGCGCAGCAGCTGATGTATCGCGGCGAGATAACCCTCAAGCGCGACCTGCCCGAAGCCGAGGCCGAACGTTACCTGGCCGCGCTGCAAAACGCCGGTGCCGTCTGCCACAAGGAAGCCGCCGAACTTGCGCTAGTCCATGACGAAGCGCTGGAACAAGCCAAAGCCGCCGAAGCCGAACGCTTGGCGCAAGAAGCCGAGCAGCAAGCCGCCGAAGCGGCGCAAGGCACCCCATTAAACCCTTACCTCGCACCCAAGGCCGCCGTTTTCGACGAAAACGACGAGCGTTTTGCCGAAGCGCTTAACCCCTACTCCGCAGAAGGCCGTATTGGCAGACTACGTTATTTGGCCTGGTTAATGGCATCGACACTGGTGATTGGCATCCCGCTGTTTGTGGTGACATCGCTGCTGTCCTGGATAAGTTCCAGCTTAAGTGCTCTTGCCATGCTACTGTTTGTGGCGGGCGGCATAATGCTAATCGTTTGCGACTTTCGCTTTGCCATCCAGCGTCTGCACGACCTGGGGTTTTCCGCCTGGTGGGTATTGCTGCATTTTGTGCCGATAGCGGGCAGTATCTTGCCCTTTGTACTGATGCTTGCCCCCGGCAGCTCAAAGCGCAATATCTACGGCCCGCCACCCCCGCCCAACAGTTTGGCCGTACAGTTTCTGGCGGCGTTATGGTTGCTGCCGATTGTGTTTGGCTTGTTGAGCTTACTGTTTCGCTAATGATTAAAGGAAAGTCGCCATGATGCTTAACCGCCACTACAGCCCCCTCGACCGCCTGCTGCTGCAAGCCGATGCCGCTTTGCGCACTTTAGTGCCGGGCAGCAGCCAGCCAGCGCGCCCATCCCCAGCAAACGCACTTGCCGAAACGAGCTTAAGCGAAAGCCAGAGTCGCCATTTGGCCGGACTGATGCGTATCAACCACTGCGGCGAAGTCTGCGCACAGGCGCTCTACCAAGGCCAAGCCTTGACCGCCAAACTGCCCGAAGTACGCGATCAGATGGAGCAAGCGGCGCAGGAAGAGGTAGACCATCTGGCTTGGTGCGAGCAGCGCTTAACCGAGTTAGGCAGCCGCCCCAGCGTGCTGAACCCGCTGTTTTACGGACTGTCACTCACTATTGGCGCACTGGCTGGACGCATCAGCGACCGCATCAGTTTGGGCTTTGTCGCCGCTACCGAAGAGCAAGTCTGCCGTCATCTGGATGACCATTTGCAGCAACTGCCGGATGACGAGCAAAAATCCCGCGCCATTTTGCAAGCCATGCGCGAGGACGAACAGCGCCACGCCGAATCCGCGCTGGCCGCAGGTGGCTTTGACTTTCCCGCACCGGTTAAATTCGGCATGCGCTGTATCGCCAAAGTGATGACCAAGAGCACTTATCGGATATGAGGATTGCGAGGACTTACTCCGCCTCAATCACCTCGTGACTGTGGCTGAGCAGCACCCCGGCGCGTTCGAGCATCACACCCGCCGAGCAGTATTTTTCTGCCGAAAGCTGCACCGCCCGCGCCACTTGTGCGGGCGCAAGGCCACGCCCTTTGACCACAAAATGCAGGCGGATTTGGCTAAAGACTTTAGGCACAACCTCTGCGCGCTCGGCCTCTAACTGCGCCTCGCAACTGATGACCTGCTGGCGGGATTTTTTCAGGATGGAAACCACATCAAAGCTCGCGCAGCCACCCAAGCCCAGCAGTAGCATCTCCATTGGCCGCACGCCCAGATTACGCCCGCCCAACTCCGGCGGGCCATCCATCAACACGGCATGGCCGCTGCCGGATTCGCCCAAAAACATCGCCTCGCCCACCCATTGAACCCGTGCTTTCATCGCCTGTTTGCCTTAAGTGAAAAAGAAATCCAGCTTAGCACGCGGCTCTCTCCCACTTGTGGGGTGCTTGCCTCGCCGCCGTGCAAACACTTAAGCTGCTGCCTCCAATAATGACCCAAGGAAAGTCTGCCATGACGACAAACTCCACCAATAACAACCCTTACAGTGCACCACAAAGTGACCTTGAACTGGATAACAGCCAAGGCAAGGTGCCTTCCATTAGCGAAGCGCTGTCGCGCGGTTATGACTTTGCCATAGGTGAAGTACTAAGCGAGGCATGGAGCAAAGTCAGTGGCAGCAAAGGCACCATTATCGGTGCGGCTTTGCTTACCTTTGTGTTGATGTGGGTCGCTTCTTTTATAGCAGGATTGATCAGTTCTCTTATTGGAATCGCTTCCCCTGGATTGGGTATTGCTACTGAATTGACACTAGAAATTATCACCGGCGCATTGATAGCCCCAGTGATTGCCGGTCTATTTTTAATCGGTATGCACCGCTCCGCTAATTATCCCATCCGCTTTAACATGATTTTTGACTTCGTTAATAAAGCCGTACCGTTGCTGTTAGGCTACTTATTGATGAATCTCGTTATTTTTGTTCCTGCCGCGTTATTGGTGGGATTGGCTGCCGTACTCGGTCTGCCCATCGGCGTGCTTTTTCTCGCTATTGCCATTGCCGTTATTTACGCCACCTATTTAAGTGTTGCTTATATATTCACCTTGCCTTTGATGGCCGAGCGCGATTTATCCCCTTGGCAGGCGCTGGAAACCTCGCGCAAAGCCGTTAGCCAACGCTGGGGTAAAGTCTTTGCTGTGCTGATACTGATCTACCTTTTTATGCTGCTCAGTGTCTTTACGCTATTTATTGGCTTGATTTGGACTATCCCGCTGGCGCTTATTGCGCTTGGCATTGTCTACCGCACCATTTTTGGCGTGCTGCCGCCTACCCACTAAATCAGTCCGGTGAGCTTACCTTTGCCCAGCGCAGCCAGGCTCGATAGCGTCTTCCATCTGGAAACCCCTGAAGGCATTGACCTGCTGCTGCGTCCGGCAGGTCCCTTGCCGCGGGCGCTGGCCTTGTTGTTCGACCTGCTGCTGCGCGGCTTGCTGCTGGCACTGCTGGCGGTTGTGCTGTTTTTTTTTGGCGGGCTGGGCAAGGGGCTGATCACTATCTTGGCGTTTGTGATCAGTTGGGGCTACCCGATTTTGTTTGAGGTGCTCTGCCAGGGGCAAACGCCGGGCAAAAAGCTGATGGGGCTTTGCGTGGTGCATGACGATGGCACGCCGATTGGCTGGCCGTCTTCCATCACCCGCAATCTGCTGCGTGCGGCGGATATGCTGCCGGTTGGCTACGGCCTCGGCTTGGTGGCTTGTCTGCTGCAAAAGCAGTTCAAGCGCCTGGGGGATTTGGCGGCAGGTACTTTGGTGGTCTATAAGCCCGCGCTAGCCAAAAACCGCCCCGAACTGCCAAAAGCGACGCCGCTGCGCCTGCCCTTTGTGCTCTCAGCGGATGAACAACGCGCGGTGCTGGATTTTGCCGAACGCCACAAGCAGCTTTCCAGCGCCCGCCGCGCGGAACTGGCGGCCATTGTCGCGCCCGTGCTGAGCGTGGATGAAGCGCAGGCCGAGCAGCAGCTTCACCGCCTCGCCCGCGGCCTGTTGGAGAGCGCATGAAGCAAAGCCAGTTTGAAAGTCGCTACCAGTCGCGCTGGCAACAATTTGCCGAGCAGCTTGAAGTATTGGAAGGCGCTAAGAAATCCCAAAAAGATAAAAAACAAGCGGTAAAAGCGGACGAGGGCTTTATCAGCGCTTATCGGGCGCTTTGCCAGCAGCTTGCGCTTTCTACCGAGCGCGGCTACAGCCGCCATCTGATCGACCAGTTGCAGCAACTCGCGCTGCGCGGTCATCAGCAGCTTTACCGGCATAAAAGCACCTTGGGCGTGCAGCTTTTGCGCTTTGTGCTGGTTGGCTTTCCTCAGCGCGTGCGGCAAGAGTGGCGCTTTGTCCTCGCCGCCTGCCTGCTGCTCTTTGGCAGCATGCTGGGCATGGGGATTTTGACTTATCTGTTCCCAAGCTTGCTGGAGCTGCTGGCAAGCCCCGAGCAGATTGCCCAATTCGAGCAGATGTACAACCCCGCCGACCCGCGCTTTGGCAAAGTCGGCACACGTGAGGCAGCGACCAACTGGGGGATGTTTGCCCATTACATTGAAAACAATATCGGCATTGCCTTTCAGACCTTTGCCAGCGGTGTGTTGTTTTGTATTGGCAGCCTGTTTTATCTGCTGTTTAACGGCATTTATATCGGCGCGATTGCCGGTTATTTAACGCAAATCGGCTCTGGCGCGCCGTTTTGGAGCTTTGTTGCTGCGCATTCGTCCTTTGAACTAACTGCCATAGCCATCAGCGGCGCGGCGGGGCTGCGCCTTGGCATGGCGCTGCTCGCCCCCGGGCGCTTGCTGCGCGGCGAAGCGCTGCGCTTGGCCGGGCGCTCGGCTGTCGGCTTGATTGGCGGCGCAACACTATTTTTACTGCTCGCCGCCTTTATCGAGGCGTACTGGTCGCCGACCATCTTGCCTTGGCTCTGGGTCAAGTACCTCTTTGGCATTTTTCTCTGGCTTTTGATGCTGGCTTACCTGTGTTTGGCCGGACGTGGTATGGAGACTGCCGATGCATTTGACTGATGCGAGCGTGGTACTGCGCCAGCGCAGTGCCTGGGAGGCGGTTGACCTTGGTCTGCTGCTCGCACGCAAGCACAGCGCCCTGCTGCTGATCAGCCAAGCGCTGGTTACGCTGCCAGTCTTTGCATTGATCAGCCTGTGCCTTTGGCAGCACCCAGCCTATGCGTATCTGTTGTTTTGGTGGCTTAAGCCGCTGTATGAAAGGCTGCCTTTGTATATCCTCTCGCGCGCGTTGTTCGGTCAAACACCGCGCTTGAAAGAAGCGCTACGGGCGCTGCCCAAGCTATTGGGACAGCAATTTTTTGCCAGTTTGCTGTGGCGCAGGCTTAGCCTGTGGCGCAGTTTCGCCCAACCGGTTGTCCAGCTTGAAGGCTTACAAGGCAAGGCGCGGCGCGAGCGGCTGCGCATCCTTGGGCAAAAAGACAGCGCCACCGCCAGCGGCCTTACCCTGATCGGCGTGCATATTGAGCTGCTGCTTTGGCTGGGTCTCTGTCTGCTGGCTTTTCTGCTGCTGCCGCAGCAACTATGGACGCTTGACGATTTACTGAACATCAACAACTGGATTCTTTCCGATGAAGAGAGCCGCCTGCACTATCACCTGTCCAACTTGGCCTATGCGCTGGTGCTGGTATTTTGGCAGCCGATTTACGCCGCTTGCGGCTTTACCCTGTATCTGAACCGCCGTACCCATCTGGAAGGTTGGGACATCGAGCTTAAATTTCGCGCCCTGCGCCAGCGCAAAACGGTCAATCCCTTATTGCTGCTTGTACCCGTACTGCTGGCCGCGTCCCTCGCCCTGCCCTCGCCCGCCCTGGCACAGGGGGAGGAATTAGGCCCGGATAAAGAACGCCTGTTGCAGCAGTCGCTCACCAGCAAAGCGGCGCAGGATGAGATTAAAACGCTGCTTGATGCGCCGCCTTTTACCAACCGCAAAACCCAAACCGAATGGCAATGGGATAATAAAGCGTCCCTGATTTCTGTGATTAAGGCTTGGTTTAGCTGGCTGTTTTTTCTTCATGATTTAGCGCAGTGGATACAAATTGTGCTGTGGTCTGTGGTGATCAGCCTGTTTGCCTTACTTGCGTGGCGCTGGCGACACTGGCTGGCCACCTTTTTTCAGCCTCGCCATTTGCGCAAAAAGGCCAAAGTCGCGCCGCCGGCGGTATTGTTTGGCCTTGAAGTCACGCCCGAAAGCCTGCCCGAAGACCTGCTCGCTGCCGTGCGCGGTCTGTGGGATCACAAACCGCGCGAGGCGTTGGGATTGTTCTACCGTGGCCTGCTCAGCCGACTGCTGCACCAATTTAATCTGCCGCTAACCAGCGCCCATACCGAAGGCGAGGTTTTAGCCCTGGCCCGCTCGCTGCAACAAAGCGAACTGACCGATTTTTGCACACAGTTGACCGACTGCTGGCAGCGCACCGCCTACGGTCACGAGCTTCCCGGCGCTTCACTTAAAGAGCCGCTCTGCCAAAGCTGGCAAGCTTTGTTTGAAGGGCAAGCGGCATGAGTTTACGCAAAAAAATCCTGCTTGCCCTGCTCGCCGCTTTGCTGCTGTTTATAGTCTCCTGTGCGTTCTGGGCGGGCAGCCGAGTTACCCGTCATAAGAAGGAAATCACCTACCCCTCGCCACAAGCACTGTTCAATCCCTACTTGGCGGTTGAACACTTTTTGAAAAAACAAGGCATAAGCATTCGCCGCAGCAGGAGCCTCAAAAGCGCCTTGCGCACTCCATCTGCTGGGAAAACCCTGCTGCTGCTTGCCGAAGGGCGCTCGTCCATGACCCGGCAGCAAACCGAGCAACTTTTGCAATGGACAGGCTTTGGCGGGCATCTGGTGGTGGTGGCAGAGCGCATCTGGGACGAAAAAAAAGGGCAAAGCGGCGACCTGCTGCTCGATAGTCTAGGTATCGAGCAGTATCTGTCCAAAGACTTGGCCGAGGAAAAACCGGCCAATAAAAAAGCCGAGCGCTATCCCAAACTGACCAAGCTCTATCTGGAAAACGAAACCTCGCCGGCCTACATCAGCTTTGATACCCGCTACCACCTGTTTGATGCGCAAGACCGCGCCCATGCTTGGGCAAACAGTGGCGGTGGCATTACCCACATGCTGCAACTGCACTACGGCGACGGGCTGATTACCGTACTTTCCGATCCGTGGATCTGGAACAACAACAATATCGGTCAATACGACAACGCCTGGCTGCTCTGGTATCTGACCCAAGACCATAAAGAAGTCACCCTGCTCGATCAGTTCAAAGCCAAACAGAACCAGCCGAACCTTATTGATGCCCTGCTGCAATACTTCCCCGAAGCGCTCGCGGCCTTGGCGCTGCTGCTGCTACTGATCCTCTGGCATAACGCGCAAAGGCAAGGTCCACTGCTGCCAGCGGCTTCACGCGCCAGACGGCAACTGGAAGAACATCTGCGTGCCAGCGCCGATTTTTTGCACAGACAGCAAGGCCACGCCCACCTGATCCAGATGCTGCAACAAGACATCGAAAAACGCGCCGCCGAACGCCAGCCCGGCTTTGCTGCACTTACTAACCTCGCACGTCAAAAAGTGTTGGCGCAGCTTGCCAGAACATCCCTCGCCGAGGTGCGCGCGGCGATGCAGCCACCGGCCGAACGCCCAAGCGCCGCTGATTTCAGTCATCAGGTCAAAGACCTGCAAACGCTCAGGAATGCCCTATGAACACCACGTCCGACCTTAATCCACCCGCTATCGATTTGAAGAAATCCTTTGACGAACCCGGCGCCGCCCGCCAGCGCGCCGCATTAGTGGTGAGTGCACTCAAACAAAACCTTGAGCAAAGCCTGATCGGCCAAAGCGCGGTTATTAACGATGTATTAACAGCGCTACTGGCCGCGGGTCATGTGTTGCTCGAAGGCGTACCCGGCCTCGGCAAAACCTTGCTGGTTCGCGCCCTGGCGCGGGCGATTGGCGGCGCGTTTGCGCGGATACAGTTCACCCCCGACCTGATGCCCAGCGACGTCACCGGCCACGCCGTCTACGACAACCAAAGCGGCGAGTTCAAACTGCGCAAAGGGCCGGTATTTACCAACCTGCTGCTCGCCGATGAAATCAACCGCGCGCCGGCAAAAACTCAAGCCGCACTGCTCGAAGTCATGCAAGAGCACCAAGTCACCCTTGAAGGCCGCGCCTTGCCCGTGCCACAACCCTTTATGGTATTGGCCACGCAAAACCCGATCGAACAAGAAGGCACCTACCCACTGCCCGAGGCCGAACTCGACCGCTTTATGCTCAAACTGCAAATGGACTACCCCGATGCGGCGGGCGAATTGCAAATGGTGCAGCAAGTGACCCGTTCGGCCAAAGCCGACATGCTTGAAGTCACCGAACAGACAGCCATTTTGCAAGCGAGCGACCTGATCACCCTGCAACAAATCGCAAGCCAGATGCCGCTGGATGAGCAAGTGATGGACTACGCCGTGCGCATTGCCCGCGCCACGCGCAGTTGGCCGGGGCTTTTGCTCGGCGCAGGGCCTCGCGCCTCGATTGCGCTGGTCTGCTGTGGCCGCGCCCGCGCCCTTTTGCGCGGCGGCGACTTTGTCTTGCCGGACGACATCAAAGCCTGCGCTCCCGCCGTACTGCGCCACCGCGTGCGGCTGTCGCCAGAACTGGATATTGAAGGCTTATCCGCCGACCAAGTGCTGGCCTCACTGCTCGAACAAGTCCCCGCGCCAAGGCTGTAGAAGGAAAAGGGATAAGGACAGGGCTTGCGCGCTGAGCGGGTCTGCACGATACTTGTATCACATCAGCCAAAGGAGCAATAGCTATGGCGCTTTCGATTCGACTGCCTAGCGACGTGGAAGGCAGGCTGAAAAGCTTGGCGGCACGAACCGGACGAACAAAGTCCTTTTACATTACAGAAGCGATTACCGAACATCTGGAAGACCTTGAAGATTTGTACTTGGCCGAGCGCGAGCTTGAAGCCATCCGCTCTGGCAAGTCGCAAACCGTACCACTTGAAGAAGTGATGAAACGCTATGGTATGGAAGGTTGAGCTTTCGTCGCTGGCTCAAAAAAACCTTGACCAGCTTGACCCACAAATTGCCCGGCGTGTCTTGTCATTTCTGCATGAGCGCGTGGCCCCGCTGGACGATCCACGCAGCATCGGTGAATCCCTCAAGGGTTCGCGCCTTGGCATCTATTGGAAATACCGCGTCGGGGATTACCGCATCATCAGCAGCATCGAGGACGACGCCTTACGCATCCTCGTTGTTCGCATCGGCAACCGGCGCGACGTATACCGATAAAAAAGCCACTGCAATGCAGTGGCTTTTTTATTGAACCTTCCGTCCTTACTGGTTATTCAGCGCTTCGGACAGTTGGCTTTCGACGTCACTGGCGCTGATCGGTAAGGGTTCGGCCTGTTCGCGGCGGCGTTTGCGTTCGCTGTGGTAGGCAAGACCGGTACCTGCGGGTATCAAGCGACCGACCACGACGTTTTCCTTCAATCCACGCAGTGAGTCGCGTTTGCCGGTGACGGCGGCTTCGGTGAGCACGCGGGTGGTTTCCTGGAAGGAGGCCGCCGAGATAAAGGACTCGGTGGACAGCGAGGCTTTGGTAATGCCGAGCAGCACCGGCGTGTAACGCGCCGGGAAGCGTTCGGCAGCGACCAGCTTCTCGTTTTCTTCCAGCACCTGCGCCAGTTCCACCTGGTCACCCTTGATAAAGGAGGAATCGCCGGATTCGCTGATTTCAACGCGGCGCAGCATCTGCCGCAAAATGGTTTCGATGTGCTTGTCGTTGATTTTTACCCCTTGCAGGCGGTACACGTCCTGAATTTCGTTGACGATGTACTTGGCCAGTGAACTGACCCCAAGCAGCCGCAGAATGTCGTGCGGGTCACTCGGACCATCGGAAATCACTTCGCCCTTGTTCACCTGCTCGCCTTCAAACACGTTCAGGTGACGCCACTTGGGAATCAGCTCTTCGTACGGGTCGCTGCCGTCGTTTGGCGTGATGACCAAGCGGCGCTTGCCTTTGGTCTCTTTACCGAAGCTGATGGTGCCGCTGCTTTCCGCCAGAATCGAGGCTTCCTTCGGACGACGAGCCTCAAACAGGTCGGCCACGCGCGGCAGACCGCCGGTGATGTCGCGGGTTTTCGAGGTTTCCTGCGGGATACGCGCGACCACGTCACCGACGCCCACTTTTGCGCCATCGGTCAAGCTGACCAAGGCGTTGGCGGGCAGGAAATACTGCGCGGGCAGGTCGGTACCCGGCAGCAGCAGGTCGTTACCCGCCTCGTCAATTAATTTCACCGCCGGGCGAGTATCTTTGCCCGCCGCCGGACGGTCTTTGGCATCGAGCACTTCGATATTGGCAAGGCCGGTTAATTCGTCGGTTTGCCGCTTGACGGTGATGCCTTCTTCCATGCCGATAAAGGTGATGGTACCGGCGGTCTCGGTAATGATCGGGTGGGTGTGCGGGTCCCACTTGGCGACAATGGCACCGGCTTTGACCTCGGCGCCTTCCTTGACCGAAATGACCGCGCCGTAAGGCAGCTTGTAGCGCTCGCGCTCGCGGCCAAATTCGTCGGCAATGGCAAGTTCGCCAGAACGCGACACGGCGACCAGATGGCCGTCGGCGCGTTCCACCGATTTAAGGTTGTGCAGGCGGACGATCCCGCCGTTTTTCACCTGGATGCTGTCGGTCGCCGAGGTTCGGCTCGCCGCGCCGCCGATGTGGAAGGTACGCATGGTGAGCTGGGTACCGGGCTCGCCGATGGACTGCGCGGCAATCACGCCAACCGCTTCGCCGATATTCGCCAGATGCCCGCGCGCAAGATCACGCCCGTAGCACTTGGCGCAGATGCCGTGACGGGTATCGCAGGTAATGGGCGAGCGGACTTCGATTTCATCGATGTTGTTGATCTCGATCACTTCGACCCAGTGCTCGTCAATCAAGGTTCCAGCAGGCACTATGACTTCACCGCTGGCCGGACTTAACACCTCACGCGCGACCACACGACCGAGCACGCGCTCGCCGAGCGGCTCGACCACGTCGCCGCCTTCGATATGCGCGGTCATCAGCAGGCCGCGGCTGGTGCCGCAGTCGGTTTGGGTGACGACCAAATCCTGCGCCACGTCCACCAAACGGCGCGTCAAGTAACCGGAGTTGGCGGTTTTCAGTGCGGTATCGGCCAGCCCCTTACGCGCCCCGTGAGTAGAGATGAAGTACTGCAATACCGACAAGCCTTCGCGGAAGTTGGCGGTAATCGGCGCTTCAATAATCGAGCCGTCGGGTTTGGCCATCAGCCCGCGCATACCGGCGAGCTGGCGAATCTGCGCCGCGCTACCACGCGCGCCGGAGTCGGCCATCATGTACATGGAGTTAAAGGACTCCTGCTCGACGGCTTGCCCTTGCCGGTCAATCACGCTCTCGCGCGATAAGTTGTTCATCATGGCGCGGGAGATTTCATCGTTGGCGCGAGACCACAGGTCAATCACCTTGTTGTACTTCTCGCCTTGGGTGACCAGGCCGGAGGCGTACTGGCTCTCGATTTCTTTGACTTCCTCGGTCGCCGCTTTAATGATGTGGGCTTTTTCCGCCGGAATCATAAAGTCGTCCACGCCGACGGAAACGCCGGAAATGGTCGAGTAAGCAAAGCCGGTGTACATCAGTTGGTCGGCAAAAATCACCGTGTCTTTTAAGCCCACGCTGCGGTAGCACTGGTTAATCAGGCGCGAGATGGCGCGTTTTTTCATGGTCTGGTTGACCAGGTCAAAGGATAAGCCCTTCGGCAGGATTTGGAACAACAAGGCACGGCCTACCGTGGTATCGACGATACGGCGGTTTTCCTGCAACTGGCCTTGATCATCTTTGAGCCATTCGCTGATGCGCACTTTAACCTTGGCGTGCAGCGAGGCTTGCTTGCTGCGAAATACCCGGTCGACTTCCTGCAAATCGGCAAATACACGGCCTTCGCCTTTGGCGTTAATCGCCTCGCGGGTCATGTAGTAAAGCCCCAGCACCACGTCTTGCGAAGGCACGATAATCGGCTCGCCGTTGGCCGGGGAAAGCACGTTGTTGGTAGACATCATCAGCGCACGCGCTTCAAGCTGCGCTTCCAAGGTCAGCGGCACGTGTACCGCCATCTGGTCGCCGTCAAAGTCCGCGTTATAGGCGGCGCAGACCAAAGGATGCAATTGAATGGCCTTGCCTTCAATCAACACCGGTTCAAACGCCTGAATGCCCAAACGGTGCAGCGTGGGTGCGCGGTTGAGCAATACCGGATGTTCACGAATAACGTCGGCGAGCACGTCCCAGACTTCCGGCAGTTCGCGCTCGACCATTTTTTTGGCCGCTTTAATGGTGGTGGCAATGCCTAAGGTTTCCAGCTTGCCGTAGATAAAGGGCTTGAACAGTTCGAGCGCCATTTTCTTCGGCAGGCCGCACTGGTGCAGGCGCAGCGTAGGCCCTACGGTAATCACCGAACGGCCGGAATAGTCCACGCGCTTGCCGAGCAGGTTTTGCCGGAAGCGCCCCTGTTTGCCCTTGATCATGTCCGCCAAGGATTTCAGCGCACGCTTGTTGCTGCCGGTAATGGCGCGGCCGCGGCGACCGTTGTCGAGCAGCGCGTCAACCGACTCTTGCAGCATGCGTTTTTCGTTGCGCACGATAATGTCCGGCGCGGACAGTTCAAGCAGACGCTTTAAGCGGTTGTTGCGGTTGATCACGCGGCGGTACAGGTCGTTCAGATCGGAGGTGGCAAAGCGTCCGCCGTCGAGCGGTACCAGCGGGCGCAAGTCCGGCGGCAGTACCGGCAGTACGGTCATCACCATCCATTCCGGGCGGTTGCCGGAATCTTTAAAGGCTTCCATCAGCTTTAAGCGTTTGGAAAGCTTTTTGATTTTGGTTTCTGAGTTGGTCTGCGGGATTTCTTCGCGCAGGCGGCTGATCTCGTATTCCAGGTCAATGCCAATCAGCAGTTCGCGGATGGCTTCCGCGCCCATTTTGGCCTCGAACTCGTCGCCAAACTCTTCCACCGCTTGCAGGTAGCTTTCATCGGTCAAAAGCTGGCCTTTTTCCAGCGTGGTCATGCCCGGCTCGGTGACCAGGAAGCTCTCAAAATAGAGCACGCGCTCAATATCGCGCAGCGTCATATCGAGCAGCAAGCCGATACGCGAAGGCAGCGATTTCAAGAACCAGATGTGTGCTACGGGAGCGGCCAGTTCGATATGCCCCATGCGCTCGCGGCGCACTTTGGCGAGCGCCACTTCCACGCCGCATTTTTCGCAGATAACGCCGCGGTGCTTAAGGCGCTTGTATTTGCCGCACAGACATTCGTAGTCTTTAATCGGCCCGAAAATTTTGGCGCAGAACAGGCCGTCGCGCTCCGGTTTAAAGGTGCGGTAGTTGATGGTCTCGGGCTTTTTCACTTCGCCGTAAGACCAGGAGCGGATGACCTCAGGCGAAGCCAAGGCGATTTTAATGCCATCGAACTCTTCGGGCTGACCCTGGTTTTTCAGCAAATTCAGTAAGTCTTTCAAGGTCTTTCCTCCTGAAAGGCCGCACGCTCAGCGCGTGCAGCGCAGGTTTAGGTTGCCGGTCGCGGTTATTCGGTTTCGAGGTCAATATCAATGCCGAGCGAGCGGATTTCTTTGACCAGTACGTTGAAGGATTCGGGCATGCCAGGCTCCATGCGGTGATCGCTGTCCACGATGTTTTTGTACATGCGCGTTCTGCCGTTCACGTCGTCGGATTTCACCGTCAGCATTTCTTGCAGGGTGTAGGACGCGCCGTAGGCTTCCAGCGCCCAGACTTCCATCTCACCAAAACGCTGGCCGCCGAATTGCGCCTTGCCGCCCAGCGGTTGCTGCGTGACCAAGCTGTACGAGCCAGTGGAACGCGCATGCATCTTGTCATCGACCAAGTGGTTGAGTTTGAGCATGTACATGTAGCCTACGGTGACTTTGCGCTCGAAGGCATCGCCGGTGCGCCCGTCAATCAGGCGCATCTGGCCGCTTTCCGGCAGGCCCGCGAGATTCAGCATGCGGCGGATTTCTTCTTCCTTGGCACCGTCGAACACGGGCGTTGCCATCGGCACACCGGCTTTTAAGTTTTCCGCCAGTTCCAAAACCTCTTTATCCGATAGCGAGCGCAGGTCTTCCTTGCGCGGGCTGCCGCTGTTGTAAATTTCGGTAAAGAGTTTGCGGATTTCGGAAACCTTGGCTTGCTCTTCAAGCATGGCCTGAATTTTCTCGCCCAAGCCTTTGGCCGCAAGCCCCAGGTGAGCCTCCAGGATTTGCCCGACGTTCATACGCGAAGGCACGCCCAAGGGGTTTAGCACGATGTCCACCGGCACGCCGTTTTCATCGTGCGGCATGTCTTCGACCGGCATGATGATCGAGACCACACCCTTGTTACCGTGCCGTCCGGCCATTTTGTCGCCCGGTTGGATACGGCGCTTGATGGCAAGGTAGACCTTGACGATTTTTAAAACGCCCGGCGCCAGGTCGTCGCCCTGTTGCAGCTTGCGTTTTTTCTCTTCAAAGCGGTCGTCCAGCATTTGACGGCGTTCGGCAAGCCGGGCTTGGGCTTGTTCGAGCAGGTCATTGAGCGCGTCATCGGCCAGACGCAGGTTGAACCATTCGCTGCGATCAAGATTGGCAAGGTGATAGGCGGTGAGTTTGGCACCTTTTTTAAAGCCTGCGCCGCCAACCACCTCGGCATCGGTCAAGGCAAGGCGCAGCCGCTCGATGGTGGCGCCTTCAACGATACGGTATTCCTCGTTGAGATCTTTGCGGATTTGATTGAGTTGCTCGCGCTCAATCGACAGCGCACGCGAGTCGCGCTCAAGGCCATCGCGGGTAAAGACCTGTACGTCAATGACCGTGCCTTTGGTGCCGGTCGGCACGCGCAGGGAAGTGTCTTTTACGTCGCTGGCTTTCTCGCCGAAAATCGCCCGCAGCAGTTTTTCTTCCGGCGTTAATTGGGTTTCGCCCTTGGGCGTGACCTTGCCGACCAGAATATCGCCCGGCTGCACTTCTGCACCCACATAGATAATGCCGGCCTGGTCGAGCTTGTTCAGCGCCGCTTCGCCGACGTTTGGAATATCGGCGGTGATGTCCTCGCTGCCCAGCTTGGTATCACGCGCCACACAGGTGAGTTCCTGAATGTGGATGGTGGTGAAGCGGTCTTCTTGCACCACGCGCTCAGACAATAAGATGGAGTCTTCGAAGTTGTAACCGTTCCACGGCATAAAGGCGACGCGCATGTTTTGCCCCAGCGCGAGTTCGCCCATGTCGGTGGAAGGCCCGTCGGCGAGAATGTCGCCGCGTGCGACCACATCGCCCTTGCGCACCAGAGGACGCTGGTTGATGCAGGTGTTCTGGTTGGAGCGGGTGTATTTGGTCAGGTTGTAGATGTCTACCCCGGCCTCGTCGCTTTGCATCTCGGCATCGGACACGCGCACCACCACGCGGCTGGCATCGACCGAATCAATAATCCCGCCACGCCTTGCCACTACGCACACACCGGAATCGCGTGCCACGTTGCGCTCCATGCCGGTGCCGACCAGTGGCTTGTCGGCGCGTAAGGTCGGCACCGCCTGGCGCTGCATGTTCGAACCCATCAGCGCACGGTTGGCGTCGTCGTGTTCGAGGAACGGGATTAAGGAGGCGGCAACGGAAACCACCTGCTTGGGCGAGACGTCCATCAGCGTCACGTCTTGCGGCGCTTTGACGGTAAATTCGTTCATGTGGCGCACGGCGACCAGTGCATCGGTCAGCTCGTTTTTGCTGTTCATGGCAGCAGAAGCCTGGGCAATCACGTGGTCGGCTTCTTCAATCGCCGACAGGTAGACGATTTCATCCGTCACTACGCCTTCTTTGACCACGCGGTACGGGCTTTCCAAAAAGCCGTAGCTGTTGGTACGCGCGTAGGCGGCCAGCGAGTTGATCAGGCCGATGTTAGGCCCTTCCGGCGTTTCAATCGGGCAGACGCGTCCGTAATGGGTCGGGTGCACGTCACGTACCTCAAAGCCTGCACGTTCGCGGGTAAGGCCGCCCGGCCCCAGTGCGGAAACGCGGCGCTTGTGGGTGATTTCCGACAGCGGGTTGTTCTGGTCCATAAACTGCGAGAGCTGGCTGGAGCCGAAGAACTCTTTGACCGCCGCCGCGACCGGCTTGGCGTTAATCAAGTCTTGCGGCATCAGTCCCTCGCTTTCGGCCATCGATAAGCGCTCTTTGACCGCCCGCTCAACGCGCACGAGGCCGATGCGGAACTGGTTTTCCGCCATCTCGCCGACGCAGCGCACGCGGCGGTTGCCGAGGTGGTCGATGTCGTCCACTATGCCTTTGCCGTTACGAATATCGACCAGTGTTTTCAGCACTTCGATGATGTCTTCTTTATTCAGCACGCCACTGCCGGTGACTTCTTCGCGGCCAATGCGGCGGTTGAATTTCATCCGTCCGACGGCGGACAGGTCATAGCGTTCGGCACTGAAGAACAGGTTGTTAAACAGGGTTTCCGAAGAGTCCTTGGTCGGCGGCTCGCCCGGGCGCATCACGCGGTAAATCTCAACCAAGGCTTCCAGCGCATTGCTGGTGCTATCGATGCGCAAGGTATCGGCGATAAACGGGCCGCAGTCAATATCGTTGGTGTAGAGCGTTTCCAGCTTGACCACTTTGGCCTGAACGATTTTTTCCAGCGCATCAGCGCTCAGCTCGCTGTTGACCGGTGCCAGCACTTCGCCGCTCGCAGGGTCAATCACCGTGCGCGCGGTCAGCCGACCTACCAGGTATTCCTGCGGCACTTGCAGGGTTTTAATGCCGGCTTTGTCAATCAGGTTGACGTGCCGCGCGGTAATCCTGCGGCCTTGTTCAACAATGACCTTGCCTTTGCCGTCACGGATTTCAAAGGCGGCAATTTCACCACGCAGACGCTGCGGCACAAGTTCCAGTTGCAGTGTGCCGTCTTCATTGATTTCAAACAGGTTTTTGTCGTAGAACAGGTCGAGGATGTCCTCGGTACCGTAGCCTAAGGCACGCAGCAATACGGTCGCGGGCAGTTTGCGACGACGGTCGATACGCACAAAGACCGCATCTTTGGCATCGAACTCAAAATCCAGCCAAGAGCCGCGGTAGGGAATAATCCGCGCCGAATAGAGCAGCTTGCCGGAACTGTGGGTTTTGCCGCGGTCGTGGTCAAAGAACACGCCCGGCGAGCGGTGCAACTGGGAAACCACCACGCGCTCGGTGCCGTTAATGACAAAGGTGCCGTTTTCGGTCATCAACGGGATTTCGCCCATGTAGACTTCCTGCTCTTTGATGTCCTTGATGGCTTTGTTGGAGGGCGGCGAGTCGCGGTCAAAAATAATCAGCCGTAGCTTGACGCGCAGCGGCGCAGCATAGGTTACGCCGCGCATCACGCATTCTTTTACGTCAAACGGTGCATCGCCCAGGCGGTAGCCAGCATATTCGAGCGCCGCGTAGCCGGAGTTGCTGATAATGGGAAATACCGATTTGAACGCCGCGTGCAGCCCTGCGTCTTTAAGCTGCTCGCGCGGGCGGCCTTGTTGCAAAAATTCACGGTAGGAATCGAGTTGGATGGCGAGCAGGTAAGGCACCTCCATCACGTCCGACAATTTGCTAAAGTCCTTGCGGATTCGTTTTTTCTCGGTGTATGAATAAGTCATCAGCGTTCCCCGGCCTGGTCACCTGGTTGTTTGGGCGCTGCCCTTTTGGCAACGACCCGAAAAATCCTTCGGCAGCTTTACGCCTGCCCTGCCCTTCGATTAAGGGCAAACCTCCGTCACGGGGACAAATCACCCATAACGGAAAAAGGCCGGTGGCAAAAGCCACCAGCCACCAGCCTCATACGCGTATGAGAGCTGTCAATGCAACGCCTGAACTTACTTAAGTTCGACCTTGGCACCTGCTTCTTCCAACGATTTTTTGGCCGCTTCCGCTTCTTCTTTGGAAACGCCTTCTTTAACCACGCCCGGCGCACCATCGACCACGGCTTTGGCTTCTTTCAGGCCAAGGCCGGTCAACTCACGCACAGCTTTAATGACGTTGACTTTCTTCTCGCCGGCTTCAAGCAGCATGATGGTGAACTCGGTCTGCTCCTCGACCACTTCAGCCGCAGCGCCAGGGCCTGCCACTACGGCAGCGGCGGCGCTGACGCCGAATTTTTCTTCCATCGCCTTGATCAGTTCGACGACTTGCATCACCGACATTTCGCCGATGGCATTGATGATTTCTTCGTTGCTCAGAGACATTTGTCTAATCCTGAAAATATTGGGGGTTAAAAATGGAGGTTAAGCTGCTTGGGTCGCTTCTTTTTGTTGCTGAATCGCCGCCAAGGTACGCGCCAGCTTGCTGGTGGCTCCTTGGATCACGCTCATCAACTGCGAAACGGCTTCGTCATAGGTCGGCAGCGTCGCCAGAAGGTCAATTTGGTTGGCTGCAATCAGCTTGCCTTCAAAAGCGGCGAGCTTGATCTCGAACTTGTCCTGTCCCTTGGCAAATGCCTTGAAAATCCGCGCGGCAGCGCCGGGATGTTCATGGGAAAAGGCGAGCAAAGAAGGGCCTCTAAACGCCTCTTCCAACACTTCAAAGGAAGTGCCGCAGAGCGCTTTTTTCGCCAAAGTGTTGCGCACGACTTTTACGTACACACCGGCTTCGCGAGCTTCTTTGCGCAGTCCAGTCATCGCCGCCACAGTCACACCACGGGCATCAGCCACTACAGCGGACAGGGCAGTCTGGGCAGCCTCGTTGACTTCAGCGACTATGGCCTTTTTGTCTTCGAGCTTGATTGCCACGGGTTTCTCCTGCTTAGGTTAAGTTCATCGGGCTTGCGCCGGATGGGTTTTGGTGCTTTGCACCATCTGCGCAGGCCGGATAAGTCAATCATCCGTTTAAGGCTTCGCCGCCTGCGGTCTTGGACGGCTCCCGCAAGCAGGAACCCCAATTCTTTGCCAGAGCGCTCTGGCGAGCATTCGCTAAATATTGAGCGAGGCTTGGTCAATCAACAGACCCGGCCCCATGGTGCTGCTCAAGGTGACACGCTTAAGGTAGATACCCTTGGAGGAAGCAGGCTTCAAACGCTTCAAATCAGAGAGCAGCGCCTCAACGTTCTCTTTAAGCTTGTCCGCTTCAAAGCTCACTTTGCCCACAGCGGTATGGATAATGCCTTCTTTGTTGGTGCGGTAGCGCACTTGTCCGGCCTTGGCGTTTTTAACCGCGCCTGCGACATCCGCCGTCACCGTGCCGACTTTAGGGTTAGGCATCAGGCCACGGGGACCCAGCAATTGACCTAGCTGACCCACTACGCGCATGGCATCGGGGGAGGCAATCACTACGTCGTAATTTAAATCACCGGCTTTCATTTCTGCAGCCAGTTCATCCATACCGACTTTATCAGCACCCGCGGCCAGCGCGGCCTCGGCATTAGCGCCTTGAGTGAATACCGCCACACGCACGCTTTTGCCGGTGCCATGCGGCAGCACGGTAGCGCTGCGCACCACTTGGTCGGATTTACGCGGGTCAACCCCCAAGTTGACGGCAAGGTCTACCGATTCGGTGAACTTGACGGTGGACAGTTCAGCCAACAATTGGGCGGCTTCAATAAAGCTGTAGGCTTTGCCCGCCTCGACTTTGGCGGCAATGGCCTGCTTGCGTTTGCTGGATTTAGCCATTTACACGCCCTCCACGGTTAAGCCCATGCTCATGGCGCTACCGGCAATGGTACGCACGGCGGCATCCATATCGGCGGCGGTCAAGTCGGCATGCTTGGTTTTGGCGATTTCTTCAAGCTGCGCACGGGTGACAGTGCCGACTTTTTGCGTATTCGGGCGCGCCGAACCACTGCTGATACCCGCTGCTTTTTTCAGCAAAATCGCCGCCGGCGTGCTTTTGGTTTCAAAAGTAAAGCTGCGGTCGCTGTAGACGGTGATAATCACGGGCGTTGGCAGCCCCGGCTCCATACCTTGGGTTCTGGCGTTAAATGCCTTGCAGAACTCCATGATATTTACGCCATGCTGACCCAAAGCAGGACCCACCGGCGGCGACGGGTTGGCCTGCCCGGCCTTGACTTGCAGCTTGATGTAAGCCTGTATTTTCTTTGCCATTTGGCTCTCCTAAAGTGGGTGCAAACGCCTTGCGGCTCCCCGTTGCATCGCTGCCCGCCAGAGGCTCTGGCAAAACAGCAAAACCCGACAAACCTTTGGGCTTCTCGGGTATTGATCTTTTCGCTATCAGGACACTTTTTCGACCTGGCTGAACTCCAGCTCAACCGGCGTTGCACGACCAAAGATGGTGACGGCAACCTGCACACGGCTTTTATCGTAGTTGACCTCTTCAACCACACCGTTGAAGTCGGCAAACGGCCCATCGACCACACGCACCGTTTCACCCGGCTCAAACAGGGTTTTCGGTTTAGGCTTGTCGCCGCTGTCGGCCACACGGCGCAAAATCGCTTGGGCTTCTTTTTCCGTGATAGGCGCAGGCTTGTCCGCCGTACCGCCGATAAAGCCCAGCACGCGCGGGGTGTCTTTGATTAAATGCCAAGTCGCTTCGGTCATTTCCATCTGTACCAGCACGTAGCCGGGGAAGAATTTGCGCTCGCTTTTACGCTTTTGCCCACCGCGCATCTCCACCACTTCTTCGGTGGGCACCAAAATCTCGCCGAAGCAATCTTCCATACCGGCAAGCTGCACCCGCTCATGCAGCGAGCGCATCACCTGCTTCTCGTAACCCGAGTAAGCATGCACCACGTACCAACGCATAGCCACGCTTACGTCCTCAACCTATCACAAAAGAAATGAGCCAACCCAGCAGTGAGTCCAGCCCCCACAGCAGCAAGGCCACCACCAGCACTACCGCCACCACAATCAATGTGGTCTGCGTGGTTTCCTGCCGGGTCGGCCAAACCACTTTACGAATTTCGCCACGAGCCGCTTTAAGCAATTCAAAAAACTGCCGGCCCTTGACCGTCTGCAACGCGACCAGTATGGCGACTGCCGCCAGCGCAAGCAGACCCATCACGCGGTACAAAATGGACTCAGCGGCAAAGTATTGATTGCCGACCACGCCTAAAACAACCAGCGCCAAAACCGCCAGCCACTTTAGGGTATCCAAGGAAGATTTTTTGCCTTCAGCTTTGGCAATCATCAAGAAAAGCTCTTTTTAATAAAATATTGCCGATTGAAAAATTGGCAGGTCAGGAGGGAATCGAACCCCCAACCTACGGTTTTGGAGACCGTCGCTCTGCCGATTGAGCTACTGACCTGTAAAGCGCACCAAAAAACAGGCCGCATAGAATAGCGGCCTGTGATGGTGATTTCAAGTGCTTAAGCGATGATTTTGGAAACCACACCCGCGCCAACGGTGCGGCCACCTTCGCGGATGGCGAAGCGCAAGCCTTCTTCCATGGCAATCGGGTTGATCAGGGTGACGCTCATTTTGACGTTGTCACCCGGCATTACCATTTCGACGCCTTCCGGCAGTTCGCAGCTTCCGGTCACGTCGGTGGTGCGAAAGTAAAACTGCGGGCGGTAGCCCTTGAAGAACGGGGTGTGACGGCCGCCTTCGTCCTTGGACAGGACGTACACTTCGCATTCAAACTGGGTGTGCGGCTTGATCGTGCCGGGCTTGGCGAGCACTTGACCGCGCTCGACTTCATCACGCTTGGTACCGCGCAGCAGTACGCCGACGTTTTCACCGGCGCGGCCTTCGTCGAGCAGTTTGCGGAACATTTCCACACCAGTACAGGTGGTTTTGCTAGTCGGGCGAATG
>NZ_LSZO01000187.1 GCF_001580025.1 Ventosimonas gracilis | reverse complement strand
TCAATCATCGACATGAAAACATCTATCTGGCCTTGCTAAAATTACTGCGTGAACAGCCGCTTTGATCGCGTTTGCTTCCTAAGACCCTTGGGGATTGACGGCGGTGATGATAGTCGAGCTGGTCAACTTGCTTTATGAAGCAGGTATCAACCTAAACCGGCCGCCGTCTTGAATACATGCCCTCTCTAATGAAACGCTAATGAAACAACGCCTCGCTGGAAAGGCCGTTGCGTTCGATGATTTCACGCAGGCGTTTAAGCGCCTCCACCTGAATTTGCCGCACCCGTTCGCGGGTCAGGCCGATTTCCAAACCGACTTGTTCCAAGGTGCTGCTTTCATGGCCGCGCAGACCAAAACGCAAAATCACCACTTCGCGCTGTTTTTCCGTCAGTTCGCTGAGCCACTGATCGAGACTGGCGGACAGGTCATCCTCTTGCAGCAAGCTGAGCGGGTCATTTTGCTGCTCGCCACTTAGGGTATCGAGCAGGATTTTGTCGGTATCTGGCCCTAGCGATACATCGACCGAAGCGACCCGCTCATTAAGCCCCAGCATGCGCTTGACTTCGCCGACCGGTTTTTCTAAAAGCTGCGCGATTTCCTCCGAAGACGGCTCATGGTCGAGCTTTTGCGTTAGCTCGCGGGCGGCGCGTAGATAGAGGTTAAGTTCCTTGACCACGTGAATGGGCAGACGGATGGTGCGCGTCTGATCCATCAGTGCGCGTTCAATGGACTGGCGAATCCACCAGGTCGCATAGGTGGAAAAACGAAAGCCGCGCTCGGGGTCGAACTTTTCCACCGCGTGAATAAGCCCCAAATTGCCTTCTTCAATCAAATCCAAAAGTGGCAGGCCACGATTGGTATAGCGGCGGGCGATTTTCACCACCAAACGCAGATTGCTTTCAATCATGCGTTTGCGTCCGCCCGCATCGCCTTGTTTTATCAAGCGGGCGAAATGGATTTCCTCCTCAGCAGACAGTAGCGGGGAAAAACCAATTTCATTGAGGTACATCTGCGTGGCATCCAGCGCGGCGCTGGTATCCGCCGCACTGCGCCCGGTTTTGCTGGCAGCGGATTGAGTCGGCCTGGGTGCATTGTCCGCCTGATTAGCGGCCAAATGCGAGGCGGTGCCGCCGGGCTGCTGCTTTGTATTGTCGGCTGTCATCCTTTGAGCGCTCCTTTTTATTTCACCCTGCCCCCGCAAGGTTTCTCCCTTAATGGGCGTGGCGATAGTTACAAAATGGCAAGGCGGCGGCAATAGCTACTGGGTGTTCTTTTGTGTCTAGCATGTCTATCGGGGCACGGGCATACTGCGCGGGCTGTGTATGTCTTCCTCTATGCCCTGATTTGTCGTAAAACCCATGCCCAATCATTCTGCCAATAACAGCAGCGCCTCGCTGGTGCTGTCGATTACCTTGCTGCTGGTCGCCATTATGTCCGTCTATGTCGGGGCGACGCTGGCCAAGCAGTTGTTCCCACTGATTGGCGCACAGGGCGCGGTCGCGCTGCGCCTTGGTTTGGGGGCGCTGATTTTGTGTGCGCTGATGCGACCTTGGCGGGCGCGGCTTGCTTGGAGTAATGCACGCTGGCTGCTGGCTTATGGGGTTAGCATCGGCGGCATGAATTTGATGTTTTATATGGCCATCCAATATATCCCGCTGGGTATTGGGGTGGCTTTGGAGTTTTTGGGGCCTTTGGGTCTTGCTCTTTTATATTCCAGACGACTGCTCGATTTGCTCTGGGTGGCGTTGGCAGCCACTGGTGTGTGGATGCTGATGCCGCATACCGATGCTGCGGCACTTGAGATTAAAGGTATTTTGCTGGCGCTCGGCGCGGGTTTTTGCTGGGCGCTTTATATCGTCTTCGGACAAAAATCCGGTGCGCAGAACGGTCAGCATACGGTCACGCTCGGCATGCTGGTCGGTGCGCTGATGGTGCTGCCGGTGGGGCTTCACAGTGCCGGGACGGATTTGTTTGCGCTGTCCATTTTGCCCATTGCCCTTGGCATGGCGGTGCTGTCCGCTGCGCTGCCATTTAGTCTTGAGATGTACGCAATGACGCGCATGCCCACGCGCACCTTTAGCATTTTGATGAGTTTGGAGCCGGTGTTTGGTGCGCTTATCGGGCTGCTCTTGCTGCACGAAGTATTAAGCCTGACACAGTGGCTGGCGATTGCCACCATTGTTGCCGCTTCCAGCGGCGCGGCGGCGACCGCACGCGGCAGCATGCACTAGGCGAGTTGCGCCAGCATCTGCCGTAGTCCGTCTCGCCAATCGGGCGGGCTAAGGCCTAAGCTGCGCTGTAGTAATCCGCTATCTAACGCCGAATAGCGCGGACGACAAACGGCGCCGGGATAATCGGCAGACTTAATCGCTATTATTTCTGGACGTTGTTTAAGCAACCCCAAGATAAGCGCCTGTTCGGCGATAGTGACTGCAAATTCGTACCAACTAACCGCTGGCTGCCCACCGAAGTGGTAAATCCCCCAAGGCAGCTTAGCCTGCTCGCGATAGTGTTTAGCCAGTTGCCCAATCGCTTTCGCTAAAGCGGGCGCAGGCGTGGGCGTGCTGAACTGATCATTCACTACAGTCAGTAGCTGCCGGTTTTGTGCTTTATACAAAATCGCTTTTACAAAATTGTTGCCGTGCACGCCAAACAATCCACCCGTGCGCAAGATAAGGTGACGTGGATTAACCGCAGTCAGCGCTTTTTCTCCGGCCAGCTTGCTTTGTCCGTAACTATTGAGCGGTGCGGGTTTATCTTCTTCTCGGTACGGGCGCTGTAACTCGCCGTTAAAAACATAGTCGGTGGATAGATGAACTATCGGTAGATTACTTTGCGCCAAATGCTTTACACCTCTCTCATTGACCGCAAAGGCTTGCTCAGGCTCTTGTTCAGCTTGATCAACAGCGGTAAAAGCGGCGGCGTTAATGATCAAATCGGGTTTTAGTTCGCGCAAAGCCTTGGCTACTTGTTCAGCGCTACGAATATCCAATTGCCGGGAACTCGGCAGCATTAAGGTAAAACCCGCCTGCATTTGCCGCTTAACTTCAAAACCAAGCTGGCCGCTAGCGCCGACAAGTAACACTCTCATTGATTTTTAAGATAATCCGTAAGACTGGGCAGATGCTTATCGCGCTGCGACAATATGGGCTGTTTGATCGGCCAGTCAATGGCCAGTATTGTGTCGTTCCAACACACACCGCTTTCATCCTCTGCACAATAAAAATCCGTGCAGCGGTAATGCACATCCGCCCAAGCGGACAGCACACAAAAGCCGTGCGCATAGCCTGGAGCCAGCCAAAGCTGGCGGTGGTTAGTATCGCTAAGTTCAACTGCCACATACTGAGTGAAATGGGGCGAGGTCGGCTCAATATCGACGGCCACGTCCCATATCCGCCCGTAACTGACGGAAACTAATTTGCCCTGCGGACGGCGACGCTGAAAATGCAGCCCACGCAGCACTTGGTGGCTTGAACGCGACAGGTTGTCCTGCACAAAGGGCTTCTCGATGCCGATTTGCCGGTAGCGCTGCTGCTCAAAGCTCTCCAGAAAAAAGCCACGCTCGTCACGAAATACGCGCGGTTCAATGATCAGTACGCCGGGTAAACGGGTTTGAATAACCTTCATTCCCTCTCCCCGGACTCCGCTGGTGGGCAGCGCTGCCAGCTACTGCTCCCCCGCCAAAAACAGCCAGGTTTCCATCACCGAATCGGGATTGAGCGAGACGCTGTCAATGCCCTGTTCCATCAGCCATTTGGCTAAATCGGGATGGTCGGATGGCCCCTGCCCGCAGATACCGACGTATTTACCGGCTTTGCGGCAGGCAGCAATGGCATTCGCCAGCAGTTTTTTGACCGCCGGATTTCGTTCATCAAACAAATGGGCAATAATGCCGGAGTCTCTATCCAGCCCCAAGGTTAATTGGGTTAAATCATTGGAGCCGATGGAAAAACCGTCAAAATATTCGAGAAACTCTTCAGCCAAAATCGCATTGGATGGCAATTCACACATCATAATAATGCGCAAATTATTTTCGCCGCGTTTTAATCCATTGGCCGCCAATAAGTCGATAACCTGCGCCGCTTCACCCAAGGTACGCACAAAGGGCACCATAATCTCAACATTGCTAAGCCCCATTTGCTCGCGAACTTTTTTTAAGGCACGGCATTCAAGTTCAAAGCAGTCACGAAAGCCCTCGCTGATATAACGTGAAGCGCCCCTAAAGCCAAGCATGGGGTTTTCTTCATTCGGCTCAAATAACTTGCCGCCAATTAAATTGGCGTATTCATTGGATTTAAAGTCCGATAAACGCACGATCACTTTTTTCGGCCAAAAGGCTGCGGCCAGTGTGCTAATCCCTTCGACCAGTTTTTCAATATAAAACGCCACCGGATCTGCGTAACCGGCTGTGCGTTTATTGATACTGGCCTTAATCTCTTCGGGTAATGCGCTGAAATTAAGCAGCGCTTTAGGATGCACGCCAATCATGCGGTTAATAATAAATTCCAGCCGCGCCAAGCCAATACCGGCATTGGGCAATCCAGCAAAGTCAAAGGCACGATCGGGGTTGCCCACATTGAGCATGATTTTAAAAGGCAACTGCGGCATCACATCGACCGAATCGCTGCGCACGTCAAAACCCAACTCCCCGGCAAACACCAAGCCGGTATCGCCTTCGGCACAGGAGACCGTTACGCCCAGCCCGTCTTTTAATAGCGAAGTGGCATTGCCGCAGCCCACCACGGCGGGAATGCCCAGCTCGCGCGCGATAATCGCCGCGTGGCAGGTGCGCCCGCCGCGATTGGTGACAATGGCGGCGGCGCGTTTCATCACTGGCTCCCAGTCCGGGTCGGTCATGTCCGAGACCAAAATATCGCCCGCCTGCACCTTGTCCATTTCGGCAATATCAGTCACCACGCGCACCTTACCCGCGCCGATTTTCTGCCCGATGGCGCGACCTTCTACCAATACTTCGCCTTTTTCTTTAAGCAGATAGCGCTCCATCACGCTTTGCTTGCTGCGGCTTTTTACTGTTTCTGGCCGTGCCTGCACGATATAGAGCCTGCCATCGTCGCCATCTTTGGCCCATTCAATATCCATCGGGCGGCCGTAATGGCGCTCGATAATCAGCGCTTGTCGCGCCAGTTGGCTGACCTCGTCATCGGTCAAGGCAAAGCGGTTGCGCTGCGCTTCTTCAACTTCAATGGTTTTTACTGATTTGCCCGCACTCGCCGTTTCGCCATAAATCATCTGGATGGCTTTGCTGCCCAGATTACGCCGCAAAATCGCCGGTTTCCCCGCCTCCAGCGTGGGCTTATGCACATAGAACTCATCGGGATTGACCGCGCCTTGCACCACGGTTTCCCCCAGCCCGTAAGCGGCGGTGACAAACACTACATCGGGAAAGCCCGATTCGGTATCGAGGGTAAACATCACCCCGGCGCTTGCGGTTTCCGAACGCACCATGCGCTGCACACCCGCAGACAGCGCGACCAATTTGTGGTCAAAACCTTGATGCACGCGATAACTGATAGCACGGTCGTTAAACAGTGAGGCGAATACTTCTTTAACCGCGCGGATAACGTTGTCGATGCCGCGAATATTCAAGAAGGTTTCTTGCTGCCCGGCAAAGGAGGCATCCGGTAAATCCTCAGCAGTCGCCGACGAGCGCACGGCCACGGCAAGGTTCTCGTTACCTTCACAAAGCACGCTAAAAGCCTCGCGGATGGCGCTATCCAGCGCTTTAGGTAGTTCGGCCTGCATAATCGCCGCACGGATTTGTGCGCCGGTTTGCGCCAAGGCTTTGACATCATCCACATCCAGCGCATCCAGCGCCGCATGAATACGCGCATTAAGGCCGCTTTGTTCGAGAAAATCGCGATACGCCTGTGCGGTCGTCGCAAAACCGCCGGGCACCTGTACACCGGCGGCGGCGAGGTGGCTGATCATCTCGCCAAGCGAGGCATTTTTACCGCCTACCCGTTCAACATCCGCAATACCCAAGCGGTCCAAGGAAATAACGTACTGGCCCAAGGTAAACTCTCCAAGTTGTCGTTTGTACGCGCTGCAAAGTGGCCGCATACAGTAGCAGACTGACAGGCATTTGGAACCATAAAGCCAGCATTTGTCATAAACCTTGTTGAAATAAAAGCCAACGGCCAGCCACTTTTTTGTTGCCCGCTGCGCTGCTTGTGCCCTGCTCGCCAAAATAAAGCACATCAGAATGTTCACCTAATACGCAGCGGACACATGACCCATTGCGTTGAAATCGGCTGGATAGCCGATAAACAGGGCTATCGCTACAGTCAAATCGACCCATTAACGCAAAATCCTTGCAAGTGGGATTTGCGCCCCATGCTTGCCTTATCAATCAGTACCAAGCAGGCGCACGCTTAGGGCGGCATATTGATAGGGTCGAAGGCGACAGCACACAGCCGATAGCCTCCTTTAGCCTCGGCGTACCCGCCGTATTTCGCCGGGCGGTTTGTGATGACCTTTAGATACTCTAGATATTGCAGGTTAATTAAATTGACTGCTTTTTTTATTTAAGGCTTTGCTTGATTAGCCAGCAGCGCTTTGGCTAATTCATTATCGCGGTGAAAGCTAAGCAATAAACGCTCGGTAGCGCGGGTCATACCGACATAGAGCAGGCGCATGGCGGCGGTTAATGCGGCATCATCAATTTCTTTGCCGGGAATAAAGGAAGCGTCCAACAGCACTACGGTAGAAAACTCCAAACCTTTGCTGCTGTGAATGGTCATTATGGGGATTTTGTCTTCGTCTACCCGGTAATCTTTACGGGTTTTAGAGTCTTTTAACCAAATACAGGGAATAGCCGCTTGTTGCAGTGCTTGTTCCATGTTGTGCCCGGCTTCACCGCCCGGATAGAGTACGGCCATATCCCGAAATGCCATGCCGCGCTCATCGTGCCAAGTGCGCAGGGACAGCACCAAAATAAATTATAAAATCAATAGCTTAGATAGTTTGTCGGGGCTTTTTTGGGGCTTACTCAATTTTAGCCTGCACACATTACGC
>NZ_LSZO01000186.1 GCF_001580025.1 Ventosimonas gracilis | reverse complement strand
GATACCGTCCAGCTTGGTTGCTTGCCGCAATGCTTGCGGGCAAGCTCATAAATTCGGCGGTCTAGTGCGCTGCGAATACTGAAATAATCGCTGTTTAGCGTTAATACCTGCATTGATTCAATAGATGCAAATACCCAATCAGGCAGCGTCACTTCAACGGCAATCATTCGCTCATCTTCGTCGCGCTCCACTACCTTCCATGAATCAACCAAACCAAAGCCTTCCCGCGCTCTATATCCCTTAATCGCTATATTGGTTTCTAT
>NZ_LSZO01000185.1 GCF_001580025.1 Ventosimonas gracilis | reverse complement strand
GTATCTTTAAGTTTGCGCGAGAGCAAGCGCAGTTCAACGCGCAGTTTGTTATCAATCCAACGCTTAAGTTCGGGGTCACTGGTCAGTTGTTTTTCTTCGGCGGGGACTTTGCTGCTTCTTTTCGCGTGCATTTCGTCCGCCTTGCAGTAGCACACCACTTTCCAATGCGTGCTCGTGCCGCCAAAGGTCAACGTTCCACGGTTGTACATCGGTCGCCCGTGCCGTGATTTGGCCTTGAATTCGGCGGCGCGTAACCACCCCTGCACGTCCGAGCGGCTGGGCAACTCGTACATGCGGTTGTAGTCCAGACGGGTGAGCCGGTACTGGCCTTTTTTGATGTGATGGCGCTCGAAGTCGGTGGGCGTGAGATTGAGGCTCGAGCAGAGTGCATCGAAGGTATCAAACATTAACTCAAGCAGGTTGTCAGTACCTACAAAGTTATGACCTTGCAGCCATTTGGCGGGGTTGCCATGAATGTAGAGATGCGAGGCCAGCGGGGGAGCGCTGTAGTCCGGTCTGCCG
>NZ_LSZO01000184.1 GCF_001580025.1 Ventosimonas gracilis | reverse complement strand
TCAATCATCGACATGAAAACATCTATCTGGCCTTGCTAAAATTACTGCGTGAACAGCCGCTTTGATCGCGTTTGCTTCCTAAGACCCTAAATAAATTTGAGTATTAATCTTGCATTTCCATGTCAGGGTCTTTGCCCTGCTGGGATTGTATCAGTTGAGTTGCATTTAGATTATCCCCTTGTTCAACAATACCTCGTGCCCTTCTCTCGCAGGCGGGCATACGGGAGAAGGGCAGAGCAGGTACTCCCCTCTCCCATTAATGGGAGAGGGTCTGGGGATGCGCTTACAGATTCACCCGCGCTTTTGCCCGTGCCGCCGCAGCGCCGGTTAAATCGCCGCGTTGTTCGCGCGAACGGGCAATCACATCCCATAAAGCGGCTTGCAGCGGCGGGCGGTCGCCCGCATAGCTCAGTGCGCGTTGCGCGATTTGTTCGGCTTGTTCGGCATCGCCTTGCTCAAGACGAACCTCGGCCAAGCGATAGAGTACTTGCGGCTCGCGCGGGGCAATGCGCTGCGCCCGCTCAAGGCTCGCCGCCGCGCCGGAAAGGTTGCCGCTGCCTTGTTGTTCACGGGCGCTGGAAAGTAACGCAAGCACTGGACCTTCGAGTTTTTCATCGGCTGATAATCCGCCGCTCGGGATGCCGCTTGGCGTGGTGCTGATGCTGGGTGGGTTGTTTTGTGGCTCAAATTCCGCAGGGCTTCGGCTAAATCCCGTATCCGCAGGCGGTGCGGGAAAGGTTTCCACCGTTACCGGCGGCTGTGCCGGGCGGTTTGGCAGGGCAGGTTGTTGCGGCGGCGTGGGAGCGGGGGTGCTGCGCGTCGATGTTTTTGCTCTTGGCAGCGGGCTGCCTGCTTCGATGACCGGCGGTGTGCCTTGGGTCGTTACGCAACCGGCAAGCAGCAGGCTACTCAGTAAAGCGGCCAACAATCCTTGGATTTTCACGTTTTTCCTCACATGACTCATTCATCTTTAATCAATTTAGCCAGCCGCGCACCCAATCCATCAGCGAAGGGTCAACGCCGTTTTCTGCGCAGGGACGGCCTGGGGCGGGTTCTGTGCCGCGAATATAGGGTATCTGTGCGGCGTTCGGGCAGCCTTGTGCCGAGCCTTGGCCGTTTTCAAGATCGACCCAAGCGGTGACGACGTTGGCGGGCTGCGGTGTGTCGAGCGATAAGGGCTTGGCACGGTACATAAACTCCGTCCATACCTGCAATGCGCCGGTTGCGCCGGTGAGCGGTGTTGCGCCGTTGTCGTCGCGTCCCAACCAGACTACGGCGAGCAGGTCGCGGCCGAAACCGGCAAACCAACTGTCGCGCGAGTCGTTACTGGTGCCGGTTTTGCCAGCCAGTAGCCAATCTTTCGGCAGGCGGTTATAGGCGCTGCGTCCGGTGCCGCTGCTCATCACCTGTTGCAGTGCGTTTTGCAGCAGGTAGATGGCGCCGCTATCAATACTTTGTCGCACTTGAAAGGGATAACCCTTAAGCGGCTCGCCATTGGCAGTTAATACGCTGCGGATACTGCGCAGCGGGGTATTAAAGCCGCCACCGGCGATGGTCTGATACAGGGTGGCGACTTGCATCGGACTCAGCGCACCGGCGCCCAGCAGCGTCGCGGGATAGGACGGCCAGTCGGTTTTAACGCCCAGGCGTTCGACGGTATCCAGCACGCTGGGCACGCCCAGTTCCATCCCCAAGCGGGCGGTTGCGAGGTTGTAGGAATGGCTCAGTGCGCGGTACAGCGGTACTGTGCCGTGCGCTTGTCGGTCAAAGTTTCTCGGCTCCCAGACCCCACCGTTCTTGCTGCGGATGGAAATCGGCTCGTCTTCGAGCCAACTGGTCAGGCTGTATTGGCTGGGGCGTTCGAGTGCGGTTAGGTAAACCACCGGCTTGATCAGCGAGCCGACTTGCCTTTTGGCATCGAGCGCGCGGTTAAAACCGGCAAAGCGCGGCTTGCGTCCACCCAGCATGGCGGCAATTTCGCCGGTTTCTGGACCCACTACCAGCATGGCGGCTTCTACTCGCTCAATGCCGCGCCGTCCGTTCCAGCTTTTAAAGGTTTGCGCCATGGCCGCTTCGGCCTTGTTTTGCAAGATGGGGTCAAGACTGGTAAAGATGCGCAGTCCCTCGCCGGTCAGGTCTTCTTCGCGGTAATCCTGCCGTAGCTGGCGTTTGACCAAATCCAAAAAGGCCGGCCAGTTGCTCTGTACTGTGTCGCCTTGTCGCTCGCTTAAACCGAGCGGCTGGCTCTTGGCGTCCCGGGCTTGCTGCGCGGAAATAATGCCTTGTTCGGCCATTAAATCGAGCACCAGATTACGCCTTGCCAGCGCATTTTCGGGCTTGCGTCTTGGGTTGTAGTCGCCAGGGCCCTTGACCATGCCCACCAGCAGCGCGACCTGATGCAGTTTGAGTTCGGCTAAAGGCTGCGCAAAAAAATACTGGCTGGCCAGACCAAAGCCGTGTATTGCGCGACGGCCATCTTGGGCGAGGAATACCTCGTTTAAATAGGCTTCAAGAATATCGTCTTTGCCGTAGTGGTATTCGAGCAGAAAGGCCATCAGCATTTCGGTGGCTTTGCGGCGAACGCTGCGCTCGTTGGTCAAATAAAAGTTCTTGACCAACTGCTGCGTTAAGGTACTGCCGCCCTGGCGCATGCGCCCGCTTTTGAGGTTGGTCCACATGGCGCGGGCAAAGCCGCGCAGCGATACGCCCCGGTGCGAATAGAAATTGCGGTCTTCCACCGCCACCAGTGCCTTAACCAGATAGGGCGGCGCATCTTGCAGGCGAATCAGAATGCGGTCTTCGTTGTGCGCCGGATAAATCCCGCCAATCAACAACGGCTCAAGACGCGCAACCGGTAGTGTGTTGCCATCTTGCCCATACAATTCGGTCAACCTGTCGCCATTAAAACGCGCCCGCATCCACTGCGCCGGTTCCGCGCCTTCATAGAATTGAAAGCCGCGACTGTGCAGTTCCACCGTCTCTTTGCCGCTGCTGTGTAGCGTGCCCGGTGTGTTGGCTGCGGCGGCGTTGCGATAGCCGAGCGCGGCAAGCTCGCTTAAAAAGTCATTGCGCGAGAGTTTTTGCCCGACATAAAGCTCCAGCGGTCTGGCATAAACCTTGGCCGGAATGGTCCAGCGCTTGCCGGAGAATTTCTCCTGCACAATGGCATCCAAATAAACCGTGTAGCCGCCAATCAGCACCAGCACGACCAAGCCCAGTTTGAGCATCCAGCCAAAAGCAAAACGCCACCAGCGGTTTTTACGCTGTGCGCGGGCTTTGCGCGACTTGCGTGGTTGCGGGGATTTGGCCGATTTACGGGCCGGTTTGCGGGGAGTGTTTCGTGCACCTTTCATGGCGGGCGATTATACGCACTTTGCCTGTTTGAATTTGCCCGCCATAATGCGCGTTTTTTTAGCCTGTCACAGGAAGTTGCCGTGAGCTGTACGCTGATTGCTGCGCTGCAAAACCCCGCCGTATTCCCCCATCCGGTGACTGAATTTAAGCTGATTGAGACCCATATCTCTTGGATACTGCTGACGGGCGAGTTTGCCTACAAGATTAAAAAGAAGGTGGATTTTGGCTTTTTGAATTTCACAACCCTTGAGGCGCGCAAGCATTTCTGCGAGCAAGAACTGCGCCTCAATCAACGCTTGGCGGCAGATTTATATCTTGAGGTACTGCCGATTACCGGCAGTGAAAACGCACCCAAACTGGGCGGCAGCGGGCAGGCGATAGAGTACGGCATCAAAATGCGCCAGTTTCCGCAGCAAAGTTTGCTGGATGCGGTGCAGGCGCGTGGCGAGCTTACCCTGGCACATATTGACGATTTAGCCGGCCAAATTGCCGGTTTTCACTACAAAACCCCGCAAGTTTCTGCCAGTCATCCGCTCTGCTCGGTGCCGGCCATCTCGGCCCCGATGCGGCAAAACTTTGCGCAAATCGAGCCGTTGTTAAGCGATCAAGCCGATAAAACCCAGCTCGCCGCGCTAAAAGCTTGGCTTGAAGCGAGCATTAGCCGACTCACCCCGCACCTTGCCGAGCGCGGCGCAAACGGCAAGGTGCGCGAATGCCACGGCGACTTGCACCTGGGCAATGCGATTTTGCGTGAAAACGGACAGGTCGCCCTGTTTGACTGTATTGAATTTAATGAAGAATTTCGCCTGATTGACCAGGCGCTGGATGCGGCCTTTTTGGCGATGGACTTAGAGACGCGCGGCCTTCAGGTGCTGTCACACCGTTTTACCAATGCTTGGCTTGAGCACACTGGCGACTGGCAGGCGCTGCCATTATGGCCTCTGTACAAAGCGCACCGCGCCTTGGTGCGCGCCAAAGTCGGCCTGTTTTGCTTAAGTCAAGCGCAAGACGCGGCGCAGCGCGAGGCGATACTTGCCGAGTACCGCGCCTATATCGCGCTGGCGGAAAGCTACAGCGTTATCCCTGGGCGCTTTTTAGTCATACTGCACGGGCTGTCCGGCAGCGGCAAAAGCCATCTGGCAAGGCGGCTTGCCGATGAAAGCGGGGCGCTTTGTCTGCGTTCCGATGTTGAGCGCAAACGGCTGCTTGGCAACGCCCAAGACCGTTACAGCGAGCAGGCCCATACAAAAACCTATGCGCATTTGCACCAATTGGCTGAAGCTGCGCTGCATGCTGGTTACCCGGTGATTATCGATGCCGCTTACTTAAAGCGCAGCGAGCGCGCGGCAGCGCGGCAGATTGCCGAAAATGCCGCCGTGCCTTGGCGGATTTTGGCCTGCGAAGCGCCTTTATCTTTAATTGAACAGCGCATTAGTCAACGCCAGCAAACAGGCGTTGACCCGTCCGAGGCGAATTGGCAGGTCGTCTGTGCACAACAGGCCCTTATTGAGCCGCTTGCGGGCGATGAAATAGCGCTGCGCTTAGATACCCGCCAAAGTACCGGGCAGTTGCTTGATTTTTTGCGCAGGTCGCTTAATTTTTAAGCGACACAAGCGGCGACAAAGACAAAACGTACGGCGCTTGCCCCACTTTTATAATGCGCCCCTCCATCATTACGGCTGTTTAAATAACGCATGGATTTCAACCCGATTGACCTGCTGCTGCACCTTGACCTTTACCTCAATCTATTGGTAGAAAACTACGGTCTGTGGATTTACGCCATTTTGTTTTTAGTGGTTTATTGCGAAACCGGATTGGTCGTCACCCCGTTTTTGCCCGGCGATTCCTTATTGTTTTTGGCTGGGGCGCTGTGCAGCAGTGGGCATATGGACCCTTGGCTGCTGGCTATTTTGTTGATCACAGCGGCGATTTTGGGGGATAGCACCAATTATTGGATTGGTCGCACCAGCGGCGAGCGATTGTTTCGCAATCCCAACTCGAAAGTCTTCCGCCGTGATTATTTGGAGCGCACCCAAGCCTTTTATCAGCGCCACGGCGGCAAAACCATTACCTTGGCGCGTTTTTTGCCGATAGTGCGCACCTTTGCGCCCTTTGTCGCCGGAATCAGCCATATGGCCTACGGACGTTTTGTGCTGTTTAGTGTGCTCGGCAGCTTCGCTTGGGTCGGCTCGTTGGTGCCTTTGGGCTATTTCTTTGGCAACGTGCCTTTTATCAAAGACCATCTGTCGTTTTTGGTGCTCGGCATTGTGCTGTTTTCTTTTTTACCGATGATAATTGGTGCACTGCATCACCGCTTAAAACCCAACAAAGCATGAATACTTCTCCCAAACAAGCGGCCGCACAGGCCGCGCTTGAACTTATCCTGCCGCAACTTAAGCGTGAAATGGTGCTGGGCATTGGTACGGGTTCGACGGCTAATTGCTTTATCGACCTGCTTGCTGCGCACAAACAGGCTTTTGCTGGAGCAGTCGCAAGTTCCGAGCAAAGCGCCGCGCGTTTGGCCGCACAGGGCATTGCGCTGTACGACTTAAACGATTTAGCGCAACTGGATTTTTATATCGACGGTGCGGACGAGGCTGACCCTAACCTTTGTCTGATTAAAGGTGGCGGCGGCGCATTAACGCGCGAAAAAATCGTCGCCGCGACCGCCAAAACCTTTGTCTGCATTGCCGAAGCACACAAGCGCGTGGAGGTTTTAGGAGCCTTCCCTCTGCCGGTCGAGGTTATCCCGATGGCCTGTGCTTATGTGATGCGCGAATTAACCCAACTGGGCGCAAAGCCGCTTAAGCGTGCTGATGTAGTCACCGATAACGGCAACTGGATTATCGATGCCGCAGGTCTTGCCATTACCCAACCACTGGCGCTGGAAGCACAAGTCAACGCCATTACCGGTGTGGTCGAAAGCGGCCTGTTCGCCTCGCGTAGGGCGGATATTTTGCTGCTGGCGAGCCACACAGGCGTCGTGCACTTGGAATGCCCGTCTAAGGGCTAAGCGCTTTCAAGCCAATTGCGCCCACTGTACTAACAAGCTTTCCAATAACAGGGTGCGGTTAAGTGGCGATTGGGCGAGAACGGCGCGGCGTTTGTCCAGCAGCCAGTCATAAAAAGCGAGCAGTTTTTCTGGCTTGGCGCGGCTTGCCAGCCAAATCAGTACGGGCTGCATATCGGCAGTGGTGCAGCTGTCGTCGCCAAGCTGCTGTCGCAAGGTTTGCTGCGCCCATTCGCAGAACCAATCCAGCAGTAACAGCAGCGGTATGGCGTTCCAGCTTTCGGCCAATGAGCCTGCGGATTGTTCGCGTTTAAACAGTTGTTTGCAGCCTGTGACCACTTTTTGCCGCTGCGCGCGGACGTCTTGTTCATGCAAGCGGCGGGCGGCGAGCGGGGAACCGGCGGCGAGTTGCAAGAGTTCGCGGCAATCGGTTTGCGTCAGTTGCGGCAGGCTTTGCATCAGCCAGGTCAAGGCGCTTTGCGCGTTTGGCTGTGGGCAGGGTAGCTGTACGCAGCGGCTTTTCAAGGTGGGCAGTAATTGGCTGGGTTGATGGCTAATCAGCAGCAAAATCGTGCCTTCGGAAGGTTCTTCCAGCGTTTTTAGCAGGGCATTGGCGGCGCTTGGGTTCATCGCTTCCGCCGGTTCCAGCAGGATCAGCTTACGCGCGCCCATTTGCGCGGTATGCCCGGCAAAGGCGACCAGTTCGCGTACTTGGTCGATTTTGATGGCTTTGCCGCTTTCCTCAGGCTCCAGTACAAACACATCGGGATGAGTGCCTGCGGCCAGCAGGTTTTTGGATTTTTGCACGGCGCTTGCCGCTTGTCCCTGCGTCAACCAATGGGCAAGCAGTGCATCGGCCAGCGCCCGTTTGCCGATACCCGCTGCACCGTGCAGTAAAAAGGCGTGAGCCAGTTGCTGGCGGCGGGTCAGTTGCTGCCAGAGTGATTGCTGCCAAGGGTAGATTTCAGTCATTCCCTCTCCCCCGCAAGCGGGCAGAGGAGCGGTTGTGATAGAGCTGCAGCAGGGAGGGCAGCAGCTCTGCCAGTTGCTGCTGCACTTGATCGAGTGGCTGCGCGGCGTTAATCAGACGGTAGCGTGCGGGCTGCAAGCGGGCGCGGTTTAGGTAAGTTTGCCGGACGGCTTCAAAAAAGGCTGCGCCTTCGCGTTCAAAACGGTCGGTGCTACCACGCAGCAAGGCGCGGTCGCGGCCGACGGCAACCGGCAGGTCGAAAACAAGGCACAAGTCTGGGCGCAAATGGCCTTGCACCTGTTGCTCCAAGGCGGCAATGGATGTGATCGGCAGGCCGCGTCCGCCGCCTTGGTAGGCGTAGGTCGCATCGGTAAAGCGGTCGCACAAAACCAGCGCACCGCGTGCCAGCGCCGGACGGATGACTTCGGCCAGATGCTGCGCCCGTGCGGCAAATATCAGCAGCAGTTCGGCCTGTGCGGTTAGCGCGGGTGCGCCTGGTTCAAGCAGCAGGGCGCGGATACGCTCGCCCAACCGGGTGCCGCCCGGCTCGCGGGTTTGCACCAGGTCTACGTCCATTTCGCGCAGGCGCGCCGCCAGCCAGTCGCTGTTGGTGCTTTTGCCCGCGCCTTCCGATCCTTCAAGGGTGATAAACAAGCCGCTGGTGGGAGAGGCGCTGGGAGGGGGCGAGGGCATCATGGTGTTTGCTGCTTTGGGGCAGGCGTGGAACGGTAATCGGCGCGGCGGCTGAGTTGGAACTCGCGTACTGCGCGGTTGTGTGCGTCCAGCGTGTCGGAAAACCTATGGCTGCCGTCACCCTTGGCGACAAAAAACAGGCTGTTGCCCTCTTTGGGGTGCAGCGCGGCGTGGATGGCCGCGCGGCTTGCCAGTGCAATGGGGGTGGGCGGCAGGCCATCGATTTGGTAGGTGTTGTAGGGCGTTGGCTCGCGCAGATGGGCGCGGGTTAGTTTGCCGTTGTAGCGTTCGCCCATGCCGTAGATCACCGTGGGGTCGGTTTGCAGGCGCATGCCGCGGGCAAGGCGGCGGACGAATACCCCGGATATTTCTTCGCGCTCGTGGGCAACGCCGGTTTCCTTCTCAATCAGGGAGGCCATAATCAGCGCCTGATAAGGCTCGCTATAGGGCAGGTTGTCCGCGCGTTTTGCCCATTCTTCGGCCAGTACGTTATCGAGCTGCTTGGCGGCGCGTTTGAGTAGCTCGGCATCGCTGGTGCCGCGCGGGTAGCGGTAGGTGTCGGGGAAAAAGCGCCCTTCGGGATGTCCGGAAGGCAAGCCAAGATGCTGCATCAGTTGGCTGTCTGGTACATCGGCGAGGGTTTGCTGTAAGGCGGGTGCTCCCGCGAGTGCGGCGCGTAGCTGGCGGATGTTCCAGCCTTCAATCAGCGTGAAGGCGTATTGGAAGATCTTGCCGCGCTGCCATAAATCCAGCACTTCGGACAGCTTGATAGCGGCCGTCAGTTGATATTCGCCGCTCTGTAAGGACCGCCCCGAGTAGTTAAGCCGCCAAGCGACACGAGCCCAGAAGGCACTTTTGATCAAGCCGTTTTGCTCAAGTTGGCGCAGCATACTGTCTGGACTGGTGCCGCGCGGCACTTCCATCAGCAGCGGTTTGGCCAGTTTTAGCGGTTGTTGCAAGGCTAAATGTTGTTGCTGCCAGATAAAGGCGAGCAACGCGCCCACCAGCAGCAGGATCAATAAAGCAAACAGGGTCAATTTGCGCAGCACGGCTTTTAGCCTTCCGTGGAATTAAGCAGGTCTTGTAGTGTACGAGTGACAGCGCCAATCGGCCAGCTTTTTGCCCTGAGCGCGATCACCGGCCAGATGCCGTACAGCGAGTTGCAAATAAAGACTTCATCGGCGGCGAGCAGTTCGCGGTAGCTAATATCACGGATGCCAAGGGGGATATTGGCGTTGCCTGCCAGTTCCAGCAGTAACGCGCGCATAACCCCGGCGACGCCGCAGCGCGATAAATCGGCGGTCAATAAATGGCCGTCTTTAACCACAAAAAGATTGCTAAAGACCCCTTCAATCACCCGTCCGCTGTAATCACAGAGCAGCCCTTCGGCGTATTCAGTGCTTTGCCATTCGCCTCGCGCCAGCACTTGTTCGAGGCGATTGAGATGTTTTAGCCCGGCCAGCAACGGCTGGCAGGCCAGGCGTGTTTGGCAGGGAAACAGGCGAACGCCCGCTTGTGCATTTTGCGGCGGGTAAGCGGGCATCGCGCTACCCATCAGGATACGGCGGGCGGGCGTGGCGTTGGATGGCGCATAGCCGCGCTGCCCGTCACCACGGGTGATGATCAGTTTGGCAACGCCGTCACCCAAGTTCTCGCAAAAGCCTGCCAGCTCTTGGCGTAGCAGGGCGATATTTAAGTTGAGGGAAAGCCGCTTGCAGCCTTCTTGCAATCGCGCCAGATGACGGGCTAGCAGGCTCGGCTTGCCGTTTTTGACCTTGATCGTTTCAAACAGGCCATCGCCGTAAGCAAGGCCACGGTTGGCAAGCGGTACAGTGGACGCGGGCAGCCCATCGAGCCAGGCATCAGCCACTGAACCTGCCAAAAATCAGCGAGGCATTGGTGCCGCCAAAGCCAAAGGAGTTGGACAGTACTCGCTCAATTTTGCAGTCACGCGCGGTATGCGGAACAAAGTCCAAATCGCAGCCTTCATCCGGCTCATCGAGATTGATGGTCGGTGGGGCGATTTGGTCACGCAGTGCGAGGATGCTGAAAATCGCTTCTATCGCACCGGCAGCACCGAGTAGATGGCCGGTCATCGATTTGGTGGAACTCACCAAAAGCCGCCCGGCATGTGCGCCAAAGACGCGCTTGATGGCGCTGGCTTCGGCGAGGTCTCCGGCGAGAGTGGAAGTACCGTGCGCGTTGATATAGTCGATGTCTTCGGGATTTAAACCGGCATCACGCAGCGCCAAGTGCATGCAGCGCGCCGCGCCTTCACCTGCTGGCGGCGGCGAGGTCATATGAAAAGCATCGCTGCCCATGCCAAAGCCCAAAAGTTCGGCGTAAATGGTCGCGCCGCGTGCTTTGGCTTGTTCCAACTCTTCGAGCACCAGTGCGCCTGCGCCGTCGGACAGCACAAAGCCGTCGCGGTTTTTGTCCCAAGGGCGGCTGGCGCCGATTGGGTCGTCATTGCGCGTGGACAGCGCCCGCGCGGCGGAAAATCCGCCCACGCCCAAGGCGCAAATTGCCTGTTCCGCGCCGCCTGCCAGCATGATGTCGGCGTCGCCATAACGGATGGCGCGAGCCGCCATGCCGATGCTGTGGGTGGCCGATGAGCAGGCGGTGGTAATGGCGTAGTTTGGCCCTTCAATGCCCAGTTGGATGGACACAAAGCCAGAAATCATATTGATAATGGAACCGGGCACAAAAAACGGGGAAATCCGTCTTGGCCCTTTGTTAAACAGCGTGTGGCAGGTTGCCTCGATATTGCTTAAGCCGCCAATACCAGAGCCCATTACCACGCCGAAGCGTTCGCGGTTTTCGTCCGTGACTTGCAAAGCGCTATCAGCAATGGCCTGCATGCTGGCAGCAAAACCGTATTGGATAAACGGGTCGAGCTTACGCGCCTCTTTGGCTTCGGGCAGGTAAGTCTCAATGGGGAAATCCTTGACCTGACCGCCAAAGCGGGTGCTGTGCGTTGCAAGGTCAAGCCCTTCAATCGGCGCAATACCGCTTTTGCCTGCGGTAATGCCTTGCCAACTACCTGCCACATCGGCGGAAAGCGGCGAAACCATGCCAAGGCCAGTGACTGCCACTCGTCTCACAGTATTCCCCCTTATCCGTCAACTGCCGCACTTCTTGGCAGGCATGTGCTTGAACCACCTTCAATGAAAAACCGCACGCCAAATGACAGGCCATGCGGTTTGGCTTGTTCGCCTTAACACAGGGGTGCAGCTAGCAGAAAGTAACCACAACCACTGCAAAAGGTTTACAGATGGGCATTGATATAATCAATGGCTTGCTGCACGGTGGTGATTTTTTCGGCTTGTTCGTCGGGAATTTCCGTCTCGAACTCTTCTTCCAGAGCCATAACCAGCTCAACGGTGTCAAGCGAGTCAGCGCCCAAGTCCTGGATAAAGGAAGCACCGTTGGTGACCTCCGACTCTTTTACGCCAAGCTGCTGCGCGACGATTTTCTTGACACGCTCTTCGATGCTCATACCTTGTTTTCACTCCTGATGGATGGTGCAAACCGGTGGGTTTAAACCGGTTCGCCAGTTTATAGAAGGACGCTTTAGCTTTTCAAGCCAATTCACATATATAACCCACCGTTGACCGGCAGGGTTGCGCCGCTGATATAGGCGGCATCTTCTGAGGCGAGGAAGGCCACCGCTTTGGCGATTTCTTCCGGTTGCCCCAAACGAGCCAACGGGATTTGTGCGGTCAGTGCCTCGCGCTGCGCCTCTGGCAATTCGCGCGTCATGTCGGTATCGATAAAACCGGGGGCGACGGTGTTGACGGTAATCGCTCGCGAGCCAACCTCCCTTGCCAGCGCACGCGAGAAGCCTTCAAGACCGGCTTTGGCGGCGGCGTAGTTGGTTTGTCCGCCATTGCCCATTTGCCCGACCACTGAGCCGATATTGATAATGCGGCCAAAACGCGCTTTGGTCATGCCGCGCAGCACGGCTTTGGACAGGCGATAAAGGCCGTTTAGATTGGTATTGATCACCTCAAACCATTCATCGTCCTTCATACGCATCAGTAGGTTGTCGCGGGTGATGCCGGCGTTGTTGACCAAAATCAATGGCGCGGCGAAGGTTTTTTGCACGGCTTCCAATGCGCTGGCAACGGATTCGTCATTGCCGACATCAAGCGCCAAGCCTTTGCCGTTAATGCCGTTTTCTTTAAAAAAAGCATCAATCTTGGCCGCGCCACTTTCAGTGGTCGCCGTGCCAATCACGATATAGCCACGACGACCCAACTCCAGCGCAATGGCCTGACCAATGCCGCGGCTCGCACCGGTGACCAGGGCGACTTTATCTTGCAAACTCATGTTGGATTCCTCAAATAGGCTTAAGCCAATGCGCTTAGGGCACTGGCGAAGGCTTCTGGCGTATCGGTAGAAAAAATCTGTGCTTCTTTAATGCAGCGCTTGCCAAGGCCGCTGAGCACTTTGCCAGGGCCGCATTCGACAAGCGTACTGATGCCGTTTTCGGCGAGATAGTGCATGGATGCCGTCCAGCGTACCGGGCTGTAAAGCTGCGCCAGCAGATCTTGCTTCAAACTGTCCAAATCAGCGGCAAGCCTGGCGCTGACATTTTGCACCAAGGGGATTTGCGGCGTTTGCCAGTCAATGGCGGCAACGGCCTCGGCAAAGCGCTGCGCGGCCGGGCGCATTAACGCACAGTGCGAAGGCACGCTAACCGGCAAGGGCAGGGCGCGTTTGGCACCACGCGCTTTGCAGCTTTCCTGCGCACGAGTGACCGCGCTTGCGGCTCCGGCAATCACCACTTGGCCGGGCGCGTTAAAGTTGACCGCACTGATCACCTCGCCTTGCGCGGCTTCCTCACAGGCGGCAATCACGGCATCGTCATCAAGGCCGATAATGGCCGCCATTGCGCCAGTGCCGACGGGCACGGCTTGCTGCATCAATTGCCCTCGCGTTTCGACCAGCTTGACCGCTTCTTTTAAAGAAAGGCTGCCAGAGGCGACCAACGCCGAATATTCGCCCAAGCTGTGACCGGCGACAAAAGCCGGTTTCACGCCACCTTCTGCCAGCCACAAGCGCCACAGGGCGATGGAGGCGGTGAGGATGGCCGGTTGCGTTTTATCGGTTTCATCGAGCTGTTCGGCTGGACCCTTTTGGCACAGCGCCCACAGGTCGTAACCGAGCGCTTCGCTCGCCTCGGCAAAAGTCTGCAAAACTTGCGGCCGCGCCGCGCCGTGCTCTTTGAGCATGCCGAGTGACTGCGAGCCTTGGCCGGGAAATACAAAGGCAAAAATCTGTGACATGGGGTTATTCCTTAAATGGGACGGTCTGGATACAGACGCGCAAGGCGGCTTTGCAGGTGCTGCACCAGGTTGCAGGCAAGTTCCTGCTGTGCGTGCAATATGGCGTTTTTAAAGCCTTCAGTATCCGCGCCGCCGTGGCTTTTTACCACAACTTGGCGTAGCCCCAAGAAACTTGCGCCATTGTGCTGCGCGGGATTAAGTTCTTTTTTCAGCCGCCTGAGTAGCGGTAGCGCCAAAGCACCAATAAGGCGGCTAAACCCTGTGCGGGCAAATTCGCGGCGCAGGCGAAGGTTAAGCATTTGCGCCAAGCCCTCGCTGGATTTAAGCAAGAGATTGCCGACAAAACCGTCGCAGACCGCAACATCCGCCTTTCCGGCAAACAGGTCGTGCCCTTCGATATAGCCGATATAGTGGAGCTTTCCTTGTTTTTTGGCCTCGCGCAGTAAGGCATCGGCCTGCTTGACCTGCTGATTGCCCTTAATCGCCTCGCTGCCGACATTAAGCAGCGCGACTTTTGGCTGCACCGCACCACGCGCTTCGGCGGCCAGTGCGCCGAGCAGGGCAAATTGGCAGAGTTGCGCAGCAGGGCAATCGAGGTTCGCCCCCAAATCCAGCAGCAAGCATGCGCCTTGGGCAGTGGGAATGGCTCTAACCATCGGCGGACGTGCAATGCCCGGTAAGGTTTTCAGCAGATGACGTGATAATGCCAGCAGTGCGCCACTGTTGCCCGCGCTGACACAGGCGTGAGCGTTGCCATCACGCACGCACTGCAAAGCGCGGCGCATGGAGGAATCCGGCTTGCCGCGCAGCGCCGCAGCGGGCGCTTCATCCATGCTGATCACTTCGTTTGCGGGTATCACCTGCAAACGATTGCGACGCGCTTTATCCAGATTGGACGGCAAGCAGGCTTCAATGGAAGGCGCTTGGCCGACTAATAAAAGCTCAAGGGCAGGATGTTCATCCAACGCGAGCAAGCTGGCGGGAACGGTGCAAGAAGGGCCAAAATCGCCCCCCATTGCATCAATAGCAACGACCAGTGCGGTCAAGGTTACTCGTCGGTATCGTTATTGCCGGTGATTTTGCGACCGCGCCAAATGCCTTCCGGCGTGACGTGGTGACGCAAATGCACTTCACCGGTGGTTTTTTCTACCGATAAAGTCGGTGCCGACAAGGCATCGTGCGAGCGGCGCATATCCCGCGCCGAGCGGGATTTTTTGTTCTGCTGAACAGCCATTTGGGTAAACTCCTTTGAAGTGTTTGCGTCAATTAGTAATGTCAGTTTCGGCGGAATTGTCCTGCCGCAACTGCGCCAATACGGAAAATGGATTGGGCTTGCTTTCTCTTGCCGCCTCTTGACTGTTCCACGCCGGTATCTGGCAGTGGTGGGTCTTGTGCGCAGGGACTAACGGCAGTGCCAGCAGCAGCTCATCCTCAATCAGTTCAGCCAACGCCAGCGACTCGCCAAGCTCCAGCAATTCATGCTGCGCGGATACGCCCGAACGGTCGGCCCCTGCTGGCAACAGCGCATAACTGCACTGGCTTTGCAGGTCGAGTGTGACCGGCTCCAAACAGCGCTGGCAGCGCAGTACCGCTTGCGTGCTGAGCAGGCTGCGCAAAATCAGAGTTTTGCCTTCATCACGCGCAAACGACAATTGCATCCGCACCCTGCCTTCTTGTTCAAGCAGCGCAGAAGCAAAACGCGGTAAGTCGGCAAACGCTACGCAGTAATCCAGCACAGCTTGACGCTCGGCCAGTTTGCGCGGGTCAACCTGAGGAGGAAGCGGCCCATTCAACATAGGCGCGGCATTCTAGGGAGAGTGTCTGCGGCTGTCAAAGAAAATCGCCAGGGTCTGTTCCTGCTTCAAACGCGAGCCGCACGATATGCCAAACGCCATCCGCCAGTGGCAGGCAGCAAGCGGGCGGCAGGTGGATTTTTTAACGGGACTTGCGTTGTTGATGCGCAAGCCGTGCCGAATATGCAAAGATGTGAGATCAAATCATGAAAAAACTTCAATAAGGATACAACGTGTCTATCTCGCCCATCTCGTTTTTGAGTCTGGTATTGCTGCTGGCCGGTGGCATCATCCTGTACAGAACCGTGCGCATGGTTCCGCAAGGCTATGAATGGACGGTGGAACGCTTCGGCAAATACACCCACAGCATGTCGCCCGGCCTGCACTTCCTGATACCGGTCATTTACCACGTGAGCCGCAAGGTCAATATGATGGAACAGGTGCTCGATGTACCGAGCCAAGATGTCATCACCAAGGACAACGCGGTAGTGCGCGTGGACGGGGTGGTGTTTTTCCAGGTGCTCGACGCTGCCAAGGCGACCTATGAAGTCTCCAACCTCGAAATTGCCATGACCGCGTTGGTGCAGACCAACATCCGTACCGTAATCGGTTCGATGGACCTTGACGAATCACTCAGCCAGCGCGAGACCATCAATGCGCAACTGCTCAACGTCGTCGATATCGCGACCAATCCCTGGGGCATCAAGGTCACCCGGATTGAAATCCGCGACATTTCACCGCCGCAGGATCTGGTCAATGCAATGGCGCGGCAGATGAAGGCCGAGCGCGAAAAGCGCGCGCAGATTCTGGAAGCCGAAGGCTCGCGCGAATCGGAAATCCTCCGCGCCCAGGGCGAAAAACAGGCCGCCGTGCTGGAAGCCGAAGGCCGCAAGGAGGCCGCCTTCCGCGACGCCGAAGCGCGCGAGCGGCTGGCTCAGGCCGAGGCCAACGCCACGCAGATGGTGTCCGAAGCCATCTCCCAGGGCAACGTGCAGGCGATCAATTACTTTATCGCGCAGAAATACGTCGAAGCGTTCAGTGATCTGGCCAAGGCACCGAATCAAAAATTCGTGCTGATGCCGATGGAAAGCAGCGGCCTCATCGGTTCCATCGCCGGGATCGGGGAGCTGGCCAAAACCGCGCTGTCCGGCAAACCGTCATAACGCCGCCGAGGGAGTTGCTTAATGCTCTTCGAGACCGATTCACTGCGCATGGACGTCACCATCTGGGCCGCCGCCGCGCTGTTGTTGATGGCGGCTGAGACCATCATCCCGGGTGCCTTCCTGTTGTGGATGGGGATTGCGGCGGGCGTGGTGTTCGTCATCGTGCTGCTGATACCGGGGATCCCGGTGCTGGCTCAGGTCGCCGCGTTTGTGGTGCTCTCGTTTATCACCATCCTGCTCTACCGCAAGTTCATCCGTGGCCGCGAGCGCAAGAGCGATCATCCGACCCTCAACCGCCGTGCGGCGCAACATGTGGGCAAGATCGTAGCGTTGGAGCAAGCCATCATCGGCGGGCGCGGGCGGGTGAAAATCGGCGATGCGTTCTGGGTAGTGCAAGGCCCCGACCTCGCCCTGGGCTCACGGGTGCGCATCACCGGCAGCGATGGCGTCAACCTGAGCGTCGAGGCGGACACACCCTCGGCATAAATCCATGCCACAGACCCCATGCGGGTTTGACGGCTGTCTGTCCTAGACGCAGGCGCAGGGCGAGGCCGACTGGAGCGCGCGCAACCCTTTGATTGTGTGGGCGGTTTTAAATCAGAAGGATTGGGCATCAGATGGTTTCGCAAAACTTGCGGCGAGGCTGCCAGTAGCCTGATGGGTCTACCGCTGATTAGGCTGGTCGATAGGCTGCTGGAAGAAGGCGTGCAACTCCCATAGCTTTTTTACCCCGCGCCCGTATGATGGCGCATTTTTACTGCCCATTCGGGGATACGCCATGCGCTTTCGCAAATCCAGCAAACTTGCCCATGTTTGTTACGACATCCGCGGCCCGGTCTTGGACGAAGCGCGGCGTATGGAAGAAGACGGCCAGCACATTTTAAAGCTGCACATCGGCAATCCCGCGCCCTTTGGTTTCGACGCGCCAGCGGAAATCCTTCACGATGTCATCCACAACCTGCCCAGCGCACAAGGCTACAGCGACTCCAAGGGATTGTTCAGTGCGCGCAAGGCGGTGATGCAGTATTACCAGCAGCGGCAAATCAGCGGCATTGAGCTGGACGACATCTACCTTGGCAACGGCGTGTCTGAACTGATAGTGATGGCGATGCAGGCACTGCTCGACAGTGGCGATGAAGTGCTGATTCCCGCGCCCGACTACCCACTGTGGACGGCCTCAGTCGCGCTCGCGGGCGGCACGCCAGTGCATTACCTTTGTGACGAACAGGCGCTATGGTTTCCCGATTTAGCCGATATTCGCCGCAAAATCACCCCCAATACTCGCGCCTTGGTGCTGATTAACCCCAATAACCCGACCGGTGCGGTCTATTCGCGCGAGCTTTTATTGGACCTGGTACAAATCGCCCGCGAACACGGTTTGATGATTTTGGCCGATGAAATCTACGACCAAATCCTTTACGACGATGCCACGCATATCAGCGTTGCCACTCTCGCAGACGATGTGCTGTTTTTAACCCTGTGTGGACTGTCCAAATCCTGGCGAGTGGCGGGATTTCGCAGCGGCTGGCTGCTGGTGTCCGGTGCCAAGCAACAAGCCAAAAGCTATATCGAGGGCCTTGATATGCTCGCCAATATGCGCCTGTGCCCGAATGTGCCGAGCCAATATGCTATTCAAACCGCGCTCGGTGGTCATCAGAGCATTAAAGAGTTAATACTGCCGCAAGGCCGCTTAGGGTTACAGCGTAATCGCGCTTATGAATTGCTATCGGCCACCCCCGGCATTAGCTGCGTTAAACCGATGGGCGCTTTATACGCCTTCCCGAAAATCGACCCCAAACATGGCTCGATTGTTAATGATGAACAATTCGTACTGGATTTATTGCGCAGTGAAAAACTGCTTGTGGTACAAGGCAGCGCCTTTAATTGGCCGGAGCCAGACCATTTTAGACTGGTCACATTGCCGCATATTGATGACCTGGAACAGGCAATAGAACGCATGGGGCGTTTTATTCAAAGTTATCGCCAATAACCCTGCGCTTGCGAAAGAGGGCAGGGAACGGGTAATAATGATTAAGTCAATGGATAGAGGTTGATATGAGTATTAAAGCCGATAGCTGGATTTGCCGCATGGCAAAAGAGCAAGGCATGATTGAACCCTTTGCAGCACAGCAAGTGCGCAGCAATAATGGGCAAAGACTGATTTCTTACGGCGTATCCAGTTACGGTTACGACGTGCGCTGCGCGAATGAGTTTAAAGTTTTTACCAATATTTATTCGGCCATTGTTGACCCCAAAAACTTTGACGAAAAAAGTTTTGTCGATATTAAAAGCGAGGTTTGCATTATTCCGCCCAATTCCTTTGCGCTGGCAAGAACGGTGGAGTATTTTCGCATTCCTCGTGATGTATTAACCATTTGCTTGGGTAAAAGCACCTATGCCCGCTGCGGCATTATCGTCAATGTCACGCCGCTGGAACCGGAGTGGGAAGGTCATGTAACCTTGGAGTTTTCCAATACGACTAATCTGCCCGCCAAAATTTATGCCGGAGAAGGCGTGGCGCAAATGTTGTTTTTACAATCCGATACGCCCTGCGCCGTATCCTACAAAGACCGCGCCGGTAAATACCAAGGACAAACCGGCGTGACTTTGCCCAAGGCTTAAGATCAGACATTGATCTTATAGAAACAGACATTGCCCTTATATTTAATAAAAGACCATGCGTCTAGTCTATAAATGCCAAAACAACGCTACGAGGAATTGATAATGAGCCAACTCACCGTTATCCGCAGTGCAGCCACTGCGATTATGGATAAAGCCGAACCGGTAAAAAATCCATTGGGTGAAACCATAGCGTTAAGCGCACTTGGACAGTTTCAAACGGTAGACAATATCAACGCGCAAATCGGCATTTGGCAGTGCGAACCCGGCAAATTGCGCCGCCAGCCACAACCGCATCGGGAATTTATTCATATCCTAAGCGGCTGGTGCATCTTTACCCCAGAAGGTGAAGAACCGGTAGAACTGCACGCTGGGGATTGCGCGACTTTCCCCGCCAATTGCCAAGGCGTGTGGGAAATTAAAGAAACGCTGCGCAAAGTATTTTGCTTGTTTTGAATCAGCCATTAAGTCGCTCTACCGCATGACGGCGTTTGCGGTAGGCGGCGGGCGTTTCACCGTATTGTTTGCGAAACCAGGCAATAAAGTGCGAGGCATCGGCAAAGCCGCATTCCAGTGCAATGCTGGTGACATGGGCGCTACTGTCGGCCAGTTTTTTGCGTGCCTGTTCCAGCCGTAATTTGCGCCAATAATGCGCAGGTGGCAGATGGGTATTGCTTAAAAAAGCACGGTGCAATTGGCGTGTGCTGGTGCCTGCATACTCGGCAACGGCGGTTAAAGAAGTGGCTGCGCTTAAGTTGTCGCGCATAAAGGCAATGGCTTTACTGACGATTTGATTTTGATAAACATGCGGCGGCGTTTGTGGCGCATGCAAGGGTGGTTTTTCCAATACAGCGCCTTCGAGCAGGTATTTAAGTGCTTTTTGTGCGCGAATTTCCCCGCAGTGTTTGCGGATAATATGGGTTGCCAAATCAATGGCAAGCCCACCCGGACAAGTAATAATCCCGTCATCATCCACAAAGCTGTCTTCGGCAATCGCCGTTACCTTTGGAAAACGCTGCATAAACTCATCACGGATGGTGAAATGAATGGCGGCTTTGCGTCCATCCAATAAACCGGCTTTCGCCAATACAAAAGAAGCTGAACACAGACTGATGATCGGCCTGTTTTGTCCGCGTAACTCTTGTAATAGTTGTAATAAGGCATCCGGCGGATGGCGCGTTTCTTCCAACATACCGCCGGCCAGTGCAATGTAATCGTAAGAAAGCAGATTATTCAGTGCACAGGTCGGCGAGACCGGCAGGCCGCAACTGGCCGCAACCGGCAGATTATCCCAGGTCATAAAATCCCACTGGCAGTAAATTTGCTGGCTGCGAAACGATATATCGGCGGCAAAACGCAGCGACTCCACCAAGCCAGAAACCGGAATCAGGGTAAATTGGTTAAGTAAAATAAAGCCAACCCGCAAATCCGGCTTGCCTGCTGCCGTAGCCTTATCGGGGGTGCCATCGTTGTTGTTCACTGTTTTCAATCTGCCTGAAAAATCAGTCAATTTAAGGATGCTAAAGCATGGCTGTTATGTGCAGCATAAAGCCAAGGTCAAATAATGGTATAAAAATGACAAAAATCCATGCTAGCGACTGGGCTGCTTTTAAAGCGGCCTTCCATAAAACGTCCTGCGTCTTATAGTCTGCTTAATCGGGCTCTACAGACAATAAAGACTGTAAAAAGACCGTAAAAATTAAAAGATGAAAATCCAAGGAGGCAACTATGTACCGTGGTTTCTGGTATGCGCAGGCGCTGGAACGCGACGGCGCATTGGCAGCGCCGTTGCAGGGCCATACCCAGGCGGACATCTGCATTATCGGTGGTGGCTATTTAGGCTTATGGTCGGCCATTCGGCTAAAACAAGCCGATAGCTCGCTTAATATTGCGCTGATAGAAAAAGACCGCTGCGGCAGCGGTGCCAGCGGGCGTAATGGGGGACTTGCGAATAACTGGTGGGCAAAATATCTATCCTTAATGAGTTTATGCGGTGCGGATGAAGCGCGGCGTATTTGTCTGGCGGCTGAATCGGCGGTTGATGAAATCGGCGATTTTTGCCGCAGATATAATATTGATGCCGAATATCGCAAAGACGGCTGGTTATGGATGGCGAGCAATGCCAAGCAAGATAAATCCTGGCAGGTATTAACCGAACAGCTTGATCAATTAAATGCCAATCCCTTTAAGCCGGTATCACCTGAATGGGTGCGCGAAAAATCCGGCAGCAAGCGCGCATTATCCGGCATATTTGATGCCAACGCGGCCACGATACAACCGGCTTTATTAGCGCGAGGTTTGCGCCGTGTGGCTTTAGAGTTGGGTATTACTATTTATGAGAAAACGCCATTAACCCATTTGCAGCGCAGCGCCGAACCCGTTGTACATACGCCAAATGGGCAAATTAAAGCGAAAAAAGTGGTTATTGCGATGAATGCTTGGGGAGCGCAGTTTGCTGAACTTAAGCGCATGATTGTGGTGATGTCCAGTGATATGGTGGCCACCGCTCCAGCCAAACAACGCCTTGATGAGTGCGGATTTAAAGACGGCGTTTGTGTGACCGACTCACGCACGGTACTTAATTATTGGCGCAATACTCCGGATGGGCGGATTGTATTTGGTAAACCTTTGGGGCAATTTGCCTTTGCCTCAAAAATCGGCAATTTATATGAAAAACCCTGCCCGGCCGCTGCTGCTGTAACAAAAGAAATGCGCGGCTTTTACCCACAACTTGCCGATGTGCCCATTATCAGCAGTTGGACCGGTCCGCTCGACCGCGCGATGAAAGGCCTGCCCAATTTTGGCTACTTGGGTGGGCATCAGAATATTGTTTATGGCATTGGCTTTTCCGGTAATGGCGTAGCCACTACGGTATTTGCCAGTCGCATTATTAAGTCCCTAGTCATGCAAAGTAACGATGAGTGGAGTCGTTGCGGCCTGGTTAATCAGAAAATGAAATTACTGCCGCCAGAACCCTTTAGATTTATCGGCGCACGCATGGTGCGTAATGCTTTGCTGCGCAAAGAATCGCTGGAAGATGACAATAAAAATGCCGGTGTATTGACTAATTTTTTAGCGTCATTGGCGCCCGCCGGATATGTACCGAAAAAGGTGGTTAAATGAGCACGCCGCATATTGTTTTATTGGATGCTGAAGGTATTGCGCCTTCGGTTAAACTCAAAAAACTGCCCTTTGCGCATACTTGGCAAAGTTATTCCTTTACTGAGCCGCATCAATTAGTCGAGCGGTTGCAACAGGCTCATGCGGTGATGTCATGCAGCGTGGCATTGCGTGCTGAGCATCTTGAGCAATTGCCGAAACTTAAACTGATTTCACTGGCGCTAACCGGCACCGATATTGTGGATTTAGACTATTGCCGCGAGCACGGCATTATTGTGACCAATGTGCCTGGTTATGCGGCCAATACCGTTACTGAACATGTGCTTGCGGTGATGTTTGAACTGCTGCGCAAACCGATGGCTTATCATCGCTTGATGCAAAAACTGCATCGCGGCGAAATTGCACCTAAAGGTATTTGGCTGGATTACCCGGTGCGCGATGTGGCCGCTAAAACATTGGGAATTATCGGCTACGGGGTTATCGCTCAGTATTTGGCACAGCGCGCGCGTGCCTTAGGGATGCGCGTGGTTTTTTATAATCGGCAAGGACGTTATACGGGCGAGGATTTTATCCCGATGCCGCAGTTATTGACAGAAGCCGATGTGTTATCCATCCATGTACCATTAACCGAACAAACGCGTGGCATGATTGGCGCTGCGGAACTTGCGCAAATGAAAACCGATGCTGTGATTATCAATACCGCCCGTGGTGGCATTGTCGATGAACAGGCTTTAATTAACGCGCTTAGCAATAATCAAATCGGCGGCGCGGCCATTGATGTGTTGGTGGATGAACCGGTACAGGCCGATAACCCGCTATTTAAATTGATTGACCATGATGATTTTATTCTTACCCCGCATGTCGCCTGGAGCAGTGAAGATGCCATGCAAGGACTAATGGACAGTGCGGTGGATAATATCGCGCGTTTTATTGAAAGTAGCGGTTAATTATCACCACTATGGACTGCTTGCATTTTATGCAATGCCCGCGCCAGTTTGTCTGCCGCCTGCTTGCTTGCAGTTTGCGCATAGCCGTTAAGCCAATCGGCTTGGTGTTGTTGCAGTAGCCAGTTCGCATCATCCGCGTAACGCAGCATATGTTTTAGGTTGCGCTGGCGTTTGCCGTCCGTCAGGGCGCGAGCGCTGATAAACATATCGGATAAATCAATCAGGCCAAAGCCATCATCGGGCAGACGCAATACATTGCCCAGATGCAGCGAGCGAAAGTACAGGCCTTTTTCGTGTAAAAGTCCTAAAAAAGCGCCGAATTGCTCGACTTGTTCGGCGCGTTGTATGGCGTTAAGTGCCGCCCAGTGCGCCCGCAGGGTTTGTCCGGGTAGAGGTTGGTAGCGCACTGCGCTTTGCCTTTGCGGGAGCTGCAACAGTTCGGTGACCTTTGGGGCGCCAATGCCAAGGGCGAGCAGGTTTCGCGCGTTGTCTGCAAAGCGCCTTGCAGGCGGTGCCCAGAGCGCGGTGGAAAGCCAGCGCCTGCGGCGAAACAGCTTGAGAAAGTCCCCGCCCTCAAGCTGTGCGACTTTAAGCCCGCTGCCATCGGCCTCAATGGTTTTTGCGCCTTGCAACAGGGTGGCAAGTTCTTGATTGTTTAGGGATTTGATAATCATTTAAGAAGATTGGGTCAGGCCATCGTGCTTTAGTTTTTTACCCTCTCCGCAGACGGGAGAGGGGAGGGAAAGTAGGGGGCGCGATAATAGCCTGTGCTAGACTTTTGCGCCTTTAAATTTGTATTGCTCCCCATGTCATCCGACGCTAATTCCAAGCGGCCTGAGCCTTCCAGCCTTGCCATTTATTTTCGCCTGCTTAGCTGGATTCGTCCGTATATCTTGCTGTTTTTACTGAGCTTGCTGGGCTATGTGATTTTTGCCTCGACGCAGCCGATGCTGGCCGGGATGCTTAAATATTTTGTCGATGGGCTGACTCATCCGGAGGCTGCGCTGTTTCCCAATTGGCCGCTGCTCGCCGATTGGCCGATATTGCAGGCTGTTCCTGCGCTGATTGTGTTGATTGCCGCTTGGCAGGGCTTGGGGTCGTTTCTGGGCAATTATTTTCTCGCCAAAGTCTCGCTCGGGCTGGTACATGATTTGCGCGTTGCGCTGCTGCAAAGCCTGCTGCGTCTGCCCAATGGTTATTTCGATGTGCACAATTCAGGGCATTTGATTTCGCGCATTACCTTTAATGTGACGATGGTCACGGGGGCGGCGACCGATGCGGTGAAAGTGGTTATCCGCGAAGGTTTAACGGTGGTTTTTCTGTTCGCCTACCTCTTGTGGATGAACTGGAAGTTGACCTTGGTGATGCTCGCCATCTTGCCGCTGATTGCGTTGATGGTCAGCCGCGCGAGCAAAAAGTTTCGCAAACAGAGCAAAAAAATTCAGGTGGCGATGGGCGATGTGACCCATGTCGCCTCAGAGACCATCCAAGGCTTTCGCGTGGTGCGCAGTTTTGGCGGTGAGGCTTACGAAGCGGCGCGTTTTATCGACGCGAGTGTCGATAACACCCATAAACAACTGCGCATGATTCGTACCACGGCGATTTACACGCCGCTGTTGCAATTGGTGATTTACAGCGCTATGGCGGTGCTGATGTTTTTGGTGCTGTATTTGCGCGGTGATGCCAGCGCGGGCGATTTGGTCGCCTATATCACGGCCGCCGGACTTTTACCCAAGCCCATTCGCCAGCTTTCTGAGGTCAGCTCGACCATTCAAAAAGGCGTGGCGGGCGCCCAAAGTATCTTTGAGCAGCTCGATACGCCGGCGGAGCGCGACCGCGGCACGGTCGAGCGCGAGGCGGTGAGCGGCGCTTTGCAGGTGAAAGGACTTTCCTTTACTTACCCGGGCGCGGCGCAGCCGGTTTTGCAGGATGTCTCCTTTAGCGCACAGCCCGGGCAAGTGGTCGCGCTGGTCGGGCGCTCGGGCAGCGGCAAGTCCACGCTCGCCAGCCTGATACCGCGCTTTTACCATCATGAACAGGGGCAAATTCTGCTCGATGGCGTGGAAATCGAAGATTTTAAGCTGGTCAATCTACGCCGCCATATCGCGCTGGTGACACAACAGGTCACGCTGTTTAACGACAGCGTGCTGCGCAATATCGCCTACGGGGATTTGGCCGATGCTTCACTGGATGAGGTAAAAAGCGCAGCTGACGCCGCTTATGCCGCGGAATTTATCGAGCGATTGCCACAGGGCTATCAAACGATGGTCGGTGAAAACGGCGTGCTGCTGTCCGGCGGGCAGCGCCAGCGTCTAGCCATTGCCCGCGCCTTGCTAAAAAACGCGCCGCTACTCATTTTGGATGAAGCCACTTCCGCACTCGATACCGAATCCGAACGCCATATCCAGGCCGCGCTGGAACGGCTGATGCACGGGCGCACCACCTTGGTGATTGCGCACCGCTTATCCACCATCGAAAAAGCCGATTTGATTTTGGTGATGGAGCAAGGCCGCATCGTCGAGCAGGGCAGGCATGCCGAGCTGTTGGCACAAGGCGGCCTGTACGCCAGCCTGCACGCACGGCAGTTTGCCGATGATGAACCCGCCGCATGCTGAATTTTTTCCGCCGTTTTAGGGAGCGCGGCTGGCAGCCGATGACGGCCTACGATTACGCCAAGCTCTGGCATGCGTTCGGCGGCAGTGTGATCACCCATCCCGATGTGGTGGCAAGGCTGAGCGAGCTTGCGCAAATGCCGGTGCGTTATCTGGGCTTTGCGCAACAGGGCGAGTGGGTTTGCGCTCTACCGACTTGGGGGCGGCATTTGGCGCTCTCCAAGGCGCCACTTAAGCGGGCGGGCAAGCGCGATTTATTCGATCTTGGCAATGCGGAAGTGATTGTGCCGCTGGCACCTGATGCTGCTGTGCCGATGCGACATAAGCTCGATTTTATTTCTGAGCTTAATCAATCGGGACTTAACGGATTGAAAGTGCAAAAAGACGGCCTGATGCTGGCGCGCGAACCCGAGCAATACAGCAAAAAATTTCGCTACAACCAGCGCCGTGAACTGCGTCTGTTTGAAGAAGCAGGCGGCACGCTGCGCCCTGTTAAGGCGCACAGTGCGCAAGCACTTGCCGCCATTTATGCCGATTTATTTTTCCGCCGCTTTGGCTTTGCGCCCAAAGGTGCCGCGCATTTGCCGCAAGTCTTTGGGATGCTTCACGAATTTATGGTCGGGGAAGTGCTTTATTTGCATGAAAAGCCGATCGCCATACAGATTTTGTACCGCGTAGAAGCGCCGAACTGGATTAGCCTGGAATATATCAACGGCGGCGTGGATCCTGCGCAGCAGGCGCTAAGCCCGGGCAGCGTGCTCTGTTTTGTTAATACGCAAAAAGCTTGGGAGGAAGCACGCAAGCTAAACAAGCCGCTGCGCTATTCCTTTGGTCGCGCGGATAAAGACTACAAAAACCGTTGGTGCGAGCGCCACACGGTCTATCGGAGTTAGCCCGTGGATAAACAAGCACTGCTAAAACGCCATCGCAAACGCAATCGATACAAATTGCTGGTGCTGTTGTTGGTGCTATTGGTCGCCAGCCTTTTGGACTGGCGTTGGTTTTTTCCCCTGGCGCTGATGATATGGCTCGCGCAAGAGGCGTGGTTTTCTGACCATCAGTTTTATTCGGCCAAAGTCGATTACCGCTACCGTTTCCCCGAAGACGCACGCTGTCTGCCGCTACCACTTAAAGGCAGCCGCCTGCATCTGCCAGAGGCGGATTTGCACGGCAGTGACACGCTGATAGTGCAGGTCAAGCTAAAAGCCAGTTTATTGGGTCGATTATTTGACCCCGGTCTTATCGCTGGGGACAACCGCCAGGATTTTGAGCGCGGCGCGTGCGGCATTCGCTACTTCAATCTAAGCGGGCAGGAGCAGGCGCTGATGGGCGCAGGTTTACCGCTCAATGCCCGATTTTGCCGGATTATCGGCGAGCCGCGCCTGTACGCATTCAACCATCCCGACTACACGCAAAAACGTCTGCTGATCTTGGCTCCTCACGCCGATGATGCCGAGCTTGCCGCCTTTGGCCTGTACAGCCGCGCCCAAGAGGTTGCCATCGTCACCCTGACCCAAGGCGAAATCGAGGCGTCGCACTACCGTCGCTTTAATCTGGACAAAGCCTGCGCGGCGCAGCTTAAAGGCAGGCTGCGCACTTGGGACAGTCTGGCGATACCGCTGTGGGGCGGTGTGCCACAAAGCCGCTGCGTGCAACTGGGCTACTTTTGTATGCAACTGCCCGCCATGTTGGCCGCACCCGAACAGCGCTTTGCCTCGCGCGAAAGCCTTGAGACGGATATTCGTGCGGCGCGGGCGCACAACCCCTTGCGCTTGCCCGCCGATCATGACGGTCTGCCCACGGGACACAACCTGCTGGCCGACCTGGCGGCGCTGCTCGAACACTTCCGTCCCGAAGTCGTGGTCACGCCGCATCCACAGATCGACGCGCACGCCGACCATATCGCCACCACCGCGGCCTTAAAACAGGCGCTTAGACAAAGCCAGTGGCAGCCACACAGCCTGCTGCTCTACGCCAACCATCTGCACGACAACGACCGCTGGCCAATGGGCCGCGCAAGCGACGGCGTAGCACTGCCGCCGCACTTTGACGACCAAGGCGAGCCGCTACGCCCGTGGAGCCTTTCGCTCAATGCCGCGCAGCAGCTCGATAAAGCCCAGTCGCTCGCCATGCAACACGACTTGCAAACCCCGCTGCCGATGAAAAAACGCCTGCGCCGCCGCATTCAATCGCTACTGGCCGCAAGACGCTGGCCGAATAGCGGCGAGGACGAGTTCTTTCGCAAAGCCGTGCGTCGGCATGAGCTGTTTTTTATGGAAGACTCTTTCCCATCAATGAGCGAGGGGGAATAGACGGGCTTCCCCTCCCGTTTACGGGAGAGATAAAAATGCTAAGGTACGCAGCCAATAAGATGAAATGGATATAAAAAATGGCCGTTTCCTACACCTTGCGCCAACTTAAATACTTTGTCACCACGGTGGAATCCGGCAGCGTGGCCGAGGCTTCGCGTAAGCTGTATATCGCACAGCCGTCGATTTCCAGTGCGATCAAGGCGCTCGAAGAGCATTTTGAATTGCAACTGCTTATCCGTCATCACGCCCAAGGAATCTCATTGACCCCGGCCGGGCAGCGTTTTTATCAACGCGCCTGTGACCTGCTGCGCTATGCGCGTGGTTTTGAACAGGAGGTATTGGCCGATAACGACAGCATCAGAGGGCAGATTGATATCGGCTGCTTTGAAACCGTCGCACCTTTGTATTTGCCACCGTTGCTGGCCGCTTTCCGCCAGCAGCATCCGCAGTTGCAAGTTCATCTACGCGACGGCGAGCAGCAGGAACTGTTGCACGGCCTTGCCAACGGGCGCTTTGATTTGGTGATTTTCTACGCCCACGAACTCGATAACAGTATTGAATGCGAACCCTTGATGCCGCCGCAGCAACCCTATGTGCTGCTGCCGATGGAACATCCGTTCGCCATGCAGCAGCGGGTTTCGCTGCACGAGCTTGCCAAGCAGCCGATGATTTTGCTCGATGTGCCGCCTTCCAGCCGCTACTTTGTCAGTCTGTTTGAACAGGCAGGACTTACGCCCAATATCGTCTTTGCTTCGCCTTCGATTGAAATGGTGCGCGGCATGGTCGGCCAAGGTTTTGGTTTTTCCCTGTTGGTCACACATCCCAAATCCAATATCACTTACGACGGTAAAACCTTGGCTTGTCTGCCACTTGCCGAACCGGTCGAAGGCTCAGGCCTTGTCGCCGCCTGGCTTAAAAGCAATCCACCGAGCAAGCCGGTGCGCTTGTTTGTCGAATACTGCAAAGCGCACCTTGCCCGCGAACATGGTGAGGGCGGGTAAAAATCCTGCAAGCGCCCGATAAATTGGAGCCTCTGCCGCTTGTCGGATAATTAAACAGCTTCGGGGTATTTGGCTTGCTTTTACAGAACAAAGATGTAGTTTTTGTTCCCTAGCACTTTCTAGCGCGCCTAGCGCTAGCGCTAGCGCTAGAGGTAGTAAGTGTTAGATGAGAAGGAAGCTCAGCACCTCTATAGCCCCGCCTCATTTAACCCAGTTGTTTTCCATGCTGTTTACGGAAATTGGGTCTCACATGAAAAGTCCTCAAAAAAAGCAACGTGGTGCAACCTTGTTGGTTGCGTTGGTTCTATTACTGCTGCTCACGGTACTTGCGCTTACCTCTGCGCGCACGGCAACCCTACAACAACGCATGAGCAGTAATCTGCAACAACAAAACCAAGCCTTTCAAGCGGCTGAAAACGGCATTACCGCCGCCGTTTTGCGCTTAAACAAAAATGCGGGGGACGGCCCTTTAAAAGTTGGTGATAAAAAGCAGCTCTGTGCACGAGCGGGCAGCTTTGCCGCTTGGAGCAATACTTGCACATTAACCGATGAGTATGGTTATGAAGTGACCGTTGAGCGGGTGCAGTGCGGTAATGAGCGATCGGATATTTGTTTCGCTATTACCAGTAAGGGTATTCATTTAAACCATGTTGCTACCCATCAACAGGGTTATCTTTTGTCGGTGCAATGCGTCTTGACAGAAGAGCGAGATTGCTAGCGTTGCAAGTTCTCTCGTGTTCTTGCGAGTAATAAAGGGTGTTTACATTCGCTTTAAAGGGAAGAAGTTATGCTGAATAAAACATTACCGCGCACAATAAAGGCTCTGCTCGGGGCAGGGTTATTGCTGCAAGGCAGTTTAAGTTATGCGGACGATACGGATATTTTCTTTGGCGCTCCAGCCAGTGATGTAAAGCCCAATATCTTTTTTGTGCTGGATGATTCGGGGTCGATGGATGGTTGTATGCTAAACGATCAACGTCCGGCTGATTATAGGTGTCCAGGGACGGATAGAAGACAGCGTATCCAGGTGCTGAAAGCCACCATGAATACATTGCTGGATAGTTTTGAAAATAACAGCGTTAATATCGGTCTAATGTCTTTGCGCAATAATACTCAGCATATAGGGTGGGAGTGTACAAATGAGTATTCTATATATGGGCGTGATGTTAGGAATTATGCTTATGGCCGTCTTTGTCCGCCAGGTACATATGCTCATCCTACTTGGAATAATGCTCCTCCAAGAGTATCCATGCCAGTTCAAGCAATGAGCCCTAGTGTTCGCAACGTTGCAAAAATGAGAGTCAATCAATTAACACCTAGCAACAACACTCCGGCCACCATGAGCCTTTACGATGCGGCGCGTTATTTAACCAATGCGCCAAACAAACACGATGCATGGGCCATTAAGCCCAACAGTAGCCCAAGCCCTATTACACAGGAATGCCAGCCCACTCATCTGGTGATGTTGACCGACGGCCAAGCCAATATGAAGGTGGATGTTTCTGCCATAGAGAACTTGATTGGCAAAAGCTGTGATGATCGTACCAATGCTAGCGAACGTTGTGCGCCAGATATTGCCCGTTGGATGAAAACCACCGACCAGTCGCCACTACCGGGCAACCAATTTATTACAACCCATACTATTGGTTTTGCTTTAAATGCATTGGGCGGTGCGGCAGGTCAACAGGTTAGGAAGTACCTGCAAGATATTGCTACCGCTGGCGGGGGCTTGCACCGCACCGCGGATCAAGCCAATGACTTGCTAAGCGCCTTTCAAGAAATTATCAGCAGCACGCTGCAAGCGCAAAATGCCACCATGGTCAATAGTAGCGTGCCGCAAAATATCTATAGCGCCAGTTCAAGGCGCGAGCATAAGCCGGAAGAATACTACCCGCTATTTAAACCCGCAGGTTCCGCCTACTGGGAAGGGAATTTTAAAAAGTACGGATTGGATAACAGCATCCCGCCCGTGACTATCGATGCAAAGGGTAATCCCGCCCATGATGCCAGCGGTGCATTTAAAAGCGATGCGCGCAGTTTCTGGAGCATCGCTGACGACGGCGGCGAGGTTGACAAAGGCGGTGCGGTATCGATATTGCCCGACAATGCCAACGCGCGCAGGTTATTTGTGCATAAAGGCGCTTTGCCGCCCTCTAGTTCGCCTAATGGGGTTGCTTTAGACACAGGACACTATGATTTAAGGTTGGGTAATCACTATATCACCAATAAAGATATTGGTATTGGTGTAAACGATTCAGCCGAACGCAAAGCATTATTTGACTGGATACGCAGTAAAAAAATGGGCGACCCGCTGCATTCCTCGCCGACCTTATTTAGCTATGGTTGCAATGGTTCGATAACGGGCGGTCAATGTAATGGCACCGACAGACAAATGGCGCTTATCGGTACCAATGAAGGCTTTGTACATCTATTTGATACCCATAACGGTGAAGAACAATTTGCCTTTATGCCAGGCGAGCTATTGGGAAATATTAAAACGCTCAAAGAGAATGCAAATATTACCGCAAGCAACGAACATCCCTATGGTATGGACAATACCGTCACTGTTTGGGCGAATGATATTAATGGCAATGGCAATATTGACGCGAGCCAAGGCGAGCATGTGTATGCTTACGCGACCATGCGCCGTGGTGGACGCGGCCTGTATGCGCTGGATATTACCCGACCCAAACAGCCCAAACTGCTGTGGAAAATTATGGGCGGAGAAACAACGGGTTTTGAAAAGCTGGGCTACACTTGGTCGCAACCGCAAAAAAGCAAGATTGTAGATAAAGGACAAGAGATAGACGTACTGATTTTTGCAGGTGGCTACCATACTAATGATGATATACCGAGCAATTATAGGAACACCGTGCCTTATGGTAACGATATTTATATTATCAATGCCAAAACCGGTCAGTTAATTTGGTCCGCCCAAAATGATCTGTCTTTGTCCAAGATGAAGCACAGTATCCCGGGTAAGGTCTACGTGCTGCACAGCTCCATGAGCAACATGGCGACTATTGAGAAAAAAGAATACGCTCAAAGCTTGATATTTGCCGATACCGGCGGACAGATCTGGCGACTGTTTTTAAAGAATGGCGAAGTGGGTAATCTGGCTTCGGATTTTTTAGTCTCTGCTGACGATGGCGGTCCCGGTAAAGAGGGCGTGATTGCCGAGACCAGCAATGGACGACGTTTTTACCATACCCCGAGTGTGGTTGTGCTGCGAGGATCTCAACCTAAGTTAGCCATCAATATCGGCAGCGGTTATCACGCTCGCCCGCTGAATACGAACGTAGAGGATCGTTTTTACTCCATCAGGGTACCCATCTCTCCGTTTTCCACGACGAACCTGGATGACGATAATATACTTCTTGATGTTACCAACAAGTTGACAAAAGCTGAGGGTGAACAGACTGCACAAGCGATAAGCAATAATCAGGCAGCCGGCTGGTATATTAAATTGACCGGTAACGGCGAAAAAGTTATGTCCAGCGCTACCACGCAATTGGGCTCAGTGTTTTTTAATACTTATGTGCCGGGCGTTAAAAGCAATCCCTGCCAGCCTGCTAGCGGTACTAATTATCTTTACGTGGCTAATCTGCTCAGTGGTCGAGCCGTGGAGGAGATAGGTTTTACCGAAAGAAAAATGGCAATGACGGGCTTAACGGGGCTTCCGGGTGCGCCTTATTTCGTTGCGTTGGGAGGCAAATACTACGTGAAAGTAAAACCGGGCCTGGATGGATTTATTGAGATTAAAGGCTCTTTCGATGAACAGGGCAAAAAAACCTACTGGATTGATTTGCAAGACGAATAGTGTGATGTGATCCAAGGACTTGCCGGGTGGACTAAAAGCCATCCAGCAAGTCCTTTTTTTTAACAATCAGAACAAATCAATATTTTAATAATCATACAGGGATTAACCGTTTATCTTGAGCCTTGTGGAAAAAGCTCGTTAACCAGCTCGCGGATTTTATCTTCGGCATTAATAAACTTAGCCAGAGAAAGCACCGGCTTGCGGCTCAGTAAGAATGGGGGTATTACCCAGCGAAAATAACGCCGGTACCGCCCTCGCCAGAGACCTTTACCGCCGCGCTTTGCGCCATTTGCCGGATTTTGAGGCCGCCGATATTAGGCGCGCCCAAAAAGGCATTGCACGCTGCGATAAAAACGCGCGGGGTTGGAATAATTCATAAGCCTTACTGCCATCAGCGCCCAGAGGCAAGACGCGCACTCATTTGCGTTAGACGCTGCGGCAGTTGACCTGATTGTTCGGCAATACTGAAGTTACGCCAGCCGAAAATATGCTGTACCCAAGCATCCGCCTTGCCATCCACCGCAAGGCAAGTCAAGCGCACATCCATTAACCTCGCCTGTTGTACGGCTTGGCGGGCATCTTCAATCAAGTAGCGACTGTCGTGTACGTCAATGTCCGACGGCGCACCATCGGTAATCAGCAGCAAGGTGCGCTGGCCTTCGGGTTCGCTTTGCAGTAGGCGGCTGGCATGGCGCAAGGCGGCTCCCATGCGCGTTGAGTAGCGGCCGGGCAGGGCGTGCAGCATGGCGGCGGCGACGGGGTTCCAGCGCTGGCCGAAATCCAGCAGGCGGTAATAGTTAACCTCGGCACGGGTATTGGATGAGAACGCATGGATGGCGAGCCGGTCTACGCCCTGTACACGCGATTCGACGAGCAGCAGGGCGGCCTGTTTTTCCATGTCCAGCAGGCGGCTGCCATCAGCAGCAGGGTCGTTCACCGATTCGGAAACATCCAGCAAAATCAACAGGCTGGCGGGCTTTGGTCCCTTACCCGGGCGCATAAACAGGCGTGGGTCGGGGCGCAAACCAAGCCTGCGGTCAACCAGTACTTCGACGGCGGCGTTTAAATCCAGATCGTCGCCTTCCCATTGACGGCGCAGGCGGTTGCGACGGTCGAGCTGGCGTACCTGCGGCAGGCGCAGCAAGGTCAAGCGCTGGCGAGGCGACGGTTTGTTGGCAGGTGCTTCGGTCATCACGCCCTGCCAGGCAGGCAGGCGGTCAATCAAGGTGCACCAGTCGGCTTTGAGGCGCTGCGAATGGCGATCCCACTCGGGATAGTGATAGCGGGCGAGTTCCATATCCGGCTGCGGTTCGATATTGGGCTGCTTTTCGCTGGCGGGCGGCGGTGGGGCGGTGCTGTTTTCTGGCAGTACCAAGGATTCTTCTGTTGTTTCCGACTCGGGGTGCTGCCAGAGATAACTGTTATCGTCGCGGTACGGGCTGGGTACGGCGTAATGCTGCGGATCCATACGCACGCGCATTTGTCCCAAGTCATTAGCGAGTAAGGAGGCGAGCGCACGGAATGCGTCGTAGTCCTCCAAGCCGTGTTCTTGTGCGGCATGCTCAAACAGTTCGCGGGCTTTATTGACCCAGTGGTTGCCGTCCTGGCTGTTTGGCAGCAGCAGAATGCGGTCAAGACGTGCCATAAATGCACTGAAGGTTAAATCCAAATCATCCGGCCTGGCGGCTAAGGCGGAGTGCAGCCAAGGCTGCACTCCGGGATGGTCGCGGCAAATCAGGAGGTCTACCCGGGCATCTTCAATGGCTGAAACGATGGCAAGCCCCATTGGTTTTAGTCGCGTGCTGTCCTGTGCGGCGGGCGAATGGCGCAGATGCGCCGCTGCGTGCACCAGCATGGCGCGTTGCAGCGCGAATGACTGCGTATCACTGGTTGTTGCGGGCAGTAGCAGACGGCGGGCGGGCAGGGCGTTGTGTTTTGATGGATTGGGCAAGGCTGCCAGCACGGCGCGGGTAGCCGGTGCTCGTGCGATGAGCGGTGAAGCCGTACTGGTTGCCCGTTGCAGTGGCAGCATTTCCAGTGTTCGACGTGCCAGCGCGGTAGCGAGCAGAGAAAGACGCTGCCAATGACGGCTGTCTTCATCCAGCAGTGGTATGACCTGCTGTTTCATGATGAGTCCTCTGCGGTTTTTAGGTAAATTGTGCTTGCACCAGTTGGTGTAGCGCTTCGGCTGTGTCCGGGTCGTCCGTCAGCGCACGGGTGATGCACATCTCGCAACTGTCCAAAGGCGATACGCCTTCGCGCATCAATAAACCGGCATAAATCAGCATGCGTGTGGAAGCGCCTTCGTCAAGACCACGATTCTTCAACGCCCGTGTGCCGTGCGCCAGACTGACCAAGCGCCGCGCGAGTTCATCGGTTACGCCGGATTCATGCACCACAATGGCGGCTTCGATTTCGGCGTTCGGAAAGTCAAACTCCAACGCGCCGAAGCGCTGGCGCGTGGAGGGCTTCATATCCTTGGCGCTGCTCTGATAGCCGGGGTTATAGGAGACGACCAGTTGAAAGTCCGGATGCGCCTGTACCTGTTCGCCTTTTTTGTCCAGCGGCAATACGCGGCGAGCATCGGTCAATGGGTGGATGACGACCGTGGTGTCTTGGCGCGTTTCGACCACCTCATCCAGATAGCAGATGCCGCCGTAGCGTACGGCGAGTGTCAACGGGCCGTCGTGCCAAGCGGTGCCGTCTACATCCAGCAAGTAACGCCCAACCAAGTCTGAAGCGGTCATGTCCTCATTGCAGGCTAGTGTTACCAGCGGTCGCTTGAGATTCCACGCCATGTATTCGACAAAACGTGTCTTGCCGCAGCCGGTAGGGCCTTTAAGAATCAATGGCATACGGTGCTGGTAAGCCTTGTGGTATAGCTCAATTTCGTTACCGCTTGGTTGGTAAAAAGGTTTTTCGTGAATGCGATAAGCGGCCAGAAAATCCGTCTTTGCGGTTTGTTCAGTGAAAGCTGTTGCTCCATCCATTACCATCTCCCCATCATCATGAGTAAACCCGGCAGCCAGCAAGTCACAATGCCGATGACTGCCGTATAGATGCCCAAAAACGGCAGTTTTTTGCCCAGTCCCAGCGCGAGATAAAAGAAAAACCACAGGCTCGCCCAGAGTAGCCACATGCCGATAACCCGAATATCTGCAGAAGACGCGGCAAAAGCCAGCGCACTGATGGCGACAAACAGGCAGTACCAGCCAAGCCCTACACCTTTAAGGCCGCACCATTGCACGGCGGCGAGGTAAAGGTAGGTAAAGGCAAACAAAAGCCCGCCGCCTACGGCAAAGTAGTCCATTGCACCACTGGCGCGATACAAACCCAGCAGGTTGATGGCAAGGGAGAGCAGCCCGACCAGCAAGTTAAACGGCGCAGAGTCTTTGGCATCAATTCGACCGGTTAGACCGACACCATTGACTATCAGAACTGCGCCAATAAAAAATAACGCAAGACCCAACATGGTAAACCTCCAAGCAAAAAAGCGGCGCAAAGAACCTTTTTTGCGAGAGACTCTGTGCGCTCGTCATCTGCGCGGCTTTGGCTTTGGCATTGGCTTAGGTACAGCTATCTGCCCGATGAATGACAACACATCATCAACCGCGCTTGCGTTGACGCCATGCAACTACTCCTGCCCGCAAAGACAAGGCTTTGCGGGGTTCAGGTTAAAGTTGATGTGCTTGACTGGCCTAGCGGTGTGTGGGCGCTTCGTTCGGCAATCCTTCCATCGGGCATTCGGGTGCGCCCACCGTGGTTCGGGTAAAGGATTCCACCATTTCCCGCGCTCCTTCCGGGTCTTGCACCCATTGGCTGTAGAAGCTGTAGGGGCAGGCCGCTAATCCGCGTTGTTCGGCTTCGCCCGAGTTGATCAGGCCGGTATAGCCGCGGTGCACCAGTTTGAACAGATGATTTTGCGACTGCCCATTACGCCTGGCATCGCGTATCAGATGCTTGGATAGCTCTCCGTATTGGTAGCTGTTTTCTTCCTCACCGGTTTCACCCAAAGTACGCCCGTCAAAGCCAATAATGGCCGAATGGCCGAAGTAGGAATACACGCCGTCAAAACCGGAAGCATTGGCGACGGCGACGTAGCAGTTGTTCATAAAGGCCATCGCTTTGGCGACCAATACTTGCTGGTCTTTCGCCGGATACATGTAGCCTTGGCAGCGGATAATCAGTTCTGCTCCGCGCATGGCGCAGTCGCGCCAGATTTCCGGGTAGTTGCCGTCATCACAGATAATCAGGCTGATTTTTAAGCCCTTAGGGCCTTCGCTGACGTAGGTGCAGTCGCCTGGATACCAGCCTTCAATGGGTACCCAAGGCATGATTTTGCGGTACTTCTGCACAATATCGCCATGATTGTTCATTAAAATCAAGGTGTTGTAAGGCGCTTTGTTGGGGTGCTCTTCATGGCGTTCGCCGGTTAAGGAAAACACGCCCCAGACATTGGCTTTACTGCAGGCGGCTGCAAAAATGTCAGTCTCCTCACCCGGAATGGCCGATGCGGTGTCGTACATTTCCTTGGAGTCATACATGATGCCGTGGGTGGAATACTCCGGGAAAATACACAAATCCATACCCGGCAAGCCGCGCTTCATACCCACCATCATGTCGGCAATCTTACGTGTGTTTTCAATAACTTCAGCTCTTGTATGCAGGCGTGGCATTTTATAATTGACTACTGCTACACCGACGCAATCATCACTGCTGGAAATATCACCGTGTCTCATTGGGTTAATCCTCTATTGTGTTTGTGATTTTAATGACCAGAAGTTCTATATGATTAAAATCCAGCCTTTCGCAACGATAGACGTAATTTATAAATACGATAATTTTAAAAATTTCTATATAATGGTTGTTTTGTTTTGCTTGAGTTATAAAGCAACGGCCTTGAATCAATGGATTTAATGAGGGTTATTAAGGTAAAGGGCGGTATTGATAAGCCGCCCTTATTAAGGAATATTAAAAGCCTATTGAGTTGTTTTTGGGGTTTGTGGAAAAAGCTCGTTGACCATCTCGCGGATTTTATCTTCGGCATTAATATACTTATCCAACCCCGCTATGCGGGCATCGTACAGTGCTTTTCCTATCATGCGGCCATCCTCATATACCTTGATTTCGACATAAGACATATAAATGGTTAAATTCCATTTCCACTGGGCAATGTATTGAGTCGATAAATGACAATCCGAAGGATTGCTGGCGGGAGGGAGTTGTTTTACGGTAAATCCTTTTTCTTGTAGAGCTGCACGATAAGTATCGGTAAATCCTTGCCTGACCTTCTTCGTTGCATTTTCAATCATGCAAATTTCTGGAGGCGATGTTGGGTTTATTTTTACCGGGTCAATGGTTTGTGAAACACAGCCGCTTAGTGCAAAAAAACCGGCAATCATTGCCGTAAGCCGTAAGCCGTAAGCCGTAAGCCGTCATAATGTTTCCTTATTTGGATTGGATGGTATGGGTCATGTTGCAGTCGCCTGTCCGAGGCGGTGCTGATTTTATCATTTTTTATCAATAGTCGTGTTTTGCAAATGGGCTGGAAATTAGAGCAAGTCGCTAACAGGGTAAAGCGTATCGGCGCAATAGGTATAAATGGAATAGATAGACTGTAAATCTGTTGCTTTCTGTTGTTAGAATGCGCGCCCGATTAGCCGATAGAACGCGATTATTTTGCTGGATTTTTCCATTACGCACTGGCAAGCCAGAGCCGCGAGTATGCAATCTGCGTCCAGTTGGCAAGATTGGGCCAGGCAGCCATTTTGCCCGGCAGGGGATAAGCCTTTTGCAGGTTGTGCGGATTTTTTGCCCGCCATGCAGCGCCGTCGTTTGAGTGATTTGGCGCGTGCAGTGCTGGATTGCGTTTGGCCGTTAATGGAAAAGAGCGATAACCACCGCCCGCTGCCGCTGGTTTTTGTCTCGCGGCATGGGGAGACCTCGCGCAGTTTTGAGTTGCTGGGTACCTTGGCGGCGAACGAGCCGTTATCGCCCACCGCTTTTTGTCTGTCGGTGCATAACGCCATTGCCGGGCAGTGGTCGATGCTCTGTGGCGAAAAGGCCGAAGCCGTGGCGCTGGCAGCGGAAGATGACGGTCTTGAACAGGGCTTTATGGAAGCGGCGCTGCTGCTTGCAAGCGGGCATTCGCAGGTGTTGCTGGTGGTGGCGGAAGAAGCCCCGCCACTCGCTTATCAGCCTTGGATAGACGACGTGCCGTTTGCCTATGTGGCGGTGTTTTTGCTGAAAACCGGCTCGGATCTGCGTTTATCGCTACAAGAGCGCAGTGACCATAGTAACCATATGGCGCCGCAGCAATGGCCTAATCCACTTAGTTTCTTGCGCCACTTTCTGCTAGGTACGCCAAGCTGGCAACAGAGCGGCGCAAATGGTGCCAGGTGCTGGCAGTGGGCACGTACGCTATGAATGAAACTGCCATTCGCCGCGAGAATAACGCGCCTAGACAAGATTTTTGGCTATGGCGACTGCTGGCGACAGCGATGTCTTTTGCTTTGTTTGGTTTGGGTGGTTTATTGCTTTGGGCGCTGGTTTTTCCACTGCAACGGCTATTAGGCGGCGATGCACAAACCCGCCAGCGCCGCGCCCGTTTGACGGTGCATCACAGTTTCAGGCTGTTTATCCTCTTTATGCGCAAAACCGGCGTATTGACCCTGGATTTTCAGGGTGCGCAGCAGCTGGGCAAGCACGGGCAGATGATTATCGCCAACCACCCGTCCTTGCTGGATGTGGTACTGCTGATTGGCTATGTCAAGGATGCCAATTGCATCGTTCGGCATGGACTTTCGCAAAATATCTTTACGCGCGGGCCGATTGCTGCCTGCGGCTATATCACCAACGATGAAAGCGCCGATATGTTGGAAAAAGCCGCCGCCGTGCTGCGCCAGGGGCAAACTCTGATTGTCTTTCCGGAAGGCACGCGCACGCCAAAAGATACTAATCCGTGTTTTCACCGCGGCGCTTGCGCCATTGCGCTGCGCGGGGCGCAGTGCATTACCCCGGTGCTTATCCATATGCAGCCGCGCAGTCTTGCCAAGGGCGAGCCTTGGTATAGCGTGCCGCCGCGCCGCATGCACTATCGGTTGACTGCTCTGCAAACGATTACCTTGGACGACTGGCGGCAAAAACATCCCTTGCCGATAGCGAGCCGCAAACTGAATGCACATCTTGAAGCCAGCTTCGTCGATGCGCTGTACTGCCCTTATCTGGAGACCAATAATGACGCTGGAAGATGAACTAAAAACCCTATTGATTGACGCGTTGGGTCTTGAAGATATGACCCCCGCCGATATTGATAATCAAGCGGGACTGTTTGGCGACGGGCTGGGGCTGGATTCGGTCGATGCGTTAGAGCTTGGGCTGGCGCTGCAAAAGCGCTATCAAATCACCATCGACCCACAAACCCATAATATGCGTGAGCATTTTGCCAATATCGCCAATCTGGCCGCTTTTGTGCGCAGCCAACAAAATTAACGGGAACCCTCTGCAATGCACAGCCACGATGAGATTTTCAGCACACTGCGTGATGCGTTGGTGGAGCTGTTTGAACTGGAACCTTCGCGCATCCAGGCCAAAGCCAATTTGTATGAGGATTTGGAAATTGACAGCATCGATGCCATCGACCTGATTGACCACGTCCGCCGTAAAACCGGCTACAAGCTCGAAGCCGAAGACTTTCGCAACGTGCGCACGGTAGAAGACGTCGTCAAAGCGCTGCTGCACAAGCAAAGTAGCCAAGCGAGTAGTCAAGCGGCATGAAACGCGCCTTGGGCGGATTGCTCTGGCTTGCGGGATTGGCTTACCCGTTTGTGGTGTATTTCAGTCTGGGCAAAGTTGCTGTGGCTTGGCTGCTATTGCCGCTTGCCCTGTTATGGCTGCTGCGCTCGTTGCTGGATCAATCCGCAACGGGCTTGCTGGCGCGTGCCTTGCCGTTTGGCATGGCGGCTTTTTGCTTGAGTGTGGCCATTTGGGATGCGCTTGCCTTTGATGCAACCTTTGCACTGCGCGCTTATCCGGTGCTGGTCAATGCCATGCTGCTTGGCGTATTTGCGCACAGCTTAACCAGCGGCATGCCGGTGATTGAGCGCTTGGCGCGTTTGCGCCATGCCGATTTGCCTGCTGAGGGCGTGCGCTATACGCGCCAACTGACCAAACTGTGGTGCGCGTTTTTTGCGGCTAACGGCAGTATTGCCGCCCTGCTTGCTGTTTTCGGCAGCCTGGAAAGTTGGACTTTATATAACGGCCTGATCAGCTACCTGTTGATAGGCGCTTTATGCTTGGGCGAATGGTGTTTTCGCCCAGCCCAAGGCAAACGGGTCTAAGCCGTGTTTGTACCGCTTAACCAGTTGTTGCTGTCGGCAGGTGCCGAGCGGCGGATTGCCGATAATCCGCCGTTAAATCAACAGCAATTTGCCGAACAGTCGCTGCAATTGGCTGGCGCCTTGCAAACACAAAACATCCGCTGCGTGGCGCTTTGGTTTGAAGATGCGGTCTGTTTGGCAACGGCACTGTTTGCCTGCTGGCGGGCGGGTATCCGCGCGATATTGGCCGCCGATATTAAAGCGCACGGCTGCGCCCTGCTTGAGCCAGAGGTGCAACTTTGGTTAAGCGACGTACCGCTTTTGCAGGTGGCCGAACATCGGCAGTGGCGGATTACGCCGGATTGGCACGGCGCGGGCATTGCGGCATTGCCTGCGGCTGTGCTGGATGAGCAAGGCGAGATCATCATCTGCACCTCCGGCTCCAGCGGCACGCCTAAACAAGTCCGTAAAAGCTGGCGGCAATTGCAGCTTGAGGTTAACGCCTTGCAACAACAGTGGCCGCTTTCAAAAGAGACGGTGGACTGTGTGCTGGGCAGTGTTTCCGCCGTGCATATGTACGGCTTGGCGTTTCGCGTGCTTTGGCCGCTGGCGGCAGGCGTGCCGTTTGACCGCCCGCAACGCCCCTATCCAGAAGCCTTACAGCATGCGAGTTTGGATTATTCGCGTTGTATCTGGATTGCAAGCCCGGCGCTGCTTTCGCGCTTGGGTCAGCGGCTGGATTGGCACGCACTGCGCGGGCGTTTATTGGGGCTTTATTCCGCAGGCGGTGCCCTTTCCCTTAGCGTTTCTGATGAGTTTAAGGCGCAGCTCAAGCTGCGCCCGATAGAGATTTACGGCAGTTCAGAAACCGGCGTGATTGCCTTTCGCCAAGGCGCGGACCACTGGCAGCCATTTGCGGGCGTGGAGCTTGGCTTAAACGAACAGGGCGCACTGCACGTTTGCTCGCCTTGGGTTAAAGAAGGCGAAGGGCAAACCGCCGATGCCGTGCGTTTAACCGCAGAGGGTTTTGAACTGCAAGGACGGCTCGACCGCATTGTCAAAATCGAAGGCAAGCGCATTGCCCTGCCGATGCTCGAACAAGCGCTGGCAGGGCATCAATGGGTGACACAGGCGCATGTTGGGCTGGTTCCGCGTGACAACGGCAGCCAGCGCCTCGCCGCGCTGCTGGCGCTCTCGGCAGAGGGCATCGGTGTATTGCGCAGACAGGGGCGGATGGCGTTGAGCGAAGCTTTGCGCCAGTTTCTCGCGGCGCAATTTGAGCCGCTGGCGGTGCCGCGTATTTGGCGTTTTTTTGAGCAATTGCCGCTCAATAGCCAAGGCAAATTAACGAAAGCGCGGTTCTTGGAGGCCGTGCAGCAACGCCCGCGTCTGCCAGAGGTGGAAATACAGGAAAGCACCGGCTACGAGCGGCTCTACCGCTTAAAAATCCCCTGTGACCTGATTTATTTCAGCGGTCATTTCCCGACTGCGCCGGTCGTACCCGGGGTCGTGCAAATCGGCTGGGCTATGGATTTGGCCACTCGCGATTTACTGCCCAAGGTTTGCCCGAACTTTCGTTTTGGCGGGATGGAAGTGCTTAAATTCCAGCAGCTTATCCATCCGGCCGATGAGCTATTGCTGCGCCTTTACTTTGACCGCGAGAAAAATAAACTGCACTTTTCATTCACGCGAGACGACAAACCTTGTTCGTCCGCACGGATTTTGCCCGCATGAGCGATTACCGCCCGATTGCGCTAATACCGGTCTACAACCACGGACAGACGCTACCCGCCGTGCTCGGAGCAGTACGCCGCTTGGGGCTGGACTGCCTGCTGGTCGATGACGGCTCAAGCTTGCCCACGGCTTGGCTGATTGAGCAGCTATCGCGGCAACCGGGCGTATCGCGTTTGCGCCTTTCGCGTAATCGCGGTAAAGGCGCGGCGGTGCGTTTGGGGTTGCTTAGCGCTTTTGCCAAAGGCTACAGCCACGCGCTGCAAATCGATGCCGACGGGCAGCATGATTTGTCGGTTATCCCCAAATTTTTGGCCGCTTCAAAAGAGCAGCCAGCCGCCTTGATTGGCGGTCTGCCGGTTTATGGGCAGGACGCACCGAAAAGCCGTCTGTACGGGCGCTGGATCATGCGCCTTTGGGTGTGGATTAACAGCCTGTCGCTGCAAATCCCCGATGCCATGTGCGGTTTTCGCGTTTATCCGCTGGCAAGCAGCAAAGCGGTGCTTGAGCAAGCCTCTTTAAGCGAGCGCATGGCGTTTGACCCGGAAATACTCATTCGCCTGTCTTGGCGTGGCGTGCCGATGCGCTGGCTGAAGGTCAAGGTGAATTATCCGCAAGACGGCGTTTCACATTTTCGCCTGTGGCGCGACAACGCCCTGATCAGCCTGATGCACACGCGGCTGTTCTTCGGCATGTTGGTGCGCGCCCCACGCCTGCTCCGAAAGCGTTGGAACAACGCATGAGCCGCCATTGGGCACGGCAATCCGAACGCGGCAGCCTGCTGCTGATGCGCCTTGGCTTTGCTGCCGTAAACCTGTTGGGGCGGCCGCTGATGGTTCCAGTGGTTTGGCTGGTGGTCGGCTATTTTTACTTATCCCGCCGCCGCGCCCGTTTGGCGATTGCAAGCTATCAACAAAAACTGCTCGCCTTTAGCCAAGGCAAGGTGAAGCTGCCGCGCTTTGCTGCGGTCTATCGGCAGTATTTGGCGTTTACCGATTCGTTGCTGGATAAGCTCGATGTTTGGCGTGGCAAAATCAGCCGTGCCGATTTAACCCTGATCGACCCGCACGGCGTGCATCCACAGCTAGGGCAGGGGCGCGGGCAGATTTTCGTCACCGCGCATCTGGGCAATGCAGAAATTACCAGGGCATTGGTCGGCCAAATTCCGAATGTGCAAATCAACATCCTGATGCATAGCAAAGGCGCGCAGCGCTTTAACCAAGTGCTGGCCGCCGCCGGCGCGCGCGCCCATCTGATCGAAGTCAGCGAACTTAATGCCGCACTGATGCTCGATTTGGCGCAGCGCCTGGAGCGCGGGCAGTGGCTGGCGATTGCCGGAGATCGCATCCCCATTCATGGCGAACGCACGACCACGGTACAGTTTTTGGGCAGCGAAGCGCTGCTTCCGCAAGGGCCTTGGCTGCTCGCGGCTTTGCTGCGCTGCCCGCTCAACCTGCTGCTGTGCCTGCCCAATGCGGACAAGGGTTTTTCGGTGATTTTGGAGCGCTTGGCAGACGGCCAAGCCGTCCCACGCGGTGAGCGGGCGCGGCAGATAGCCGCACAGGCGCAGCATTATGCCGACCGGCTGGCTTATTACTGCCAGCAAAGCCCGTTGCAATGGTTTAACTTTTACCCATTTTGGCTGGATAAGAACGAGGACAATAACGGTGCGTCAACGCGGAAAAATCAGCGCTGAAATCGATATTCTGGTGCCGTTTTATGATGTCGATTCCATACAGGTGGTGTGGCACGGCAACTACGTTAAATACTTGGAACAAGCCCGCTGTGAACTGCTTAACCAGTTGGGTTACAACTACGATGCCATGCGCGATTCCGGTTATGTCTGGCCGGTTACGGACGTGCGCTTGCGCTACGCGGCTCCGGCGCGTTTCGGCCAGGCCATTTGCGTTCGCGCTGAACTGGTCGAATGGCAAAACCGCTTGAAAATCAATTACCTGATTATGGATAAAGCCAGCGGTGCACGGTTAACCCGCGCCAGCACCGAACAACTCGCCGTTTGCCTGAGCAGCGGCGAAATGCAATGGCAATCCCCGCCCGCTTTATTGGAGGCAGTGCAACGTAAATTACAGGCACTGGAGGCCAGTCAATGATTTTATCGTTTACGAAAAGCCCTGAGGGCTTTGGCAGAGGGCTGGTTTTGCTCTGCTTGCTGCTAGTGTCTAGCTGGCCTGCGCTAGCCTTTGATTTATCGGATTTACAACAAAAACTGCAACAAACGCCGGTAGTACGCGGCGACTTTTCGCAGGAAAAATACATCGCCGGTCTGCCGATACCACTGGTGGGGCTGGGGCAATTTTGCTTCTCGAATAAGCACGGCATATTGTGGGATTTAACCGTGCCGATCAAGCAGCGCCTTCGTATCACGAAGGACGGCTTGGCGCTTGAAACCCAAGACGGAAAGTGGCAATTGCAGGCCGGGCAAGACAGTCGGCAAACCCGCTTATTTTTGGATGTGCTGCAAGGCGATACGGATGAACTGCACAAACAGTTTCAGCTGGCTTTAAACGGTAACAGTGAGGATTGGCAATTGACGCTCACGCCAAAAACGGCCCTGCTCAAGCAGATTTTTACCCGTATCCAAATCAACGGTGGGGCGCTGTTATCCAAGGTTGAACTGTTTGAAACCAGCGGCGAGCGCACCGTCATCAGACTGCAAAATAGCAAAGCCGATACCCGTCTAACCGCTGAAGAAGCGAGGCTTTTTGAATAAGCGGCCGTATTTGTTCCCGCTCGCACTGGTTTTATTGCTGGCACTGGGTGCGTGGCAATGTCGAGATGGCTTGCCTATTTCGTTCGACTTGATGGCGCTGCTGCCGCAGCAGCAGGATGCGCCGCTGCGAAAGCTTGCGCAGCAGCGCACGCAGCAACCGTTAGCGCGGCAGATGTTGGCGCTGATTGAAGCCGATAGCACACAAGCACTAGCGACGGCGCAGTTACTGGCGCAGCGCTGGCGCGCCAGCGGGCTGTTTAGTCAGGTCGAACTGGAGCTTGCTATTGACCTTGCGAGTTTGCGCGAGCAGTTGCGAAGTCAACGCTTAAGTCTATTGCCGCAGGCCATCTTCGAGCAGTTGCAGCGTCAGCCTGAAAGCTATCTTAAGCAGCGCGCCGCCGAACTGGCAGCTCCGTTTTCCTTAAGCGCTCTGGTGCCCATCTCGCAAGATTGGTTAGGGCTTTCACGGCATGCGCAAAGTACGCTGCAAACGCCGCCCGGCAGTGCATTAAGTTACGATCCGGCCAGCGGTACGTTACAAATTGAGCAAGCGGGAAAAACCGCCATCTTGCTGCGCGCGCAAACGCAAAGCGATGCCTTTGCCGTTAGCCCTTCATCGCAGAGCCTGGTCGAGCAAATCCAGCAAGACCGCGCCGTTTTGGCGCAGCTGGGCGCACAACTTTCAGTCGCCGGCGGACCTTTATACGCCGAGGCGGGCAAAGAGCAAGCCATAGCGGAAATCAGCCTGATTGGCAGTCTTTCCATGGCCGGGATTGTGCTGCTGTTGCTGCGCGCCTTGCGCCGCCTGCGCGCCTTGCTGGCACTGCTGCCGGTGCTGGTCGGCTTGGTTTGCGGCTTTGTACTGTGCGTGGCGGTATTTGGCTCCATTCATATCCTCACCTTGGTGATTGGTACGAGTTTGATAGGCGTTGCGGTGGATTTTCCGCTGCACTGGCTGAGTAAAAGCTATGCCGGTTCTTGGCAGGCGAGGCCTGCGCTGCGCCTGGTATTGCCTGCACTGACCATGAGCCTGATGGCCAGCCTGATAGGGTATCTGGCGCTACTGTTTACCCCGTTTATTGCGCTGTCACAGACGGCGGTTTTTGCGGCGGGCGGCCTTTTCGGCGCGTTTGCCTGTACGGCGCTGCAACTGCCCGCTTGGTTTGAGCGCTTTGCGCCGCGTCCGTGGCCGCCTTTGCTGCATCTGGCGCAAACGCTTCTCAAGCTGCGGCAGATTAAACCTCGCGTATTACTGATGCTGGCGCTACCCTTGCTGTTGGGTACGCTGGGCGGATTACAGCGCCTGTCGCTGCACGATGATTTACGCCAGTGGCTTACGCTGCCTAAGGATTTATTACAACAGGCACAAATTATCGGCGAGCAAACCGGTCTGATGCCCACCAGCCAATTTTTTTTAGTGCAAGCGCCGGATGAGGACAGCTTGCTGCAACGACAGGCGCAGCTTGCCGGCGAGTTGGATCAATTGGTGCAGCGCGGCGAATTGGGCGCGTACAACGCACTGAGTCAACTGCTCGCGCCCGTTGCTTTGCAGCGCTCGCTGCAAAATGAACTGGCGGGTTGGGCAGAAAATCCGCAGCTTTTGCAGCCGTTACTGGATCTGGGTATCCCGCTTGCAGCCTTACAGGCAGAGCTTGCCTCGGTGCAGCAATTGCCACCGGTCTCCATCGACAGCGCCTTACAGGGCACCGCTTCCGAACGCTGGCGCAGCCTGTGGCTGGGGCAATACCAAGGGCAAAGTGCGGCGCTGGTTACACTGTTTAATCTGTCTGATGTTGCCGCATTAAACGCCGTTGCTGAAGCTATCCCAGGCGTTAGCCTGATTGACCAAAGCGGCGAGCTTAATCAACTCTTTAGCGCAACAAGGGTTAAAGCCGGGGAGTTAAAACTGCTCTCTTATCTGGCCGCCGCCTTGCTGCTCTGGTGGGGCTTAGGGCGCGCCGCAGTCTGGCGCATTCTCGCCGTGCCGCTGCTCGGCGCCGTGCTTAGCCTTGCCGTGCTGGGTTGGTTGGGACAACCTTTAACCTTGTTTTCCCTGTTTGGCCTGCTGCTGGTTTCCGCACTTGGCGTAGACTACGCCATTTTTATGTACCAAGGCGCAGGTGGCGCGGCGGTTAGTTTTGTCTCGGTATTATTAAGCGCAGCAACGACTCTTTTATCCTTTGGTTTGCTTAGCCTTTCACAAACACCGGTTTTAGCCGGTTTTGGTTTGACGGTTGCCTTGGGGGTAGGGTTTTCGTTGTTATTGTCGCTTTGGGTTTGCCATAAAGGAAATTTAAAATATGCAAGATAAAGAAGTTGTCATTATTGGGGCAGGCCCGTCCGGCGCGGTCGCCGCTGCATTATTGGTCGCTAAAGGCCATGACGTTTTGATATTGGAACGCCAGCAGTTCCCGCGTTTTTCCATCGGTGAAAGTCTGCTCGCGCATTGTTTGGAGTTTATCGAAGAAGCGGGCATGTTGGAGGCGGTAAAAGCCGCCGGTTTCCAAATTAAAAACGGCGCGGCTTTTGGTTGCGGTGAACGTTATGGCTGGTTTGATTTTAGGGATAAATTCAGTCCAGGTCCTGGAACGACTTTTCAAGTACAACGGGCGCACTTCGATAAAGTCTTGGCCGATGAAGCCGAGCGCCAGGGCGCACAAATCCGCTACCGCCAAGAAGTCACCGCTGCCGACTTTTCAACCGATAGGCCGCTATTAACCGTGCGTAACCTGGACGATAACAGCAGTTATCAAGTGCGCAGTCGTTTTGTGCTCGATGCCAGTGGTTATGGCCGCGTCTTGGCACGTTTACTGGATTTGGAACGCCCGTCGAACTTACCACCGCGCAAAGCTATTTTTACTCATATTGAAGACCGTATTGACGACGCGCAGTTTGACCGTGAAAAAATCTTGATTAGCGTCCATCCCGAAAAACACGCCATTTGGTATTGGACCATTCCATTTTCCAATGGCCGTTGTTCGGTCGGCGTCGTTGGTGAACCGAAATTATTCGATGAGGACGGCGAAACAAAGATACAAACATTACAAAGACTGATCAGCGAAGCGCCCAATTTAAAACGTATCTTAAAAAACGCCGTTTGGGATACGCCGGTCAATAGCATGGGCGGTTATTCGGCCAATGTCACCAGCCTGCACGGTAACGGTTATGCACTGCTCGGTAATGCGGCGGAATTTTTGGATCCGGTATTTTCCTCCGGCGTAACCATTGCGCTACGTTCGTCCAAACTCGCAGCCGATGCATTGCACCGGCAATTAAAGGGTGAAACAGTGGATTGGCAAAAAGACTTTGCCGAGCCTTTGCAACTGGGTATAGATACATTTCGTGCTTATGTTGAAGGTTGGTACAGCGGCGAGTTTCAACAGGTTGTGTTTTATGACAGGGCCAAGGCTAATCCACAAATTCGCAGCATGGTATGTTCCATTCTGGCAGGGTACGCTTGGGATACCAATAATCCTTTTGTGGCTGAACCCAAAAGGCGACTGCGCATGCTCTCTGAACTGTGCCGTGCGGGTTAGTCAATCAATGATGCTGTATTTAAGAAGCAGCGTTTATGCTGTATTACTGCTCGCCCTGGCAGGCTGTGCATCGCATTCGCCGCCAGTGCCGAAAGAGGTGTTTATTTGGCAAGCACCGAGGCAAGTCTTGGTAACGGAAATCAATCCAAAAACCATAGAGCCTGTGGTATGGCAAGTGGTTGTGCAACAACAAGCGGGTAGTTTACGCTGGTTGCGTTTTAATCTATTAGGCGCTCCCGATGCCAGGCAAATTCTTGCAAATGGAAAGTGGCGTAATGATGGCTTTATGCCACCCAATCAAAAGGTGCGTGAATTATTTGCGGCACTATTATTTGCCTGGACGCATCCGCGCGATTTAATCTTGGCTTATCCTTCTCCGCAGTATGATGTGAATGTTTTTATGGATAAATGGGTGCTCAAAGAAAATTCGCGTTTGCGCTGGACGGTTATTTGGCAAAACGGGTTAAGTCAGCCCAATTTATTTTCTATTAAAGACCACAAAAGTGGAATTATTTGGCAAGTGCGCCCGCTCACAAATCCAGATATTAAGTAGCATGCGTTATATCAGGCAGTCAGCCTAAAGGCAGGCAGGAGGTTATTATTCATACTTGGTTAAGCTGTCCCGCTATCGTTTGCGCTTTGGGTGAAGGTTTACCGCAAGTCGCCGCGCGTGCTTTTGCCGGTGATAGCAGCGGCATGCGTTTGCAAAGCGGCTGGTTGTCTGACCGCTGTTTAACCTTGGGCCGCTTTAACGGCGAATTGCCGCTTATTAGCGAACATCTGCCCGCTTATTATCACAGTCGCAATAATCAGTTGCTGCTGGCCGCTTTTTTGCAGATAGAAAGCCAGGTCACGCAAGTCATTAACCGCTATGGCGCAAGCCGCGTGGCTATCGTTTTAGGTACCAGCACTTCGGCGGTTAATGACAATCTGCCTGCTTTTAAGACCTTGGCGCAGCAGGGCGCCTTTCCTGCCGATTACGATTATCGCAGGCAAGAACTGTCCGCTCCGGCTGCGTTTTTAAGCCGCTATCTGGGTACGCAAAACGCCGCCTATACGCTGTCCACCGCCTGCACCTCCAGCGCTCGTGCGTTGCTGTCTGCACAGCGATTACTAAAGCTTGATCTTTGCGATGCGGTGCTCTGTGGCGGCGCGGATAATCTGTGCCGCTTAACCATCAATGGCTTTACTGCGCTGGAAGCCGTCGATGAGGCGCTGTGCCGCCCGTTTTCGAAAAATCGCAGTGGAATCAATATCGGCGAAGCGGCGGTATTGTTTGTGATGACGCGTGAGCGGCCCGCCTTGCCTGCCGTGGCTTTTTTAGGTGGCGCGGGCAGTTCGGACGCTTACCATATGTCCACCCCTGAACCGAACGGTGCGGGCGCACAAGCGGCCATGCGAGCAGCGTTGGGCAGTGCACAAATCAGCGCCGAAGAAGTGGGTTGGGTCAATCTGCACGGCACCGGCACGCGGCATAATGATGCGATGGAAAGCCGCGCCATGCAGGCGATTTTCCCGCAAGGGGTGGCTTGCACATCGACCAAAGCGCTCACCGGCCACTGCTTAGGTACAGCCGCTGCGCTGGAAGTGGCTTTGCTTTGGGCGACGTTGTCGGCGGAAGTTAATCGAGAAGGGCGTTTAATACCGCATGTTTGGGACGGGCAAGCCGACCCAAGCCTGCCCGCTTTGCATTTGACCGATGGCGAGAGTCGCTTCAAAGCAGGCAAAGCGCGTATCGCCATGAGTAATTCCTTTGCCTTTGGCGGCAATAATGTCAGCCTGATTTTTGCAGGTAGCGCTTAGATGATTGAAGATTGGCCACTGGCTAGCCTGCTGCCGCATGCGGGCGCGATGATTTTGCTGGATCAGGTCTGCCACTTTAATGAAGACCAGTTAATCGCAAGCGTCAGAGTAAAACTTGGGCCCTATTCCTTGGATGACGGCGCATGGCCCGCTTGGCTGGGACTGGAGCTGATGGCACAAGCCGTTGGCGCTTGGGCAGGATGCCGGGCAAAACGGGCAGGAAAGCCGGTAGACTTAGGCTTTTTGCTGGGTACGCGCCGTTATCATTGCCATACCGATCATCTGCCGCTAGATGCGCAATTAACGGTGAGTGCGAGACGCAGTTTGATTGATAACAGCGGTATGGCGGTTTTTGAATGTACTTTGGCAATAGATGGCCGCCTTTTAGCCGAGGCGCGGCTTAATATCTATCAGCCACCGAATGCGCAGGCCTTTATTCAGGAGCGTTTATCTTGAGCAGTACGGTTTTAGTGACCGGTTCCAGTCGTGGCATTGGTCGCGCCATTGCGCTTACCCTCGCGCAGCGTGGATACGATCTGGTGCTGCACTGCCGCACACAAATCGAGCAGGCCCTGGCGGTGCAGGAGCAAATCCGCGCCTTGGGGCAAAACGCCCGCATCCTGAAATTTGATGTGGCAGACCGTGCCGAGTGCGCCGCAAGGTTAACGGCCGATATTGAACAACAGGGCGCGTATTACGGCGTGGTGCTCAATGCGGGCATTAGCCGCGACGGCGCTTTCCCCGCCTTGACGGATCACGATTGGGACAGCGTGCTGCGCACCAATCTGGACGGTTTCTACAACCTGCTGCATCCTCTGATCATGCCGATGATTCGCCGCCGGGCCGCCGGGCGCATTGTTTGCTTGTCTTCGGTTTCTGGCCTGATGGGCAATCGTGGGCAGGTGAATTACAGCGCCGCCAAAGCGGGTATTATTGGCGCAGCCAAAGCCTTGGCGGTGGAACTCGCCAAGCGGCAGATTACCGTCAACTGCGTCGCCCCCGGGCTGATTGAAACCGACATGCTGGACGAACAAGTACCGGTTGCCGAAATCCTCAAAGCCATTCCGGCTCAGCGCATGGGGACCGTGCAAGAGGTCGCCGCCACCGTGGCATTTTTATTATCGAAGGAAGCGGCCTATATCACCCGTCAAGTGATAGCCGTCAATGGAGGGCTGTGCTGATGCGAGCAGTAAAGCGCGTAGTGATTACCGGCATGGCGGGCATTAGCGCCTTGGGCGCGGATTGGAACAGCGTGCAAAGCGCCTTTGCAGGCGGCAAAAGCGGCGTGCGCAAAATGCCGCAGTGGGCACGTTTTGCCGATTTAAATACCCGTCTCGCCGCGCCGGTTGTGGATTTTGCCGCGCCAGAACATTGGACGCGCAAACAACTGCGCAGCATGGGGCGCGTTTCGCAAATGGCTGTGCGCACGGCGGAACGGGCGCTGATAGACAGTGATTTGCTGGGCAATCCGCTGATCACCGATGGCCGCATGGGTGTGGCTTGCGGCTCTTCTACCGGTAGCACCAAAGACGTGTGCACCTTTGCCAAAATGCAGTTGCAGGGCGTAGCCGAAGGGTTAAACGCTAACTCCTATGTACGTATGATGCCGCACACCACGGCGGCCAATATCGGCATCTTTTTTGAACTTAAAGGACGCATCATCCCGACCTCCAGCGCCTGCACCTCCGGCAGTCAAGGCATTGGCTACGCCTATGAAGCCATCCGCTACGGTCACCAAGACTTAATGCTGGCGGGCGGTGCGGAAGAACTCTGCGCCAGCGAAGCCATGGTGTTTGATGCGCTGTACGCCACCAGCCTGCGCAACGACACGCCGCATCTTACCCCGCGCCCGTATGACAAAGACCGTGACGGCCTGGTGATCGGCGAAGGTGCTGGCATTTTTGTACTGGAATCCTTAGAGCACGCCAAAGCACGCGGCGCACGCATCCATGCCGAAATCGTAGGCTTTGGCAGTAACTCCGACGGCGCACATATCACCCGCCCGCAACCCGCCACCATGACCCGCGCCATGCAACTCGCATTAGAAGACGCGAAGCTTGCGGCTGAAGACATCGGCTATATCAACGGCCACGGCACCGCGACCGAACAGGGCGATATTGCCGAAACCCAGGCGACACACGCACTGTTTGGCAGCCGTATACCGATTAGCTCGCAAAAAAGCTATCTGGGACATACCTTGGGCGCTTGCGGTGTACTCGAATCCTGGTTCAGTATCGAGATGATGAAGAGCAATTGGTACGCCCCCACGCTGAACTTAAACCAAGTAGACCCGCGCTGTGCCGAGTTAGATTATTTATTTGAGCCAAGATCAATGCAGAACCATTATGTGATGAACAATAACTTTGCTTTTGGCGGTATCAATACCTCACTGATATTTAAACGCTGGGAAGATTAAATATTCCTCTCGCCCGCATGCGGGCGAGGGTAAACCTTACGGCGGTTATTAAACTGCCGTGTTCTTTTATATCCATCAAAGGAAGAGGTTCATGATGAAAGCACTGAAACACGCAATAGGATCAGGACTTATCGCCGCGTTATTGTCTTCACCGGCTTTAGCGGCAGACCGAACCGTTTATTTACCACTGGAAGAAGCCGTTGCTGCGGCTAAAGCCGCCGGTAAAATCGATGGCAGCGTGCGCTTTTATTTGGCCGGCAGCGGGCCGAAAGGGCAAATCTTGCAACGCGATTCCGTCACCAATAAAAAAACCAACGCCTTTGGCAAATCCGATGCCGTAGCCTGCCAATATGTGGCGCAGTCGGCCATTATTGCCCTGCATACAGCCGCCAAAAATGCAGGTGCCAATGCGGTAACCAATATTGTTAGTTTCTATAAAAGAAACGAGTACAAAGATAGCGCCAATTACGAATGCCACGCCGGTAACGTTATCGCCGGCGTGGCGCTTAAAGGCGATTTAAGCAAAGTGAAATAAAACGGGCACTGCGGTTATTCAATAACGGCTTAATCGTTTTAAATCATGCGCAAATGGTTGTCCCATAATCCGGCGGGTAATGGCAGTACCGCGGATTTAACCGGTGCTTGATTAAAGTCGTAATAACGGCAACGGCTTTGCCCGGAGGTGACGACAAAGCCATCCGCGACGGCGGCTACGCCTGCGCAGTCGGCCAAATGGGTATCGAGCAGTAATTCGGCGCTGTCCAAATGCCAGACCAAAAAGCGGTTGCCACGCGGGGCGGTGACGGCCAGCAGGCGTTTTGCGCTGTGTATGGCGACGCTGGCGCAGTATTGGTTAAGCCCCAAACGCTGCGTTTCATCGATAGGAAAGGCGGCCAGCGCCTGCCCTGGGCGTTTGATGGCGATTAAATCGGCAGGTTCAAACGCCTCGCCCATATATTGCTGGACGACGGCAATGCTGTCGTCATCCGCTATGGCGAGATGGCGAATGCTGTTCATCGGCTGCGCCAGGGTTTCCTTGGACAGCAACGAGCCGTTTTTATGCATCAGCACTAAAGACGGCTTCATGGCATCAAGGTTCATCTCGATGCGGCTTTCCGCTTCGGTACGAATGCCGCCGTTGGCAATCACCAGCGTTTGCCCATCGTTTAACCAGCCCAGTTGATGCGGGCCAATGCCGTGGGTAGACAGTTCGCCTTCGCGGATCAGTTGGCTTGCGTTAAAGCGCCAAACGCCCAGCACGCCGCGGCCGGGGTCGGTCGTGTCGTTTTCTGTGCTGTACAGCCACTGCCCGCTGCTGTCAAACAGTGCGTGGCCGTAGAAGTGGCGGTTTTTTGGGGTTTTAATCTGTTGCAGCAAGCGGCCGCTTTGCAGGTCAATCAGATGACTTTCTGTGCCTGGGCGTCTTGCCGTCCACAAAGCAAGCGGCAAAGTGGGATGGCAGGCCATATCGTGCGCGCGCTGGCTGATTGGGGTGACAAACTGCGCCGCGCCGTCTAACTGATAGCCGACGGCGTAATGCTTGCCATTGTGGTCATCACGGGCGGACAGCAGCAGCGGTTGCTTGGTGCCACGGGCGAGCCAAAAGCCGCCCACACTACCGCCCGCCGCCAGCAGCGCGGCGAGGGTTAAAAACGAGCGGCGGCGCATTTAATCGCCGTCGCTTGCGTTAAAGCCAAGCTGGATGCCAAGCGCCGTCACCAATTCCTGCTGGTGCAGGCGGTGCAGGCGGTTAAGGCTGTCGTAGAGCTTATTCAGTTGCGCACGTCCCGCTTCATCTTTTAGCGCATTGCCGAGTCCGCCAGCGCCCAGATCCTGCTTGACATCGGCAAAGGCTGCGTCAATGCGCGGGATAAGCGCTTCATGCTCGCTGCCTTTAAGCAAATCGCGCAGTCCAAGATGCGTGTTGCCTTGCCACAGGGCAAGGCTGGCCGAAAGGGTCGCGCTGATGGAAGCAAGCCCCAAATCGCTGCGCCAAAACTCGGCCTGCATGGGTTGCAGGTTGCCTTTGTTTAAGCGCCCCAAGGGCGTGCCCAGTTTTTTCTTAAGACTGTCGAGCGCAGTCACGTTGACGCGCATCAGCTCGCTGATGGCTTCCATCGGGTCTGCATAGCGTTCATTGGGGAATGCGGCAAAGGCCGTAAGGAGACCGTCTTTGGCATCAAGCTGCGCGAGTACGCTGCCCGCCAAGTTCTGCTGGTTTTGCGCAATGCTTTGCAGCAGCGGGCAGTAGCGCGATTGAGTCGCGCGCTCTGCAAGATCAATGGACGGGTCAAACAAAATATATTCGGCAGCGGAAAGCCCCTGTATCACGACGCTGGATTTTTCCAGTGTGGCGACATCCGGCGCGGGATTTTTTTTCAGCAGTTGCTCAACTTGCCGCCCAACCAGATTTTTTTTATCCGGCCAAAACTGCACGCGCCAAGCCAGGTTATGTTCGGCGAGCGGTCCGATCAGTACCGGCTGCAAAAAGCTCCAGGCATCGGCGGCTTGGCTAAAGCCAAAGCGTGCGTCTTTGAGGGAAGATAAACCCGCGCAAAAGTCTTCAACGCTCTTTGTCATGACCCCGGTTTGCTCCTGCCAGCGCAGGTGCAGGGCGCGTATCACGTCTTGGGCTAAATCACGGGTAACTTGCTCCTGCTGCGCGTCGGATGTGCTGATAACACCTATTTGTTGTGATGCTGGGTCATCACAAGCGCTTAGCAGCAGACTTAACAGGCCGATAGCCAGGGTCTGTTCCCGTTTCAAACGCGAGCCGCGCTGCTGCCCAAAATTTCGCCAGACCAGGCGCAGCATGCAGCCAATGTGTACAACCTTGGCAAATGCTGCAACAACGTATGGCGAAATTTTGAGCGCAGCCCGAAGGGACGGGCCAGATTTTGCGCGCCGCTGTGTTACTCGTCGTTCATTTGCATGAGCAAATTTCTCTTCTCGCGCCTTGCTGCGCGCAAAATCTGGCTCCGCCTTCGCCACGTTTGAAGCGGGAGCAGACCCTAACAATCGGGTAAACATGAAAAAAATCCTCAGAGTGAATTTAAAAAGGCCAGTAAGGCGCTGCGCTGCTCTTCATTAAAATCAAGCACCTGTGCCTTGGCATCTGCGGCCTCGCCAGCGTGCCAGAGGATGGCTTCCAGTAGCGTGCGGGCGCGCGCATCGTGCAGAAACTGCGCCTTGGGATTAACAGTCTGCGTAAGGCCAATGCCCCAGAGCGGCGGGGTGCGCCACTGCCTGCCACTGGCGGCAAATTCGCCGCGGCCATCGGCTAACCCTTCTCCCATATCGTGCAGCAGCAGGTCGCTGTACGGCCAGATAAGCTGGTTAGCCAAAGCGGGGTCTGCGGCATTGGCGGCGGTGCGCCAGCTAGGCCTGTGACACTGCGCGCAACCGGCCTGTTGAAACAGTGCTTTGCCGCGCAGCACTTCTGGGTCGTCAATATTTTGCCGCTTGGGTACGGCGATATGGCGGGTATGGTGCAGTACCAGTCGCAAAATATTGGCGGACACCTCCGGCTCGCCGCCATTAACCGAATGCAGGCAAGCACTTTGGCTTGCCGTGCATGGGTCTTTGGGGAAGAGCGCACTGGTCAGCCCCAAATCATTAACAAAGGCGTTGGCGTTTTGCTGATTGAGATTGGGCTGCCCGGCCTTCCAGCCAAAGCGCCCCAGCACGGTTTTACCTTGGGCAATATCCCAAACCCAATTGGGCGTACCTTTTACGTCGCCAGGACTTTGCTGCTGCGCTTCGGCCGCCGCCAAAATCGCCTGTTCGGGAATGGCTTCAAGCAGGCCAAGGCCAATCATCGGCGGCGCAACGCGCAGGGAAAATTGCGTATCGGGTCGCAGTTCGCCGTAGCCCAAGCGCTCAATGTTCACCACCGGCTTTTGCAGTTCGACGCTAAAACCATCGGCAAATTGCACTTGGTGGGTTTGCCAATCCACCCGGATACGGCCTTCCGGCGTAACCCCGGGGTTTGCCATATCCTGCAATTGCCCGCCGTAGACCGGCTCCGGCACGATGCCGATGGTTTTAAGCAATGCCTGCTGCGCCTCGTTTTGCGGCGGGATGGACAGGCGCAGCAGCATGGAAAAGGCGCTTTTTGTGCTATTGATGGCAGGCGGCTGGCCGCGGCCATTGCGGATATGACAGCCTTGGCAGTTCATGCCATTAAACAGCGGCCCCAAGCCGTCTCGCGCGGTAGTGGTGGTCGGTGCACGCACCCAAGGGCTGCGAAAAAAACTGCGCCCGGCGGCAAAATCCAGCCGTCCTTCCAAGGACAGATTGGCCGACGGCTGTAAAAAGGCGGTGCGGCTTTGTTGGCCGGTGCTGCCCTTGCCAGCGGGCAGCGCTTCATTCGCATAAGCTGTGCTCGCAGCACTTAGCAGCGTTATCAGCAGAAAGAAAAAACGGCGGGGAAACATGGCGGCCAATCAAGGGGGGGTAAACAAAAAAACGGACACGACAAGCGCCGCATCCGTTTTTATCATGCAAGTTCTGTGCGAGCTTTGTATAAAAACTCAGAACTCGTGGTCAGCGGCATCCGGTTCCAAGTCGCTTACGCCGATGGCTGAAGCGGCTTTTTCAATCGCCCGGGTTTGCTCGACCAGTGCGCTGATGGCGTCACGCACTTTTGCCTGTCCGGCTTCGTTTTCGGGCGCAATCAACTGGTCGAAGTGCTCGCCATTGTTCGCACTATCCACCAGCACTTGCAGTTTTTGCTGAGTGGCATCCAGCGCGTCTTTAAGTGCTTTATCGGCGGCTGCATCGGCTTTGCCAACCAAGGAAGACAGGCTCGCACCGCTGATGGTGCGCCCGTCCACACGCTTGTACTCGCCCAGATAGACATTGCGAATGCCAAGGCCGTTGTAGAAGTGCGAATTGTGCGTGTTGTCGCTAAAGCAGTCGTGCTCGTCTTCGGTCGAATGGGCTTCGAGAGACACTTTCATGCGCTCGCCCGCAAGTTCCCCCAAAGACAGGCTGCCCATGCCAAAGAGGATTTTGCGCAGGCCGTCTTCAGCCGGTTCAGCTTCCAGCGTGGCGCGGTAGTTATCGGCGACATCCGTTTGCCATTGGCTGACCATCCACTCCAGGTCTTTAACCAATAAATCGGTCACTTCGCGCAGATAAGTGCGGCGGCGCTCGTTGTGCCCGCCGGTTGCGCCTTCGCCAACCAGGTAATCGGTCCACGGACGCTCACCTGCACCTGCGCCGAACTCGTGTAAATCCTGTCCCCACAGCAAAAACTCAATGGCGTGATAGCCGGTCGCAACGTTGGCTTCGGAACCGGCCAGTTCGTTCAGTTCCGCCAGCGCTTCGCCGGTGATGTCGGTGAGGTCGATTTCATCTTCGCCGACCTGAATTTTCGGATTGGCGATGATATTGGCAAAGCCCGCCGGATTACCCTGCTCAACCGCCGTGCCTTCGGCAACGTAGTCAATCAAGCCTTCGTCCAGCGGCCAAGAATTGACCTGTGCTTCCCAGTCATCGACAAAGGTATTGCCGAAGCGGAACACTTCCGCTTGCATATAGGGCACTCGCGCGGCAATCCAAGCGTCTTTGGCGGCTTGTTGGGTCTCGGCACCGGGGTTTTCGAGGAAAGCGTTAATGGCCGCTTGCAGTTTTTTCGCCGTTTCCAGTGCGTCGCCAAAGGTGGCCAGGGCAATATCGGCGTAGTTGCTGATAACGGCGCGAGCCGCGGCTTCATCGCTTTGCTCGGTTTGCTCCACGGCAGCAGCAACGTTAGTTTCCGGCGCGGCAGGTGCTGACGTTGGCGCTGTCGCAGCGGGCGGCGTGCTTGGGTTGGCCGGAGCGGTTTTGTCGTCGCCACAAGCGGCGAGGGAGATGGCAATAGCCAGCAGGCTGACAGAGGCCAAAGGCATGCGAATCATGGTGTTGTCCTGTAGGGTCAAGCGAAAGGAATCAAGAAACGTACGCGCTATATTAATGCGAAACATTCGCGCTGTATAGAAGGTGGTGCAGCATTCTATGCCTTGGCAGTGCCTATGACTACTCCCCTCACACTTCGATCATTCTACCCGCCTATAATGCCCAGCTTTCCCTTAGATGGATGTTCTGCATGCTGTTGCGCCGTACCAAGATAGTGGCCACCTTAGGGCCTGCCAGTGACCGCCCCGAAGTGCTTGAGGCCTTGATTGCTGCCGGAATGGACGTGGCGCGGCTTAATTTCTCCCACGGCACGAAAGAGCAGCACGCAGAACGCGCCCGCCTGGTGCGAGCGCTTGCTGCCAGGCAAGGTCGTCATGTGGCGCTGCTGGGTGATTTGCAGGGGCCGAAAATCCGTATCGCCCGTTTTATCGAGGGCAAGGTGGAGCTTAACGCGGGCGCTCGTTTTTGCCTGTCCACCCACCATCCCAAAGAGGCGGGTACGGCGCAAATCGTCGGCGTGGACTACGCCGATTTAGTCAAAGACTGCGCGTCAGGCGATGAGCTGTTACTGGATGATGGGCGCTTGGTGCTGCGCGTGCTCGCCGTGCAGGCACAGGCGCTCGATTGTGAAGTGATCACCGGCGGCATCTTAAGCAATAACAAAGGTATCAACCGGCGCGGTGGCGGTTTAAGTGCCCCGGCGCTGACCGATAAAGATAAAGCCGATATTGCACTGGCGGCAGCGTTAAAACTGGATTATCTGGCCGTTTCCTTCCCGCGCGGGGCGGACGATATGCACCAGGCGCGAAGGCTGCGTGACCAGGCGGGCAGTGCTGCGCTGCTGATTGCCAAAATCGAACGCGCCGAAGCCGTCGCCGATGACCAGAGCCTGAATGCACTGATTGACGCCAGCGACGCGGTGATGGTCGCACGCGGTGATTTGGGTGTAGAGATTGGCGATGCCGAACTGGTCGGCATTCAGAAAAAAATCATCCTGCACGCGCGCCGTCACAACAAAGCGGTCATTACCGCCACGCAAATGATGGAATCGATGATTGCCAGCCCTTTGCCAACGCGCGCGGAAGTCTCCGATGTCGCCAATGCCGTGCTCGATTACACCGATGCGGTGATGCTTTCGGCAGAAAGTGCCGCCGGGCAGTATCCGGTAGAAGCCGTGCAAGCGATGGCGCGGATTTGTCTGGGCGCGGAAAAACACCCCACCAGTCAAAATTCTGGCCATCGATTGGGACAAGTATTTTCCCGCTGCGACGAAAGTATTGCACTCGCGGCCATGTATACCGCCAACCATTTTCCCGGCATCAAAGCCATTATCAGCCTGACCGAAAGCGGCTACAGCCCGCAGGTGATGTCGCGCATCCGCTCGGCGGTGCCGATTTTTGCCTTTACCCCACATGCCGAAACACAAACCCGCGTGGCACTGTTTCGCGGCGTGTACTGCATCCCGTTCGACCCCGAAGCGCAGCCAGAAAACCGGCTAAGCCAAGCCGCAGTCGATGAGTTGCTTAAACGCGGTTTGGTCGAAATCGGCGATTGGGTCATCTTGAGCAAAGGCGACAACTACCACAAAACCGGCGGCACCAACACGCTCAAAATATTACGCGTGGGGGATGCGCTGGTTTGAAACATAGGGCTAAAGACGAGCGAATAAGCCTCTTTATCAGGGTTGCGCGCAAGATCTCGCTCTTTAGAGGATGTCGCAAAAGGCTCCGCTACCGGATTTCTGCTACGGATTCGTTTTATTTATATCAATAAAATCATTCGGTTAAAAATTTAAATTCAGAAATAAAATGGATTTCTGTCCCTTTTGCGACACCCTCTTCAGGGCGAGGATGGATAGCGCGGACGGCGTAACCGTCCTTGCTGCGCAGCTCATCAGTGTTGTTTTTCATAGATCGACCTATACTGTCAGGCATGCAACGTCTGCAAGCCTACAAATACGAACTGATACCGGATGGGCAGCAAAAGCGCGATATGAGCCGCTTTGCCGGTTCGTGCCGGTTTGTCTATAACAAAGCGCTGGCGTTGCAAAAGGAGCGCTACGAGACCGATAAGCAAACGCGGTTCAGCTATACGATGCTGGCAAATCTGCTACCTGCGTGGAAGCGCGAGCTTGCTTGGTTGAAGTTCTCGCCTGCGCAGACTTTGCAGCAATCGCTCAAAGACCTGGAACGGGCGTATGCCAATTTCTTTGCCAAACGGGCGGAATTTCCCCGCTTCAAAAGAAAGGGCGTGCGCGACAGCTTCCGCTATCCGCAGCCGCAGCAAATCAAGCTCGATGAAGCGAATAGCCGAATATTTCTACCAAAACTGGGTTGGCTACGGTACCGCAACAGCAGAAATATTCAGGGTCAAGTGCGCAACGCCACGGTATCGCTGCGAGCAGGCAAGTGGTTTGTGTCGATACAGACCGAGCGGGAAGTGGATCAGCCCTTGCCCGAAGCCACAAGTGCTATCGGCATCGACATGGGCGTTGCCCGTTTTGCCACGTTCTCGGATGGCAGTTACCTTGCGCCGCTCAACAGTTTCAATCGGCATGAAACGGCGCTTCGGCGCGCGCAGCAGTCATTGAGCCGAAAGGAGAAATTTAGCAGTAATTGGAGGAAAGCCAAACGCAAAGTTCAGCGCCTGCACGCCCGCATCGGCAACGCCCGCCACGACTACCTGCACAAAGCCACAACCACGATCAGCCAAAACCACGCGATGGTGTGTATTGAGGATTTGCAGGTACGCAATATGTCGAAATCGGCGGCAGGCACAAGCGAAGCGCCGGGGCGCAGGGTCAAAGCCAAATCAGAGCTGAACAAAGCCATACTCGACCAAGGCTGGTTCGAGTTTCGGCGACAGTTGCAATACAAGCTGGATTGGAACGGCGGCATACTGATAACGGTGCCACCGCAAAACACCAGCCGGACGTGTCCTGCATGCGGACATACCTCGAAAGACAACCGCCAGACGCAAGCCGACTTTGCATGCGTTTCATGTGGTTATGAAAACAATGCCGACATGGTCGGC